>NZ_BAAHYN010000006.1:0-385277 GCF_054657535.1 Desulfosporosinus burensis
TATGGCGACTTTATTAGAGTATAGCTGGCCAGGTAATGTGCGAGAACTTCAAAATGCTATTGAATACGCTATTAACATGAGCGAATTTGGTCAGAAAATTATGTTAGAACATCTTCCGCAGAGAATTCTTGCCACGGCAAATCTGAAGATCGAAGTGGAAGATGTAATGATAAAACCAGTTATTTTAAAGGAGTCTAGTAAACAAACTAAAGAAGTAAAATTGAAGAACCTAGAAACAGAAATAATTAAAGAGGCGCTAGAGCGGTTTGATAATACGACCATCGGAAAGGAAAAGGCAGCAGAGTATCTAGGAATAAGTATCTCGACCTTATATAGAAAGCTAAAAAGTATTGCTTATCCCTGAAAGCGTTGACTGGATTATCACCCACATCACAAATATGGCAACTTCTCCTCCCTTGAAGAGACCTTCCTGTTTTTCGCAAGTTTCCTAAAAATAGTAAAACTTTTCATAATTGACAAATATATTGAGAAAAAAGAATACTATTTCCCCTTTGCCAAGCCCTAAAAGATATATTAGGACTTGGCACATTTATTGCAAATATTCTGTATTGAATGTTAATTAGGGAGGAGAGGAGCTTAAAGGACTGGAAATCTACTAAACTGAATTAATCAGCACGACTAAGAAAGGAGAAAGAAATGCTAAGATCTCGTAAGTTTTTTAACATTTTAATTTTGTTGCTAACTATTATCTTATTATCGGTAGGTTGCGGGACAACTCAACCGGCTGCAACTTCACCTTCTACGGATGCCACGTCATCAGGTGCGCCAGCCCCTAACAAGCAGTACGTAATGAAACTCAGTGACGTGGAACCGGCCGTATCTCCACAGCATCATGCCGTGGAAAAATTTAAGGAAGCTGTAGAAAAAGCTACCAACGGAAATCTAAAAGTTGAATTATACCCTAACTCCCAATTGGGAGATGCCAGAACACAAATTGAGGCAACTCAGCTGAATACCCAACAGGGGTTTCTTCTACCAACATCAAATCTTACCGGATTTTATTCAACAGCTTCAATCACTGACCTTCCCTTCTTATTCCCGAACAGGGAAATAACTTATAAAGTGATGGACGGTGATGTAGGCCAGGAGTACCTGAAAGGTTTTGAAAAAGTAGGTCTCAAAGGCGTGGATCTATGGGAAAGCGGCTTTAAACAGTTTAGCGGGAACTTCCCCATCAATACACCAGATGACTACAAAGGCAAAAAGATTCGAGTGATGGAGAACCCGGTGCTAATAGCTCAATATCAGGCTTTAGGTGCCAGTGCCGTTCCAATTAACTTTGCTGAAACCTACAACGCTTTGCAGCAAGGTGTGGTGGAGGGCCAAGAAAATCCAATGTCATCCATCTTTAAAATGAAATTCCATGAAGTCCAAAAAACAATTGCCATTTCCGATCACGGGTGGTTGCCTCTGCTGATAGGCATAAACAAGAACTTTTGGGACAGTTTGCCCAAAGAATATCAAGCCGCCATTGTAAAAGGTTCTAATGACAGCAAGATTTGGCTGCGTCAGGAATTAGCCCGTTTGGAGAAAGAAGAATATATACCAGCATTTGAAAAAACCTGCAAAGTCGTTAAGCTTACTCCCCAGGAAAAACAAGCTTTTGCGGACAAGGTGAAAGACCCGGCCCGGGCTAAAATGTTGACCCTTTTAGATGATCAAGGCAAAACAGTTTTAAATAAAATCGATGCCCAGATTAAAGAATTGAACGGAAAATAACCTGACAACAGTGGGGCGGGTTTTTTGCCCGCCCACTGTTGTCATTGTTTGGGGGGATTGCTGTGCTAAGCAAACTGAATCGATTATTGGAAAAAGCGGTGGGTCTGGTGATCGGGCTCATATTACTGTGCGTAACTCTCTTGCTGTGCGGTAACGTGATCACACGTTACGTGTTCGGTTTTTCATTGTCCTGGGGCGAAGAAGTGACGGCTTTCGCCATGATTTGGATCACCTTTCTCGGCAGCGGTTTATGTGTGCGGAAAGGACTTCATGTCAGCATGGATGCATTTGTGCAGCTGTTGCCCCAGCGTGGACAAATGATTTTCAAAGTGTTTGGCAATCTAGTCGGTTTGACTTTTTCCGTTTTCATGTTGGTCATCGGATGGAATCTGATGTTAAAGGTGGGAGCAAGCGGACAGATTAGCGCTGCGGCCATGATACCAATAAAATATATTTACGCTATTATTCCGGCAGGGGCCTTGTATATGATTCTTGAGTATATTGAAGCACTGCTAAAAGTTTTGTCCAAGAAAGAACAAACGGTTGACGAACTAGAACATTTGATAAGTGGTCACGTGTAAGAAAGGAGCAGAAACGATGCTGGCTCTAGTGTTCGTTGCTTTAGGATTATTGCTGTTGTCCGGCGTATCAATTTACATAGCCTTGGCAGCACCCGCCATTTTGGCTATGTGGTATACAAACATTCCATATGTGGCCTTCGTACAACAAATGTTTAATGGTATAAACAAATTTGCTTTGATGGCGATTCCTTTTTTCATTTTTGCCGCCAATATCATGGGCAAAGGGGGTATGTCAAAACGAATTGTGGATTTGGCTAATGCGATCATGGGCAGGTTCTACGGGGGTACAGCCATCGCAGCTGTTTTAGCTTGTATGTTTTTTGGCGCCTTGTCCGGTTCGTCTCCGGCGACAGTAGTGGCGATTGGCTCTCTGGTTTACCCTGCGCTGCTTGAGGCCGGCTACAGTCAAAGGTTTTCCATGGGGCTAGTAGCGGCTTCATCTTCCTTAGCCATTCTCATTCCCCCCAGTATAACTATGATTGTCTATGGTTCCGTGACTGGGGCTTCCGTGGGAGCATTGTTTCTTGGTGGAATTGGTCCTGGAATATTGGTAGGTTTACTTTTTATGGCGTATGCTTATTGGTATGCCCGTAAACACGATATCCGAATGAAAAAAGCCTTTAGTTTAAGGGAAGTCGGGCATGTTTTACGGGAATCCGCCTGGGCGTTAGGGGTACCCATAATCATTATCGGTGGGATTTACGGGGGAGTGTTTACCCCTACAGAATCGGCCACCGTGTCTGCCGTCTACGCCATGATCATCGGTTTGTTTGTATATCGGGAATTAACCTGGAAAAGCTTGTTACAAGTTTGTATCGATTCAGCAGTAATTACTGCCCAAATTATGATCTTGATCAGTGCCGCCGCTGTTCTTTCCTGGGTGTTTACCGTTGGCCAGTTGCCGTTATTACTCAATCAATTAATCGGTAACATAGAGACCTCGAGGATTTTGGTATTACTCATGTTGAACCTGATCCTAGTGATCGCGGGTATGTTTTTGGATGCGGCACCATTCATTCTTTTACTGGCACCTCTGTTCTTGCCAATTGCAGACAAAGTCGGAGTATCGAACGTTCATCTCGGTATCATAATGTCTATCAATGGGGCACTGGGCATGTTCAGTCCGCCCTTTGGACTCAACTTGTTTGTAGGTATGAATGTGTTTAAACAAGATTTTAGTCCTCTAGCGAGATCAGTTGTGCCATTTATATTTCTGGCGTTGATTGCAGTTATCTTAGTTACCTTTATTCCTATGATTAGCTTATGGATTCCATTTCAAGCCTATGGAGATAGTGTACTCAAATAGCATGAACGAATGTCTACATGTGTATGGTGGTTCAATAAGCACTTACGATATAAAAATATCCATCTATGAGGCTGACTAGCCCAAGCCTTTGCCAGTATTCGTTAAAAAAGAGTTAGAAGATTTCATAAGGGCCTAGGAATAAAATTAAAGCTTCTAAAAGGAGTTAAGCGTAAATGACGGAATGCAAGGAAATAAAATTTTCTGTTAATGGCAAGGAAAGAAAGATTATTACTGATCCTACGCGGACACTGCTTAAAATTTTACGGGAGGATCTAAAATTAACGGGAACTAAAGAGGGTTGTAGTCAAGGGCAATGTGGTTCTTGTGCTGTACTGGTAGACGGACACGTAGTAAAATCTTGCCATTATTTAGTTGGGAGCGTTGAGGGGAAAAGCGTTACAACAATTGAAGGATTAGGAACAAAAGAAAATTTACATCCTATTCAACAAGCTTTTATTGACGCAGGTGCAGTTCAGTGTGGTTTTTGCACTCCCGGGATGATTTTAACCGCAAAAGGCTTACTTGATCAAAAACCTAATCCTACTGAAACGGAGATAACTAGAGCATTTCAAGGAAATTTGTGTCGTTGTACTGGTTATATTAAAATTATTGAGGCTATAAAAAGGGCATCAGGATATTTAAATGGAAGCGAATATCTCACATCTCAAAAAACGGAGGTGCTTGGCGAAAGTCTACCAAGAGTGGATGGGGCTGAAAAGGTAACTGGGCAAGCAGTATTTGCGGATGACATAAAAATGGAAGATATGTTATATGCTGCAGTTGTTAGAAGTCCTTATCACCATGCACTTATCAAAAGTATTGATAAGACTATCGCAGAACAGGTTAAAGGTGTAGTGGGAATATACGTTGCTTCGGATATTCCTGGATTAAACCGCGTTAAAATTTTTAGACCTGACCAACCTATTTTGGCCGAAACAAAAGTTCGTTTTAAAGGGGATCCAGTGGCCTTAGTTGTTGCGGAGAATCTCAAAGCAGCTCAGCTTGCATCTGATAAGATCATCGTTAATTATGAGGGATTACAACCAATTTTTGACGCGAACGAAGCGGCTAAAGAAACGATTAATTTAATCCATGCGGATAGCGAGAATGTTACATTTGGTCAATCCTTAATTAAAGGTGATATCGAAGAAGGTTTTGCTAATGCTGATTTAATTATAGAAAATACATATACGACCCCTGCACACGAACATGCTTACCTTGAACCAGAAGCAGGTGTTGCTTATATTGATTCTGCAGGGATATTGGTTATTAATGTAGGCACTCAAAATGCACAGCACAATCGAAGTGAATTGGCAGGGGTCTTGAATATCCCAATAGACAAGATTCGAGTTGTCCAAACGACAACTGGTGGAGGTTTTGGCGGGAAATTAGATATTACTATTCAAGGTTTGTTGGCAACTGCAGCCTTTCTTACTAAAAAGCCCGTGAAGCTGGTTTATAGTCGAGAGGAATCCTTTTTGGCGACTACAAAAAGACATCCTTTCCATATAAAACATCGCCTTGGGGTATCGAATAAGGGTTTCCTAACAGCTATTGACGTTCAGTTTTTGGCTGACACCGGGGCATACTTATCCTTCGGACCAGGAGTAGTTATTCGTGCGGTTGTACATTCCACAGGCCCATACCGGATTCCTAACGTAAAAATTTTTGGTCAAGCAGTTTATACAAATAATCCCCCGAGTGGAGCAATGAGGGGATTTGGTGTTCCGCAAATTGCTTATGCAATGGAAAGTCAAATGGATATCGCAGCGAAAATGCTGGGAATCGATCCTTTGGAAATACGTCGTATCAATGGTTATCGTGCAAATGATTATACTGCTACAGGTCAAGAATTGGAGAATCAATTAGCATATCTTGATACTCTATCTTTGCTAAAAGCAGAATACGAGCGCGCGAACGAAGAAATAGCAAAACACGGGAAGAATGACATTGTCAAAAAGGGTGTTGGGGTGGCTTCGATGTGGTTTGGACCAGGGAAGACAGGACTAAAGGAACAATCTGAAGTTTACCTAGAATTGCTTCCGATGGGAAAAGTTCGATTAGTAACTACCGCCGCGGATATAGGACAGGGTTTAGATACTGTAATGGCACAACTTGTTGCAAAAGCTTTGAATCTACCCTTCCAGATGGTTGAAGTAAGCTCTAAAGACACTTTCGATTCTCCAGATGGTGGCTTTACCTGTGCCAGTAGACAAACCTACAATACTGGAAATGCAGTATTAATGGCAGTAGAAAGAATGAAATCTAGTTTGCTGCAATGCGCATCGGAACTATTAAATCTGCCAACTGAAGAGTTAGTTATGGAAAATGGTTTAGTCAGTTCGGCACTTGATCAGAAAACTTCTGTTGGTTTGGCAGAACTTTATACACGAGGGATACCTCGCGCATACGGAAATTACTCTGCAAGTGTGACACCCTTGGATAAAAATGGGCAAGGTGTCGGTTATGAAACCTATACTTTTGGAACTCAAATGGCTGTAGTTGAGGTTAATGTGGTAACCGGGGAAGTAAAAGTGAATCGGATTGTTGTAGCTCATGACGTGGGAACCGTAATTAATCCCCAAAGTGTTGAGGGACAATTGGAAGGCGGTGTGATGATGGGCTTAGGAATGGCTTTAAAGGAGAAATATATTACAGATAAGACTAAAAACTTCGGAAATTATCATATTCCGCGTTTAAGTGATGTTCCAGAGATAAAATCGATTCATTTAGAAGTCAAACATGAACATGGACCTTTCGGAGCTGCCGGTGCAGGTGAATGTTCCTTAATCCCGACTGCACCAGCAATTACGAATGCAATATCTAACGCAATCGGGTATAGATTTTTCGATTTACCAGTGACTGCGGATAAAATTAAAAAAGCTCTTTCTAATACTTCTCCCGAAGCTTTAATAGAATGTAGTGAAGTTTAATCTCAACTAAGTTATGATGACCATATTCTGTTCTAAGGGGTAATTCAATATAATATTGAGTTATCTTCTTTTTTTTATATTCATATAGTAATTGAAAGGAATGGAGAAGGGCTTGTTTCTCCTCCGAATTTTTGAAGGAAGTTCGCAGTTTAAACATAGTTTAAAATTATTAGGCATCAGCACTAGAGTGTTGATTTAGTAGCTAGTTAATATATAATTAGGGTATTCCTAAAGTCTTAGGTCAAGACCATGGCACACGGCATATATATTCTAAGGAAGTTTTGGTCGCCAAACTCTGAATATTTGAATAAATAGTTTTTTTAACATTTAAGTCCTTCGGTAATATGTCAAGACCCTAAGCGAGTCAATTTTTCAACAAATTAATAATTAGTGGTTAAAAAAGGCAATAAGAAACCATCTCATTCCCAAAATGATATGGGAAAAAGTTACAAAAATGGGATCTTAATTATCTTGTTCATGCTTAGTTTGCATTCCCCCTATTGCCATGTGGCATATAGATTTGGTTGCTGCGTAGCAGAGCATCAACCATACGGACGAGTTTACGTGCAGTAAGCACGAGAGCACGGCGATGATGGTGAGTCTTACTTTCCGAGAATTTACGTTGGTAGAAGGCTTTATACTCTGGTTCCTTTTGGCGTACTAAGTTAGCAGCCTGGACGATATAACTGCGCAAGTAGGTGTTGCCGGTTCGGGTTAAGGGTGTGTCATCGGCTGTAAAATTACCTGACTGGTGAGAACGCCAGGTTAACCCAATAAACTTTGCTAAGGCTCCTTCATTCGGAAAACGACGGATGTCTCCAATCTCAGCAATAATACCCGCTGAAAGCACAGGGCCAATACCGGGAATGGTAATGAGCGTATTAGGAAAATGCCTGATTTCTGCTTCGATCGCCTTATCGATTTTCTTTACCTGCTTCTCTAAAGCGTGGATGGTTTCGATGCTCGTGGCTAGGATAAGGTTAATGGGTTGCAATAGGCTTCCATGTAGTCGATGGGCCTTGCGGGCGGCTTCCTTCAACTCTCTGGCTTTGGCTTCCGGATCCTCGAAATGACTTCTTCCTTTCTCCATGAGGAAATCAATCAATTCATCAAGCGGTCGAGCCGCAACCTCTTCTGGAGAAAAAAACTCAAGTGTCAAGGATTCAGAAGTAGCGCCGAAAGTATTACTAAAAACCGCACCTTGGGCGAGAGTGCTAAACTTCAAGAACAAGTTAGTGAGGAAATAGTTTTTCTCTCTGGAGATCATCTCAATCAGATGACAACGAAAGCGAGTGAGGCGTTGTAACGGTAAGTAGCGGAAATCGACCTGAGAGCCCTCCGGGAGCCGGCCGAAGCGTAAACGTTCGGCAATGACCCAGGCATCAATCCAATCGTTCTTCGGAAGGTCCACATAAGCCTTCTTGAAATTAGCAACTACCTTGGGGTTAAAGGAATAAATTTGGGGCTGTAAAGGTGCTAAACAATGGTCTTCCGCTAAGAACATTTGTAACGGCCAACTGTACACGGAAGTGGCCTCTAAACCAATAACCAGCCGGTCTTCTTTCTCTTTAGCGCAGGCTTCAGTGAGATATCGGGCAACTTGCTCACAACCAGGTTTATCATTCAAAACCCGTAGTTTTTTAACCGGTTCATTACCCCGCTCATCTAAGATTCGCACTTTAAAATCACTGGAACTCACATCAATACCGACAAATAAACTCAATTAAAATCACCTCACTTTCTGAGTCGAAGAATTTGTAAGATTAACGTTGGGACCAGGCACCACAACAGGTCAACAACCTCGCCGAATCAGCACTTGTCTTAAAAAGACCTTGGATCCAACCGATCTGCTACCATCGGAGGAGTTCCCTTTAAGCTGTGCAACCTTCGAGTTAAAAGTTCAAATTGTGGGCTGGCAGTCAGACTTAAAAAGAGGTCAAAGCCTCAAGGAGGAGAAGGCCTTACCAGAACGAACCTCACGGTACCATTTTGCCTGGAATCCCAACAAAATTAAATACTTTTTTGTTCTCATAGAACAATCTGAGGAATCTTTTTGGTGGAAGTGTGCGTTTGTGCCTTTAATGGGGAAAGCCATTTGTTAGTCATTAAAAAGGGTTTCCCCCCGCACCTCCTTCCTAAAATCAAGTATTCCTCATCCTGAGCCTGTGGACAGTGCCAGCCTGTGGAAAAGCACTTTAGGGTCTGTCTTAAAAGAGCTTTCCCAACAGGCTTTGGACAAGTTGAATTTGAAGTATGCTTTGGGGTTGACTTGTCCACACTGCCCACAGGCACGACGGCTGCATGGGGTATGCGTTATCCTGCGCGCATCTTGTTGATGTTGACCATACTAACTGAATTTCCAGTTTTTCTATGGTCATTTAAATACCCCACGTTCCATTAGTTTCTTGGACTCGTGGGGCAGGAACTAAATTAATTATACGAGGAGGAGATATCATTGACGACAGAATTATCCTCTGTAAAAGAATTTGTTCAACAAGTCGTAGAGGCGATTGCTGTCGCCCTAGGAATCGATGTTATGGTATTCGATCTAGAAAGAACAATCTTAGCTGGGTCAGGTGTTACGAAAGATGAAATTGGAACTCGTTATCATGAGAGGAGTTTGACGGGGTCAATTTTGGTGACTGGAAATCCACTTATTACCCGAGCCCCTGGTCGCTCGGAAGAATGTAGAGATTGTCATCGCTATGGCACTTGTCTTCATTTAGCAGTGGTAGCATATCCAATAAAGATCGAGAGCGACGTTTTGGGTAGTTTTTGTCTAGTTGCAACCGATGAAAAACAGAAAAAACGTTTATTAACCGACGAAGAGGGTATGAGGAAGTTTTTAGACAAAGCGTGTCAAATGATTGGTAGCGTGATTAACGAACGACGAGTTCAAGATCAATTAAACATAATACTTAAACGCTACGATAACGTGGTGAATTCCATTCATGAAGGAATTATTGTGATTAACGAAAAGGGTATAATAATCCACTTGAATCGATCTGCCCTTGAACTTTTAGGCATTACGCCTGAAGAAACTCTAAATCAACACATCACTAAAATATTCCATAACTTTTCGTTAACGTTAGATGAGCTCGCAAAACGAAATAAAACAGAAATCGAAATTACTTATCAGAAAAATCCTAAATACAAGAAAAAGCGTCTTTTGGCTACAGTTATGCCTATACATGCTGAAGAAGGATTAGAGATAAAAGGCGCAACAATTTCGATGCGAAACCTTAAAGAAGTGCAATCGTATGCAGCCAAACTCGTAGGTACTTATAGTAAATACGAGTTTAAAGACATAGTTGGACAAAGTGAGGAATTTGTTCATGTTAAGAATAAACTGCAAAAGGCGGCCTTAACTGATTCAACAATATTAATAAGTGGCGAGAGTGGAACCGGTAAAGAACTATTTGCCCATGCTGTTCACGGAGCAAGTTATCGCCGTAAGGGACCGTTTATTGCCATAAACTGTAGTGCCATCCCAGAAACGCTTATAGAAAGTGAACTATTCGGGTATGAAGAAGGGGCGTTTACCGGGGCAAAGCGGGGAGGAAAGCCAGGAAAATTTGAGTTGGCGGAAGATGGAACCTTATTTTTAGATGAACTTGGGGATATGCCCTTACACGTACAAAGCAAGCTCTTACGGGTTTTAGAAAATCATTCGATCGAACGTATCGGAGGGGTTGAATCCATAACGACAAATGTACGGATTATTGCGGCAACTCATCGGAATCTAGAAGAGATGGTAGAACGAAGCGAGTTTCGTGGTGATCTGTATTATCGACTCAGTGTCATCCCGATTTTCATTCCCTCTTTGAAAGAACGAAAACAAGACATTCCGCTATTTATAAGTTATTTTTTAGAAAAATATGGTTCAATAATGGACCGTCCAATACAGGAACTGGATGCTACCACAATGGCGACTTTATTAGAGTATAGCTGGCCAGGTAATGTACGGGAACTTCAAAATGCTATTGAATATGCTATTAACATGAGTGAATTTGGCCAGAAAATCATGTTAGAACATCTTCCGCAGAGAATTCTCGCCATTGCAAATGTGAAGACCGAAGTGGAAGATGTAATAAAGAAAAAAGTTATTTTTGAAGAACCTAATAAACAATCTAAAGCAAAATTGAAAAACCTAGAAACGGAAATAATTAAAGAGGCTCTAAAGCGTTTTGATAATACGACCATCGGAAAAGAAAAGGCAGCAGAGTATCTAGGAATAAGTATTTCGACTTTATACAGGAAATTAAAGGAAATCAGTTAATAATTTTTAATTATTTTTTTATCGATTTAGCTGTTTTAACTTTTGGCATCATATTTGCATTCTACTAATTTAAACAGCACCGAAGCTGAATAAATTGGGAGGTTGATAAAAAATGGGTAAACCCGAGTTGGAATTTTTTGATCATGATCTTAATATTGGTTGGAGTCAGGTCGAGGGAGCGTTGGAAGGGATTATTGAGAAGATATTAAGCCTTGATCCCGAGACTGGCTCCTATACAAGGCTTTTAAAGTTTCCGCCAGGGATGACAACAAATGAAACTCTGATTCATGATTTTTGGGAAGAAGTTTACATTTTAAAAGGTAGTTTAACAGATCTTAAAAAGAAAGAGACATACATTGAAGGTATGTATGCGTGCCGTCCTCCTCAGATGACTCATGGTCCATATAATATACCCAATGGCTGCATGACCTTAGAGATTCGCACTTACGTGAAATAACTAAGAATGCACGTTATTAAAAAAGTAACTGTTAGCATTTATTGCAACAGTTACTTTTTTAATAACAAAAAATCTGACTATTCTCAATAGCAAGAGAAATAGTCAGATTTTTTATCAAAAGTGATAAAAAATAATTGTGAGAAGAAAGCAATATAGGCCAATTATCTCGATAATAAGCTCTTAGGTAGTTGGTACGATATTTGCAATTCATAATATTATCTGCCATTACACATAGGTAAAAAGAGAGGATTGATCAAGATGAAACCTGATTTGAGCGTAGAAGTATGGGGTAAGAAGTTTAAGAATCCAATTATTGTTGCTTCGGCAACTCCCACCAAGGATGCCAAGTACATGAAGAAATGTGTTGATGCAGGAGCGGGGGGGCTTATTTCTAAAACAGTCACTTATGAAAAAGCGTTGCACCGATATGTTTCACCAAGGTTCACTGTCTTACATAAGAAAGGTTGGCCACACGCATTTTCGAATTATTCCGCTGAGTTCTTAGCGACGTATACTCCTGAAGAATGGATGCCTGAAATGGTAGAGACAAAAAAGTATTGTGCAGAGCATAATTGCGTTTTTATAGGCAGCATATCCGGCGATACTTTAGAGAATTGGGGTAAACTCGCCAAGATGGTAGAAGATTGCGGAGCGGATATGATCGAGTGTAATTTTGGCTGTCCCCATCCGCGAGATTTAGGTTATAAAAGTGGACAAGAATTAGGGAGCGATCCAGAGGCGGCAGCTCGAGTAACTAAGATCGTTGTTGATGCAGTCAAGATTCCAGTGATTATTAAACTGACAGCAGAGGCTGTGGATCCAGTTCTTGTCGCGAAAAGAGTTGCCGCAGAAGGGGCCAGCGGTGTTACCGTCCATAATAGGTTCCCAGCTTTGGACCTTGATATTGAAACAGGTCGGCCTCTCTTACATTCTACGTTCGCAGGAGTAGGTGGTCCCTGGATGCGTCCAATTATGTTGAAGTGGGTTGCGAAGGTGGCAAAGTCTCTAGACATTCCAATCTCCGCGACTAATGGAATTTGGACGTGGGAAGATGTTGTTAAATCAATTATGGTGGGGGCCTCGACCGTTCAGACTTGCACGGCGATTATGTATGGAAGCAAACAGTTTGGTGCTATTCAGGACTTTATTAAAGGCTTAGAAGATTTCATGGAAACCAAGGGGTACAACAGCATTGCGGAAATGCGGGGAATAACCTTAAATCAGCTAAAAACATGGGATATAGTGGATCGAGAGAGTCGCTACCTTTCAGAAGTAAATCCGGATAAGTGTAACGGTTGTAAACTCTGTGTAAACTGGTGTTTCTATGGAGCAATCACTATAGAAGACAAAAAGGCGCAGATTGATCGAAGTAAATGTGATGGGTGCGGCTTATGTCCTTCCCTTTGTCCAAGAGATGCAATTACTTTGGATGGACTTGGACATAGTTATTTAGGTAATTTTCGATAATTGTTAGATTTCCCCTCCGGTGAAGTCGGGTAATCTTTGATTAAAACCGTGCAAAGTAACACCAGTTTTCTCAAATCAGCCTGAATTACAGGGACAAGGAGGTGAAAGAAATGAGTCTGTCAAAAGTCATTTACGCTCTCTTATTTATTAGCTATATTTGTTTAATCGGACCAGGTTTATTAATCGGCAATTCAATTGAACCAATGATCCTAGGAGTCCCATTTTTCTACTTTTGGACAGCGCTTTGGACAGTTGTCGGTTCCATCTTAATCGTAATCCTAAGTCTAAAGGTTTGGAATGAAAATGAATAATGGAGGTGAGAATAATGTCTTTTGAATTTGGTATTGTCATTGCATATATGGTATTGTCTTTAGTTATTGGAATTGTTGTAATGAAATTTGATAATGATGCAGGAGCAACCACTCAAGAAGATTTTTTTCTGGCTGGTCGAGGTTTGAATTGGTTACCACTAACCTTTACAGTTGCCGGGACATATTTTAGTACCTATGCAATGATGGGAGTTGCTGGTGCTTTATTTAAACAAGGTATACCATGGATAACTGTATCTGTATCTACTCCGCTGATAGTAAGTCTGGTGATGTGGCATGTGGGTAAGCGGATTTGGTATGTGGGAAGTAAAAATGGTTATATTACTCCATCAGATTTATTAGATGACTATTATAAATCTAAGATTTTAAGAGCTTTAACTGCCTTGGTTAATATTGCTTTCTGTATTCCTTATGTAACTATTCAAATTATCGGTGGTAGTAAAATCCTTGAAATAGCTAGTAATGGTAGTATTCCTTTTACTACTGGTGCCTGGATAATTCTTTTTGTAATATTAGCCTACGTTATGACCGGTGGTATGAAAGCGGTGGCCTGGACAGATGTTATCCAAGGAATCCTCTTAATAGCCGGAATGTATGCGGGTGGCGTTTATGCTGCGTATTATATGTTTAATAGCCCAACAGATTTGTGGGCTAGGGCCGCCCTGGAAATACCGAAGCATTTGACCATGCCGGGAGCATTAGGGAACCTGACCTGGATTGGCATATTTTCCACATCCCTGATGATCGCTCTTGGAATGGTACCGGGTGGAGCACCTTTTTGGATGCGTTGTTATGCAGCGAATGGTCTAAAATCCCTCAAAATAAGTTGTGGTTTACAGCCGATTTTATTATCATTCGCTTACTTATTTGCTACAACACTGGTAGGTATAGGTGGAAGGATAATGTGGCCTAATATTGCCAACCCAGATAATCTCTTTTTACAATTAACGACCACATATGCTGCCCCTGTTATGATTGGCTTAGTCTTTTCCGCGATTATTGCAGCTGGTATGTCAACTGCAGATTCCAATTTGCATGCCATTAGTTCAGTAATCAGTATTGATATCTATAAAACTTTTATCAATCCTAAAGCCACTGATAAGCAAATTGTATTGATTGGCAGAATTACGATTTTACTAATAGGTTTGATATCTCTGTGGATTAGTATGAAATGGTCAGGAATGATTGTACCGCTGGCATTTATTGCCATGTCACTGGGAATGCAGCTTACTCCGCCTTTAGTTGCAGCATTGTTTTGGGAGAAAGCTAGTACCAAAGGAGCCATTGCCGGTCTGATAGTCGGGTTAATAGTGACATATCTAACTCTCTATATTTGGCCTAATCCGCTGACTGTTCATGGTGGATTCTGGGGCTCTATGGCAAATATAGCCACTTTAGTAGTAGTTAGTTTATTAGATAAACCTATGCCGAGAGAAGTAATCGAGCGTTTTAGGGTAAGTGCAAGTAATTAATATGGGTCCATATAATATACCTAATGGCTGCATTACCAGATTCGCACTTACGTGTTAATAACTAAGAATGAAGCGTTATTAAAAAGTAACTGTTAGCATTAATTGCAAACAGTTACTTTTTTTACAACAGCAATATCTGACTATTCTCAATAATAAGAGAAATAATTTCTTTTTATCAAAAATGATAATAGATAATTGCGAGAAGAAAGTAAAACATGCTAATTATCCCGATAATAAGCTCTTAGGTAGTTGGTACGATATTTGCAATATCATTGTATTGTGTCGCTACACAAAAGAAAAAAAGAGAGGGTTGGTCAACATGAAACCTGATTTGAGCGTAGAAGTATGGGGTAAAAAGTTTAAGAATCCAATTATTGTTGCTTCAGCAACTCCCACAAAAGATGCTAAATACATGAAGAAATGTGTTGATGCTGGAGCAGGAGGGCTTATTTCTAAAACAGTGACTTATGAAAAAGCCTTGCATCGATATGTTTCACCAAGGTTTACGGTCTTGCATAAGAAAGGTTGGCCACACGCATTTTCGAATTATTCCGCCGAATTCTTAGCGACATATACTCCTGAAGAATGGATGCCAGAGATGATCGAGACAAAAAAATACTGTGCAGAACATAATTGCGTTTTTATAGGCAGCATATCTGGCGATACTTTAGAGAATTGGGGTAAACTCGCCAAGATGGTGGAAGATTGTGGAGCGGATATGATTGAGTGTAATTTTGGCTGTCCCCATCCGCGAGATTTAGGTTATAAGAGTGGACAAGAATTAGGGAGCGATCCAGAGGCGGCAGCTCAAGTAACTAAGATCGTTGTTGATGCAGTCAAGATTCCAGTGATTATTAAACTGACAGCAGAGGCTGTGGATCCAGTCCTTGTCGCGAAAAGAGTTGCCGCAGAAGGGGCTAGCGGTGTTACCGTCCATAATAGATTCCCAGCTTTGGACATTGATATTGAAACGGGTCGGCCTCTCTTACATTCTACATTCGCAGGAGTAGGAGGTCCCTGGATGCGTCCAATTATGTTGAAGTGGGTTGCGAAGGTGGCAAAGTCTCTAGACATTCCAATCTCCGCGACTAATGGGATTTGGACATGGGAAGATGTTGTTAAATCAATTATGGTGGGTGCCTCGACCGTTCAGACTTGTACAGCGATTATGTATGGCAGCAAACAGTTTGGTGTTATCGAGGACTTTATTAAAGGGTTAGAAAATTTCATGGAGGCCAAGGGATACAACAGCATTGCGGAAATGCGGGGAATAACCTTAAATCAGCTAAAAACATGGGATTTAGTGGATCGAGAGAGTCGCTACCTTTCAGAAGTAAATCCGGATAAGTGTAATGGTTGTAAACTCTGTGTAAACTGGTGTTTCTATGGCGCAATCACTATGGAAGATAAAAAGGCGCAGATTGATCGCACAAAATGCGATGGGTGTGGCTTATGCCCTTCCCTTTGTCCAAGAGATGCTATTACTTTAGATGGACTTGGACATAGTTATTTAGGTGATTTTCGTTAATTGTTAAACTAACTGATTGAGGATCGTTCCAAGTTAATCTCGTACGGTAAATTCATTTAGGGGGTATAACCTTGAAAGTATCTTCTATACAATTTCTAATTAAGGATGATGAAAATAAAGAACAGCGATTAAAGCGTATGTTGGAAAAAATAGATGCCTGTCGAGGTTCCCAGTTAATTATTATGCCGGAAATCTGGAAGACAGGGTATTTCAATTTCGATAGCTATGAGGCAGAAAGTGAAAGTTTAAATGGGGAAACCGTAACACAAATTGCAGCAAAAGCAAGAGAACTGCAAGCCTATATTATGACTGGGAGTTTTGTAGAAAAAGATCAAGGTAAATTGTTCAATACTAGTGTTCTATTAAATCCCCTAGGGGAAATAATTGCTGCTTATCGGAAGATCCATCTTTTCGGGTATGGCTCTGAAGAGGCCCGTATTCTTACACCGGGATCCCAAGTCGTAACGGTAGGGACCGAATATGGAACGTTTGGTTTGGCTACCTGTTACGATCTTAGGTTTCCAGAATTGTTCCGAAAAATGCTGGATCAAGGTGTGGATTTTATTCTAATTGCTTCAGCGTGGCCATATCCTCGTCTGGATCATTGGCGGACACTCAATCAGGTTAGAGCATTAGAAAATGAATGTTATTTAATCTCCGCTAACTGTGCAGGTATAAATAAAGGCAAACAATATTTGGGTCACAGTGCTATCGTTGATCCTTGGGGTGTTATCATTGCAGGCGCAGGAGATGAAGAGGTTATCCTCACTGCAGAGGTTGAAGCTTCCGAGGTTAAACGGGTTCGAGAGATTTTCCCTCCGGTAAAGGATCGGGTAATTTTTGATTAAAACAGTCAAGGCAACTTAACTAATTCAATGCAAAAAAAATGGAGGAACGTTTATGAAAAATTTTACTTTCTTTATTAATGGGAACCCTGAGCAAAAATTAGAGTTTAAGACTGAACGAATCCTGAATGGTGGTTTCATTGGACGGAATCAAGAACAGGTTAGAAAACACATTCAAGAGCTTGCCGAATTAGGCGTTCCCGCACCTAAGGAAACGCCGGTTTTTTACCCTCTTCTTCCAAATAAGTTAACAACAAGCCAAGAGTTAGAGGTAGTTGGAACAGGTAATTCTGGAGAAGTAGAATTTGTACTGCTCTATACAGCAGGGGGCCTATTTGTTGGAGTAGGTAGTGATCATACTGATCGTGATTTGGAGAAGGCGAGTATTCTAAAATCTAAACAGGTTTATCCAAATATTATGTGCCCAGATGTTTGGAGTTATGACGATGTCATTGATCATTGGGATGAGCTAGAGATGAGAAGCTGGCTTGGTTCAGATAAAGAAATTCTATATCAGGAGGGTACCTTAGCTCAATTGATGAGACCAGAGGATTTGAGGGAGCGGGCGGAGTCTTTAATTGCAGGAGAACTTCAAGGTACTGTCCTATTTTCCGGAACACTAGCAACACTTGAGGAACTGAAGTTTAACGAATATTTTCACATGGAATTACTTGATCGCAAAAGGAATAAGAAGCTGACTTATTCTTATAAAGTTTCGCCTCTAAAGTGGTTTAAAGGTGAATTAGAAGGCTAATGATGTTTATAAATGAGAACATTTTAATCGTGATTGAGCGATATTTGTAAGCTTGAGTATAGTCATTAGCAACGATTATTAATTTTCTACAAATTAGGGAAGGGTAGGGAAAAATGTCACAAGTTAAAAATGTCTTAATTCTCATAGAGCCGATTCGATGCAAGAAATGTGAAATTTGTCAGGCGTTTTGTCCGCAAAAAGTCTACACTTTAGCAAAAGACGGGACACCGCTAGTTACTAGCCCAGAAAAGTGCACCAACTGCCGCTTGTGTGATCTGCGCTGTCCTGATTTCGCGATAACCTTGGAGGTGTTAACGTGATCAGACCTCTTGGAGTACAATTCATGCAAGGAAATGAAGCTTGCGTATACGGGGCGCTTGATGCTGGGGCCAAATTTTATGGGGGTTATCCGATTACACCTTCCTCGGAAATTGCAGAGCTTTCAGCTGAATTATTACCACAAGTTGAGGGTGTTTACCTTCAAATGGAAGACGAAATTGGGAGCATTGCCACGATCATTGGTGCTTCAGCTGCTGGTAAGAAATCTTTTACGGCGACCAGTGGTCCAGGATTTTCACTGATGCAGGAGAATTTGGGGATGGCCATCTATTCTGAAGTTCCAATAGTGGTGATTAACATTCAGAGGAACGGTCCAAGCACAGCCCTAGCAACGCGTCCCGCTCAAGGAGATGTAATGCAAGCTCGTTGGGGTACACATGGAGACCACCCGATCATTGCGTTGTGCCCTGCTTCCGTCCAAGAATGCTATGATTTAACCATTCGCGCATTTAATTTATCAGAAAAGTATCGGATCCCAGTCATCGTCTTGGGTGATGAAGTGATCGGCCATATGCGAGAGAGCCTGACCATTCCTGAACTGAATAAGTTGGAAATTATTAATCGAAAAATGCCAACAGCACCTGTTGAAGGATATAAAGCCTACGCAACGGGTAACGATGATATCCCTGCTATTGCCCCTTATGGGACAGACTATATTGTGCATGTTAGTAGTTCATGTCATGATGAATCGGGATATTCCCATAATGCTCCCCAAACGGCGGATAACCTAGTTCGTCGCTTGCATCGTAAGATCGACAATAATAAGGCTGATATCGTTCAAGTTGAAAGGTTTGGACCTGACAACGCAGAGGTGACTATAATAGCTTATGGAGTCGTATCTCGATCAGCAAAACAAGCTGTGATCAATGCCCAAAAAGAGGGACTTTCTGTCAACCTTCTAAGGCTTATCACTCAATGGCCCTTTGCCGATGAACAAGTCATGGAAGTTCTAAGGAAAGCTAAAGCAGTGATTGTCCCGGAACTCAACTTAGGGCAAGTGGTACTGGAAGTAGAGCGCCTCAATTCGTATAAGACTCCTGTTTATCCACTTTCTCGCATTGACGGTGAAATCATTTTACCCTCACAGATCGTGGCTAAACTTAAGGAGGTGCTAAAATAATGGCAGCACGACGTTATCAGGATTATATAGACAAAAGCAGGTTGCCCCATATGTGGTGTCCGGGTTGTGGAGATGGTATCATTTTACGCGCCTACACGGAAGCGCTCGTAGAGCTTGACCTCGCCCCAAAAGATGTCGTGACCGTGACTGGGATCGGTTGTTGGGGAAAAGCCGATGATTATATGGCCACACAGGCCTTTCATGGAACCCACGGCCGGGCCTTAGCCTTTGCGACCGGAATTAAATTAGGAAACCCGGACTTAACTGTGGTGACCTTAATGGGAGATGGAGATGCCGTCACGATCGGAGGAAACCATTTTATTCATGCGGCTCGTCGAAATATCGACCTAACGGCCATCGTGGCTAACAACTATAACTATGGCATGACCGGTGGACAGTATTCGGCTACTACACCCTTGGAGAGTAAAACCACGACCTCTCCGAAGGGGACGCCAGAACCAGGGTTTGATGTTTGTTTACTCGCAGAAGCCGCAGGGGCTAATTTCGTAGCTCGGACTACAGCCTATCACGTAGGGGCACTCAAAAACCTAATTAAAGAGGCCATTACTCATAAAGGCTTCAGTTTAATAGAAGTGATCAGCCCCTGCCCGACGTATTTTGGGCGATTCAATGGTCAACCCGGTGCAGTGAACATGCTAAATTGGTTAAAAGAGAAGGCAGTTCCTGCCTCTAAATATCGGGAAATGTCTGCCGAAGAGCAAGCGGAGCGTTTTGCCATAGGAACCTTGGTTAAGAAGGAAAGACCCGACTTTTACACCAACTATCGCAGGATTAATAGTATGGGCCTAACAGCGGGGGGGAGAGAATAGATGGCAGGGAAAACATGGCAGATCGTCTTAGCAGGTACAGGCGGTCAAGGATTGATTTTAGGTGGTGTAACCTTAGCCAAAGCCGCTGTGTTAGAAGGAAAAAATGCTGTTCAGACTCAAACTTACGGAATTCAGTCACGGGGAGGTTACTCACAATCTGAGGTAGTGATCAGCGATGAAGAGGTCTATTTTCCGAAATGTGACCAACCGGACTTAGTATTAGCGCTAAGTCAGGGTGGATATGATCGCTATAGTAGAATTGTAGCGGATGAATGTATCCTTCTTTATGACCAAGATGTTGTAAAAAGCAGTCATCGCGTTCATGATGTAGGCTATCCCTTTGGCGCCAAAGCTCTCGATCTTGGTAATGAAAAAGCCATTAATTCCTTATTTTTAGGGTGTGTATTAAAACTTTGCCCAGTCGTTTCCAAGGAAAGTCTTGCCGAGGTATTAGAACATTCATTACCCTCTAAGATTTTATCCATCAATTTAAAGGCATTGGACCTAGGGTATGAAGAGATTGGCTAAGGCAATTGGCTTATTATTTAAGAAAAGGGGTGATAAAATTGGGTATTCATGAGATTAAATTCAAGCTTAATGACCGCCCCATTAAACTCTTGGTTGATCAGAGTAAAACCTTACTTCAAGTGCTGAGAGATGACCTAAGGTTAACAGGAACCAAAGAAGGGTGTAAAGAAGGGGTATGTGGAAGTTGCACCGTTTTAATTGATGGCAATGCTGTAAATTCGTGCAAGTTACCTATTGAGCGAGTGGCAGGGAAAACAGTTATAACTATTGAAGGAGTTGGTACCAGAGACAATCCTGATGCCATTCAGCGTGCTTTTGTCGAGGTAGGAGCGGCTCAATGTGGTTTTTGTACGCCTGGAATGATTCTTACAGCTAAATCGATCTTAGACAAGAACCCTAATCCATCTCGGGAAGAAGTACGTCAAGCCATAAAACGTACCCTCTGCCGTTGTACTGGGTATAAGAAGATAATTGATGGAGTTATGCTCGCCGCTGATTTGCGGAGAGAGCCGACCATCATTAGAGATCGAGATGTCAGTGAATACCGCTTAGGAGGACGCATTCCTCAGTTAAACTCCTGGGAAAAAGTTACAGGCAATTTGAGATTTTCCCAAGACATCTATTTAGAAGACATGTGTCATGCTAAGGTCCTACGCAGCCCACACTTTCATGCCTTAGTAAAGAAAATTGACACTAGTGAAGCGGAAATTATGCACGGGGTAGTTGCCATTGCTACATCTAATGACTTAAAGGGTCCTAATCGGGTCAAATATATTTACAATGACTTAAGGGTGCTTGCCGATGAAAAGGTCAGGTATTACGGTGAACCTGTGGCAATTGTAGTTGCCCGTACTGTGGCAATTGCAGAAAAGGCCCTTGCAAAAATTAAAGTAGATTACGAGGTCCTGCCAGCAGTAACCGACCCCTTTGCAGCTCTTGAAGTGGGAGCGCCTGAGGTACAGGAACAAGATTATCCTGGCAACATGCTCATGTACCAAAACTTGGTTCAAGGTGATGTAGAGGAAGGATTTAAGGAAGCTGATCTAATCGAAGAAAACACCTATACTACTCCTGCAAATATTCATGGATACCTTGAACCAGATTCTGGTTTGGCCTACTTCGATGAAGAAGGACGAATCGTAATTTATGCCTGCGGTCAAGCTCCCCACTACCACAGGGATGAAGTTGCACGGATCTTGGGTTTGGGTACCGATGAAGTCCGTGTGGTTGAAGATGGTACCGGAGGTGGCTTTGGAGGCAGAATAGATCCATTTGTGCAAGTGCTATTGGGTTTAGCCGTGTACAAGGCTAAGGTACCGGTAAAGCTTCAGTTTACGGCTGAGGAGAATTTTATTGGTATTCCAAAACGACATCCTTTTACGATCAAACTTAAAACCGGTGTACGCAAAGATGGAAAGATTGTTGCCCATTACGGTGAAATCGTGGGCGATGCAGGAGCCTATGCTTTAGCAAGCCCGGGAGTCTTAATGCGGGCAATTGTCCACTCTTATGGACCGTATGAAATTCCAAATATCAAGGTGCTTGGCAAGATGGTATTAACTAATAATACTCCTTCTTCTTCGATGCGAGGTTTTGGAGTCTCTCAAATGTGTTTTGCAATCGAAACCCAAATTAATCGGATTTGCCAGAAGTTGGACATGAACGTTCTGGATTTTGCCAAGCTTAATGGTTTTAGACAAGGCACGATAACCGCGACAGGACAACTCATTAAAGATCCGCCGGGTTATCTTGAAGTTATAGAAGCCATCGAAAACCATTGGGCTAAAAAAGCCGACAAAGCAACCGATCCGGATAAAACTGCTAACCTCCCTCCTCATATTAAACGGGGTAAGGGATTTGCCACAACTTGGTATGGGATTGGCAAGACGGGATTACTTAATTTATCTCGATGTAATGTAGAGATCACTGATCAGGGGACATTAATACTTAAAGAAGGAGCTGCGGAGATTGGCCAAGGATCAACTACTGTAATGGCCCTGATTGCTGGAGAGGAATTGGACCTCACTCTAGATAAAATACAAGTAGTTGCTGCTGATTCACTGCTTACGCCTGACTCCGACCTTACTTGTGCCAGTAAGCATACGTTTTATACAGGAAACGCAACTTTATTAGCTTGTAAAGAACTTAAGAATAACCTCTTTGCAGCGGCTGCAGTAGAGTTAAAGGCGGAAGCTGAAGACCTTCAGACTAAAAACGGGATGGTGTTTGTAAAAACACAACCAGAGAGAGCCTTAAGCTTCAGCGAACTGCGTCATCGCGGTTACGAATTGACCGGATTCGGGGAATTCATAATTCCACTTGACCTGTTAGACCAGGATACCGGTCAGGGTACACTATATGTAGTGTTCACTTACGGAGCCGCTGTCGTGGAAGTAGAAGTTAACACCGAAACTGGCGAAGTTAAGGTGCTTAACTCTGCAGTGGCTTTCCAGTGTGGCCGAGCTATTAATAGACTGGCTATGGAAGGTCAAATGGAAGGCGGGGTCGCCATGGGTGTGGGTTATGCACTAATGGAGGAATATATCACTGCTAAGACCAAGAATTACAAGGATTACCGGTTGCCTAGATCTACAGATGTTCCTTTGGATATAAGCACATATGTTGTTGAAATTCCTCAGGGTCCAGGACCCTTTGGGGCAATCGGTATGGGTGAGGCGGCTCATTTTCCACAGGCACCTGCGATTATTGCTGCTATACATGATGCGTGCGGCATTTGGATTCATGATTTGCCAGCCAAGCCACAAAGAGTTTTAGACTCTTTAGGTAAGAGGGTCTAATAAAGGTTGAAGTATTGTCGATGCTTAAGGGTGGCTGGATCTGGTCTCCCTTAAGCATTATTAAGCGTAATAATGGGGTGAAACGTTGATCACAGCATATGAGAGGGTCTTTAGCATAAGCGAGGCAGTTCAAGCTTTAGAGAAATACAGACCATGGGGGAGAATTCTCGCCGGTGGCACAGATCTTTTACCTAAAAATAGGCGTAATTATTATAATACATCAGTTCCACTAGTTTTTGTGGATATTAAGCGGATTCCCGAACTCAGGGGAATATACTTGGATAATAATTGGCTTGTAATTGGCTCGAACACAACTTTAAATGAGTTAATAGAAGATAAACTGGTACAAACTTATATTCCAATGCTAGCCCAAGCTGGTTCAACGATAGGTTCATCAGAAATCAGGAACAGGGGTACGGTTGGTGGCAATATTGGGACTAAGAATGCTAAGGCTGATTTACTAGTACCTCTAATAGCTTATGGAGCAGTGGTAGAACTATATAATCTGGCGGGCAAACAAGAGTTCTCATTGGAGACACTTTCACTAGAAGTAATAAAATCTATTGGCAGCGAGATAGTTCTTGCCGTTGTTAAAGTTCCCTTGGCTAAACCGGTTGTATGGGGTTACAATCGTTGGATTAAGGAAAGCATGGGACGATCAGTTGTCAGTGCTATGGTAGGATTAGAGCAAATCAATGAGGGGGATTTCTGTCGGTTGATCACCGTACTGGGAGGAACTGGTCGGTGGCCTAGAAGAGCAGAAGAGGTTATAAAGGCTGAGATTATTTTAAATCAAGAAGAATCCACTTCGATGGTGGAACGCATTGTGAGACAGACCAACCCGATAGATAAGGATGAATACTGGCTACAGATAGCTCAAATTGTGTTAAGAGAGGCCATCAGTGATGTAGGCGGGTGTAAGCTATGAAATATAGGATTCAATTGGTTGTGAATGGTTTTGACTACGAAATTGATGTTAAAGCTAATGAGACGTTAATGGACCTCTTAAGGAATCAAATGGGCTTGACTGGAGTTAAAAAGGGATGTGATGGAGGAGAATGCGGGGCTTGTGTAGTACTGATTAACGGCAGACCTGTAAACTCTTGCCTTGTATTAGCAGTTGAGTTAGACGGGGATATAGTAACAACGATAGAAGGGTTGGACGATGAGGATTCTCGTTTGATTCAAGAGGCTTATATAGCTGTTGGAGCAGTTCAATGTGGCTTTTGTAGTCCAGGAATGATCGTGGCTACTAAAGGTCTTTTGGATGTAAATTCAGCACCTACAGAAGAAGATATTAACCAAGCTATGGTAGGGCACCTCTGTCGCTGCACCGGCTATTCACGTACTGTAAATGCAGTTCAAGATGCTGCCGTTCGACTAAAAGCCCGTCGTCTAAAACAAAATACTCAACTAGAAGAGGAGGGATAAGTTTGTCCGGAGACTTAATCGGAAAAAGTATTCCTATGATTGATGGTTTGGATAAAGTTAGTGGCAAACTTGCTTTTACCTCGGATTTAGAACTACCAGGGTTGTTGTATGGTAAAGTCATGCGTAGTCCTTTGGCACATGCCAAGATTTTGGACATTGATACTAGCCAAGCTAAGAAATTAAAGGGCGTTAGGGTGGTCCTAACGGGGCGAGATCGATTGTATCCTCGTTATTCGGTTGCAGGT
The DNA here is from genome assembly GCF_054657535.1 of Desulfosporosinus burensis. Taxonomy (NCBI): domain Bacteria; kingdom Bacillati; phylum Bacillota; class Clostridia; order Eubacteriales; family Desulfitobacteriaceae; genus Desulfosporosinus; species Desulfosporosinus burensis. Next base: position 24,983 of record NZ_BAAHYN010000006.1, read on the forward strand.
CAGTCTGTTCTGGATGAGCAGCTTTTGGCAGGGGAAAAGGTGCGTTACGTAGGTGACGAAGTGGCAGTTGTTGCTGCAATAGATCCTGATATTGCGGCTGAGGCTCTGCGGTTAATAAAAGTTACCTATAAGGAATTGCCAGCATTGTTTGAACCCCTAGAAGCTATGAGAGAGGGATCTCCTCTGATTCACCCTGACCAACAAAATAATGTTCCATATAAAATAGAGTTTTCTCGCGGCAACTTACTACAAGGTTTTAATGAGTCAGCAATAATTGTGGAAGATTCATTTAGCACACCACTACAGTATCATGGTTATCTTGAACCCCATGCAGCAGTGGCCCAGTGGGATGCTAGGGGGCGTGTTACTCTATGGATTCCCATGCAATCCCCAACTTTAGGGAGGATCACTTATTCCAAGGCTTTAGGAATTACGGAAGACCAAGTGCGAATTATACAGATGCCTATTGGTGGGGCATTTGGAGGTAAATTGGAATATAAGCTGCACATTCTGTGCGCTTTACTGGCAAGAGAAGCTAATCGTCCGGTAAAGATGATCAATACTAGAGAAGAAGATTTCTTGTCGGGCTTGCCCCGTGTCCCCATGCAGATTCGAATGAAGCTTGGCGTGCGAGGGGATGGAACTTTGGCTGCCAAGGAAACGGAGATTATTGCTGACAGTGGAGCTTATGTTAATTATGCTCACGGGATATTGTTAAGCGCCTGCCACAGACATGATAACCTATACCGAATCAATAATATTCACACTAAAGGATTCTTAGTTTACACGAACAAAGTTGCAACTGGTTGTTTTAGGGGTTTTGGCAATCCTCAGGTTCATTTCGCCTACGAAAGCATACTGGACATGGCTGCCGAAAAACTGGGTATGGATCCGGTTGAACTTCGGCTAAAAAATGCTATACAAACTGGAGATATAACTCCTCATGGCTGGAAGATTTTAAGCAGCGGTTTGAGCGACTGCATACGTCAAAGCACTAAAGCCGCTGATTGGAATACTAAACGCCGACAGAAACAGGAAAATGGAAGATATGCCCGAGGGATTGGGCTAGCCTGTTGTCTACATGTGTCGGGAAATCGAACCTTTCTACCCTACTTTGATGGTGCTTGTAGCAATATCCGTATTAATGAACAGGGTAAGGTTATAGTCTTTGTGGGTGAAACTGATCTGGGTCAGGGAGCTCAGACTACTTTCGCCCAAATTGCTGCTCATGAGTTAGGGTTAGACATATCTGACGTTACAGTGTCTAACGTTGACACTGATACCAGCCCCCATGGTTTGGGCACTTTTGGTGACAGAGCAACCACCCTCGGCGGAAATGCAGTGAGGCTGGCGGCTATAGATGCTCGAATAAAGCTATTGACTGTCGCAGCCGCAGTACTTAAGACCGAAAAAGATGAACTAGATATTAGTAAAGGAATAATAAGCAGCGTTACTAACTTAGAGAAAAAAATGACAGTTGCTGAGGCCGCAAAATTAGGTTGGGCCCAGTTAGGTGGGGGGCTTATAACTGGACAGGGGGTTTATATACCGCCCGATGTCAGTATGGTTGATCCACAGACTAAGTATGGTAATATTTCCTGTGCCTATCCCTTTGCGGCTCAGGTAACGGAAGTAGAAGTGGATAGGTTAACTGGAAAGGTTAAAGTTCTTAATATGGTAGCTGCCCATGATTTGGGTAAAACTCTAAATCCACTTTTGGCAGAAGGCCAAGTGCAAGGCGCTATCGCTCAAGGAATTGGGTATACGCTCATGGAAGATATGGGGATGAAAAAGGGTATTGTCTTTAACCGAAATTTCGAAAAATATAATATGCCTCGAATCACAGACGTTTCACCAATCACAACAATCTTTGTCGAATCTAATGACCCTAACGGTCCTTATGGTGGGAAGGGTTTGGCAGAACCCGCATTGACTCCTACGGCACCGTCAATAGCCAATGCAATATTCAATGCAGTGGGAGTTAGGATCAAGGAATTGCCGATCACACCAGAAAAGATTTTAAGGGCAATGAATGAAAAAGGTTATTGATAAAGTATATGTAAAGCTGTATCAAAAGCGAAGGCCCTTTTGCCTACATAGTTGCGAAAGGGCTTCTTCATAAGGAAGTGTATTTAGGAACCTTGTTGTAACAAAAACACTCCATAGCTTTAAGAGAGGGGGTATGTTTGAAATGGCCAAAACTTTCGATCCTTTACCACACTTAATGCTCATTATCGTTGCTTTTATTTTTAGCACTAACTTTATAGTTGGCAAAACTCTTGTTGAATTTCCACCACTCTTCATAGGCACAATCCGCTTTTCCGTCGCGGGTCTTTTTTTCATTCCGATACTATTTTTTAGTAAGACTAGACTTCCAAAAGGCCGTATTTGGATAACAATTATGGTTATGGGTTTAACTGGCGTTGCAATATTTAACCCCTTAGTTTACTGGGGACTTCACTATACTACTAGTATTAATGCGACTTTAATTAACTCGTTTAACCCAATGACTATAGCTTTTCTAGGTTATTTTTTGCTAAAGGAAAAGTTAACTCGCTCAAGTGTGTTGGGTTTGCTGATTTCATTCCTAGGTATAGCTTTTATAGTTGGTCGGGGAAGCTTGTTGGATCTTTTAAAACTCCAATTTAATATTGGAGACTTGTTAGTGTTTTCGAGTACTTTTATATGGGGGTTTTATACTGTTTTAATCAGAAAGGTTTCAAATGTCCTAAATCCTATGCAAAGCACGTCATTGGCAGTAATGGCAGGTCTAATCTTTATGATACCAGGTAGTTTGGTGGAAAATATATGGCTACCAATACCTAATATAACTTTAGTGGCAGCCCTCTCGTTGTTATATCTAGGTATTTTTCCGTCAGTGGTTGCTTTCTTATTTTGGAATACCGGCGTTTCCAAGGTAGGTCCAATACAAGCCAGTGCCTACTATAATTTGATTCCAGTATTTAATGTTATGTTAGCTTATTACATACTCAATGAAAAATTACTTTCATATCACATTATCGGAGGTATGTTTATTATCCTAGGTATTGTAATTACTTCTATTGGCCAGTATAAAACCCAAATGCGAAATAGAGTTAATTAATACATTTTAAAACTATTTAAGTGGTTAAGGCTAAGAGAGGGCCAAATCGATTGATTAATGATGATGAATCATTAGGATGCACAATATCAACCGGGTAGGGTGTTTAATAATGCAAGCTTAGGTTATGGAGGGGTTAACTTCAGCATGTACTTATGCGGCAAAGTACGAGAGAAAACGTGCGACATCTCCTGGTTGGGGATTCCTGAGTAATTCGCTGGGGGATCCTTCCGCTGCGACTTCCCCATTGAGTAGTATCAAGGCTCGGTTGGCTAAATGGGCAATATCCTTAAAATCATGGCTCACTAAGACGGTGGTTGTTTGGGTGGTTTTAAAAACTTTAGCTAGGTCGATACGGAGTCCCTCTTTAGTCGGTGCATCAAGGGCTGAAAATGGCTCATCTAAAAACAGAACGTCCGGCTCAATGGCAAAGGCCCGAGCTAAGCTAACACGTTGGGCTTCTCCTCCAGAAAGTGACCGTGCCGACTGTTTTGAGAGATGGATTACACCAAATTGCTCCAACCAATAGTCCACACGTTCCCGAATGATTCCTTTAGAGAAGCCCCTAATTTTTAAGCCAAGGGCAACATTGTCAAAAACACGAGTGTTTAACAAGAGGGATTCCTGAAAAACAATGGCGATTTTCCGGCGAATAGCAAGCGGGACGTTTTGAGGTATGGATTGTCCTTGAAAAAAGAGCTTTCCAGAAGTTGGAGTCTCTAAAAATGCAAGGATTTTCAGCAAACTGCTTTTCCCAGATCCATTCGGACCGATCAGGCCAACGCATTCCCCTCGTAATAAATGAAAATTAATCGTTTGTAGAATTGTTTTATGTTCCTGCTTCCACGTAATCTCCTGAGCTTCGAGCACCTTAGGGGCCTCCTTGCTGTTTCTGTTGAAGTAGGGTTAAGCCTAAAGTAGCTCCATAGGCTAGTAAACATAAGATAATACTTAAGGCAATGGCAATGTCGAAGTTGCCTTTAGAAACTTCTAGGACCGTGGCAGTTGTTAGAACCCGAGTCTGGCCATGAATGTTTCCCCCGACTGCCATGGATGCCCCAATTTCAGAAACGACTGCCCCAAAACCGGCAATAACTGCGGCAAAGAGAGAAAAACGGACTTCCTTAAGAAGTAGCCAAGTATACTGGAGGCGAGTTGCCCCGAGTGCCCGGATTTGGAGTCTAAGTTTGGGGTCAGTTTGTTGAAGGGCGGCACAGGTTAAGGCGGCAATAATGGGAGAGGCAATGATCGCCTGAGCGATGATAATGGCTGTTGGGGTATACATGATATTTAAAAATCCAAAAGGACCAGATCTCCATAGAAAAATTGAAACCCATAAGCCAACGACCACAGGAGGTAAGCCCATCCCGGTATTAACAACACTTAAAACAAAACGTCGCCCTGGAAAGGGTTTAAGAGCTAAGAGTGTACCAAAAGGGATTCCGATAAGAAGGCTAATCAACGTACCAGTACCGGATATTTTGAGAGTAAGGAGCGTGATTTCGATGACTTCGGGATCCCCTGTTAGCAGGAGGTGAATGGCTGCTAGAATTCCTTCCCAGATCATTTCCATGGAGTAACATGCCCTCCTCTACGCTCTACGTGAAGTTTAGTGGTTTATTTGCCGAGTTCCTCCATCTTTTTGCCAGCATCCGGGAAGAAGAGGGCCTGACCGAATTTATCTTTGCCAAAGGTTCCGATTTGGGTTTGGGCAGCTTGGCTTATCATAAAGTCAATAAAGGCTTTAGCTCCCTCAGCATTCACTTTAGGGAACTTTTCAGGGTTAACTTGCATGACATGATAAATATTTAAGAGGGAAACATCTCCTTGAAGAACGATCTCAAGTTTTAAATTTTTCTGAGTTGCGAGGTAGGTTGCTCGGTCTGTTAAAGTATAGCCCTCTTTCTCAGAGGTTACGGTAAGTGTTTGCCCCATTCCCTGACCAGTTGACTGGTATTTATCCCCAGATGGTTTAACACCTGCCTTCGTCCAGAGGGCTTTTTCCATTTTGTCGGTTCCAGAATCATCACCACGGGAGACAAAGATTGAGGGACTGGCTGAAATAGCTTTCAAGGCGTCTACGGTCGTTTTTGTTGCTTTGACTTTAGCGGGATCGGCGGCAGGTCCTACGACAACGAAATCATTGTGCATCACAAGTTGATAGTTGATGGCAGTTTTATTATCGATTAACTTTTTTTCCGAGGAAGGCGCATGCACCAGCAAAACGTCAGCATCCCCTTTTTCACCCATGGCTAAAGCGGCTCCGGTTCCAATTGCTATTGTTTTTACTTTGTAGCCTGTTTTTTTCTCGAAAGCAGGGATAAGCACATCGAGCAAACCGCTATCTTGAGTACTAGTCGTGGTCGCTAAAATCAGGTCAGGATTTGCGGGTTTTGGAGATTCAGTCGTTTGTGGCGCTGGAGTAGCTGGGGGTAGGGTTGTCGGGGGTGTTGGGGTTGCAACTGTTCCACACCCTACGACGAGCAGCATGACAGCCATCAAGATTAGAAAGATACCAGAAGAAATGCGAAATTTTAAGTTCGTATACATGATAATCGCTACCTCCATTTTATACATTGCTTATGCTCATTTGCACAAACTAGCACGAATCTAGAGAGCTGTGAACTCGTTAAAGAAAGCTTCCAGTACGATAGTCTTCAGTGACGGTCTCCAGTGGAGACTATCCCCGAAGCCGTGATCCCAAAAGAAAACTCATCGCCGTAGGATAGACTATCGCCGAAAGCGCGGCCCATAACGATTAAAATCGCACTAAGAATTGGTTTCGCCGAGCCGCTTATCCCAAAAAGAATACTTCGCGACGAAGGGGGAGTTTCGGGTTGGATGATGAAGTTATGTACTTAAGAGGATTTTTCCGGTCAGTGACGTATCATACCCTTTATGTTGCTGGATGGCTTGAATGAATCCCGGAGATTTAAGAACCTCAAGGAGCTCTTGCCAAATCGGGGTTTTAGTAGTTTTAGCTAAACAAACAAGATCATAGCGCTCTTGGAAGAGGGGGATAAAATCAAGACCGAGTCGTTGAGCCTCGGCCTTGACTCCGACGCCGACATCAGCCTGTCCATTGGCTACGCGACACGCGACTCCAGAGTGGGTGCTTTCTTCATGTTCATAGCCCAGAATCCGACCTGGAGAAATCTGAGCCGCGCGAAGGTAAGCATCGAGGCGCAGACGGGTCCCTGAGCCTTTTTGGCGGTTTATAAAATGCAAACCTTCTAAAGTAATATCTTCCCACGAATGTAATTGAAGAGGATTACCGGGTGCTACGATAAAGCCCTGTTCTCGTTGAACTAGGTTGACCATACAAACGGATTCTCCAGGGATAACATGTTTAACGAAGGAAGTATTATAGTCTTGTGAGACATCGTCCCATAGATGTATACCAGAAACATCCGACTCCCGACGATAAAGGGAAATAAGTCCTTCCATACTTCCCTTGAAAGAAACCGATGACTGGACAGGAATAGGAGCGTGGCTAAGAAACTCGAAGAGTAGTTCAACAATCGGATCATGGCTTCCTATAAAACGAATCATCGGCGATTCGGGGGGGGTGGGGGACATAACGGGTTGAGTCGCATTGTTACTACTAGTTCCATGGAGATATTGCTCAAGAACAGACGGATTAATTCGAAGTTGACGGCCAATGTGGTGTGCTGGGATCTCGCCGCGTTTAACAAGTTCATAAAGAGTATATTTAGAAACTTTGAGGATTTTAGCTGCTTCCGCTGCAGTTAAGGTATTACTCAAAATAATCACCCCCATTCTTCCTATTCAAAGTTTAATTTAGTTAGATTAGAAAGTCAATATAGTTGTTTGGTACAATTAGGTTTAATATAATCAGGTTAGCTATTGTTAGGCATATGACATTAGGACTAACATATAAGTTATAACTTATAACTTACGATCATCGACTACAGTGACCTCATAACCATGAGTATTATCAAGAATCTTAAGTAGCTTACTGGAGCATAGGTGCGATAACTTGAGTATATAACACAAAATTAACTTAGATTGAGTAGAATGAATAAATATTAGATTTTTTTGTTGACAACACCGTACTTTGTGCTAAAATTTAACGTGATGGAAATTTGGGGGGGAGCCAGTGAAATTGGCGATTAGCCCAGATTCTTTCCTATTTTTAGAAAAAAGGGGGCAACGATCACAATTGGCAAATTCTCTTGGACGTCATGTGTTGGCTGAAATTTACGGGTGTAGTTTCGACATTTTAAATGATCGCGAAAAAGTCGAAGCGCTAATGGTCGACGCAGCTTTGGAGGCTGGTGCAGAGGTACGTGAGGTAGTATTTCATAAGTTTAGTCCTCAAGGAGTGAGTGGAGTAGTTGTCATTTCTGAATCTCACTTAGCCATCCACACGTGGCCAGAACTCGGGTATGCAGCCGTTGACGTCTTTACGTGCGGGGACCGTGTCAATCCCTGGGATGCCTGTAACTATTTAACGGATCATTTCGAAGCGGGTCATATGACAGCAACGGAAATCAAGCGGGGAATTGTTGAGGATCCAAAGGAAGCGGTAAATATTTAGGAGGGATATTTATTTTACTCCGGACTAAGTCAAGTACGGAAAAAGAAGAAACCTTGTACTTTCTAAAAGGGTACTAGATAGACCTTGTAACTTGAGAAGTTGCAGGGTCTATAGTATTTTTGAGTAAGGTTACATATTCTTGCAATAATAATGTCATATTATCAGAGTATATTGCATAAATAGGCAGGAGATTGAATAATAATCTCGAATGTATAATAGGTTAATGTCCGAATGGAAGGCAAGGAGCGATAAGATGGTTCCGGTAGAATTCAGCTTCCTTGAGAAACTGAAAGCAGTACAAATACATATGAGCCGAGAAATTAACTTTAAGCCAGCTGGATTTGAGGAATTGGTTCAGCTGGATATGGATGAACTTGATCGAACTGTACATCCTGCGCTTGTCTTAGCCGTAAGTAGAGCCTGCGGCGATCAAGGGCAAAAATCAGAAGCATTGGCAAGCATTGTTCAATTTATTTTTATGGCCAATAAGGTTCATCGACTCATGAAAGATGATCATGATCTTGCCGAAGAGCTTCGGCAATTCCCAGTGCTCGTAGGAGATCTGCTATATGGGAAGTTCTTCCTAGAACTTTGCCGTGTGAAACTGTTGCAATTTCTAGACCCGCTGGCTCAGGTCATAGGAATTAAGAGTCAAGGGGGAATTTCACGCTGGCTTGCTCGTGAAAAGAGACTGAGTGGAGATGAGTTGCTTCGAATTATTGAATCAGAAGATGCATCTTTAACAGCATTAGCCGCTCGGTTGAGTGCAGAACTGGCAGGGGTCTCTATTCCTTTACAACACCAGATGGAAGCCTTCGGCTGGGAAATGGGACTAGCTTGGGGGGCGTGGAGGGAGCGAGTGGAGATGTCTGTGGTACAATCCATTCTGCACCGTGCCAATACAATTTTACAGGAGATTTCGGCGGGTTCGCAACTGCAGATATACCCCCTTGTTGAAGTGTATCAATACTTATCGAAACAGTTAAACACTGATTACAAACCCCAAGTTGCAGGGTCGTAACGAACGGAGTAGAGTATGCATAAACTAAAAGTTTTCTTTGAAATGATTAAATTTGAACATACTATTTTTGCCCTGCCGTTTGCTTATTTGGGCGCCTTCTTGGCAGCTAATGGTGTTCCGTCGCTGATGAAACTCTTCTGGATTACACTGGCTATGATCGGGGCCAGAACTGCTGCCATGTCCTTAAACCGCCTGATAGACAGGCACATAGATGCCCGCAATCCACGGACGGCACTGAGGGCACTTCCAGCAGGCCAACTTAAGGTTGCTGAAGTATACGTTTATACAATACTTTCCTTCCTCCTACTTGGCTTCTCGGCTTATAAACTCAATCTCTTAGCATTGTTGCTGATGCCTATTGCTGTTTTTTTTCTTGTCTTATATTCCTATACCAAACGGTTTACCTGGGCCTGCCACTTCACCTTGGGAATTTCCTTAGGTTTAGCTCCAGCGGGAGCTTGGATTGGAGTAACTGGTCACTGGGCTTTGGCACCCGTTTTACTAGGGTTAGGGGTCATGACTTGGGTGGCTGGGTTTGATGTCGTTTATGCCTGCCAAGACGTTGAGTTTGACCGCAAAGAAGGCTTGAATTCTATTCCAGCGATCTTTGGCTTGCAGAGAGGATTAGAGATTTCAGCCTTTTTACATATCATCGCACCCATCTTCTTTATCTTAGTCGGAGTGGTAATGTCCATGAGTTGGTTATATTATATAGGAGTTGGGATAGCTATCGTTTTGCTTTTCCGCCAGCACCGCTTGGTTTCAGCAGACGATTTCTCACGGATTGGAGTTGCCTTTTTCGACCTAAATGGTTACTTGAGTATTTTGCTTTTCGTTTTTTCAATTTTGGATTTGATGCTGTTGCGCTAAAATAAAGGAGTCAGAAACTATGTCCTCACTGTTTGCTCAAAGTGAACTTAAAGACCTGATCGAAAAAGTGGAAAAAGGCGAACGATTAGACTTTAATGCTGGCGTTCGCATGCTGAATAGTCAAGATATCTTGGCTCTGGGATATATGGCTAATCTTGTGTGCGAACGAAAAAACGGAAATCAAACTTTTTTCCGGGTCACACGGCAGATTAATTATTCCGATCTAGGCACAGATCTCGGTGATCTAACCGATCTTTCTGAAATTCATCTTATGGGTGACTTCAACCCTGAACTCTCCTTTGAATATTATGTGGAAATGCTCCAGCAGGTCAAGCGCCTCTTGCCAAAGGTTTGTGTTCAGGCCTTTTCTGCGCTTGAAGTGGATTATTTTGCTCGAATGGCCGATCTGCCTGTGACGGAGATCCTGCAGCGTTTAATGGATGTGGGGCTTGATTCATTGTCCGGGAGCAAGGCGGAAGTATTTACTCCACAGATGGGAGCTAAACTTGGCGATATGAACGTCTCCGCAGAACGCTATCTGGAAATCCAGGAATCGGCACATCGCTTAGGGATGCGTACCAATGCTGCGATGTTTTATGGGCAGGTTGGATCAACAGAAGAACGTATCGAGCACTTACTCAAACTACGAGAGCTTCAGGACCGAACAAGCGGCTTTCTGACCTTCATGCCTCTTGCTTATTATCCTAATGGGATAAAAGAAGAAATGATGGGGGTTTCGAACTCTACGGGTTTTGAGGATTTAAAGATCCTCTCAACCTCACGAATTCTACTGGATAACTTTGAGCACATCAAGGCGGATTGGGTCGTGCTAGGTCCTAAACTGGCCCAAGTATCTTTGACGTTTGGAGTGGATGCTTTAGACAGTCACCTCATGTCTAAGAGAGCCTTGATCCACTTGATTGAAAAGGCTAGACGTGAGGCAGTGGAACAGTCAGGAAAGGAGACAAGTGCATGCAAGGAATAATCGAGAAACGTCTTGCTGGCGAACGGTTATCCATTGCGGATGGTATCAGGCTTTTACAAGAGGCCGATCTTCTTTCACTGGGACAAGGTGCGGATCTTGTGCGCAGGCAGATGCATCCAGAAAATATTGTATCGTTTGTCATAGACCGAAATATTAATTATACTAATATCTGCTCCTGTCAATGTAAGTTTTGCGCTTTTTATTGTAAACCAGGTGATCCAGAAGGATATATTTTGTCACGAGACGTATTACATGCTAAAATTGAAGAAACAATAGCAGTAGGGGGGACTCAGCTTTTGATCCAAGGGGGATTACATCCTGATCTGGATCTAGAGTATTTTGAAAATCTTCTGCGTGATATTAAGGCTCATTTCTCTATTCACATTCACTCATTTAGCCCTCCTGAAATATGGGATTTAGCGAACAAATCCCAGTTGAGTATCGAGGAAGTCATCCGACGCCTCCGAAATGCAGGCTTAGACTCAATTCCTGGGGGTGGGGCGGAGATCCTCGATGATCGCGCTCGACAGCTCATCAGCCCCAATAAAATAGGTTGGCAACAATGGATGGATGTAATGACTGCGGCACATCAGCAGGGAATGAAAACGACTGCGACTATGATGTTTGGGCATGTCGAAACCTTCGAAGAGCGAGTTTTACATATGGTTCGTGTTCGGGAAGCTCAGGATCAAGCCGGTGGTTTTACGGCCTTTATCCCCTGGAGTTTTGCTCCATCGAACACTGAGCTTGGCGGAGAGGGCAGTACCGGGGTTGAATACTTGAGGACACTCGCTGTAGCACGTCTGATGCTCGATAATGTCCCCAACATCCAAGCCTCGTGGGTCACCCAAGGCGCTAAAATGGCGCAGTTGGCGTTGCGTTTTGGAGCGAATGATTTTGGAAGTACCATGCTAGAGGAAAATGTCGTTCGAGCCGCTGGTGTACAAACACGAGTCCCGCTCCAGGAGATTATTCGTTGTATTGAAGATGCTGGTTATCAGGCTGTTCAACGCAATACACACTATGAGTGGCTAAAGGCCTTTAATTAGGAAGGAAGTGTAGGCGGATGCGCAGGCGCAAGCGACAGCTCAATGAGGCCAATTTGCCATTGATGGAACATTTAAAAGCGCTACGCAAAGTGCTCGTCATATCTGCGTACGCCATTGCCTTAGGCAGCATTGTCGGCTGGTTTGTCAGTGATCAAGTTTTTGCTTTTTTTGCCCGTCCGGTACTCCAATTGGAAGGAATTAAGTTCATTACCACGACACCATTGGAACCTATGTTAGTCAAATTAAAAGTCTCCGTCGTCACTGGAATGACCCTAGCACTCCCTGTTGTTATGTGGCAAATCTGGAGTTTTATACTCCCTGCCTTGAAGCAAACTGAACGAAAGTACTTATATATTATTGTGCCCAGCTCGGTGCTTCTCTTTCTCGGCGGTGCCGCCCTGTGTTTCTTTATTGTACTGCCCTTAGGAATTGGGTTTTTGATGTTTGTCGGTGGTGGAGCAGTGGAATCTACCCCCTTTTTAACTAAAACCTCATATCTCAGCTTTCTTTTAGCGTTTCTTATGACGTTTGGACTAGTCTTCCAACTTCCCATCGTCTTATTAATCTTAATCCGCATAGGGTTGTTATCTCCTCAGACCTTAGCCAAAAAACGCCGTTGGGCTGTATTGGGAATGGTCGTTTTAGCCGTTGTAGTTTCCCCAACGCCAGATTTAGTCACCCAACTTCTCATGGCTGGACCAATGTATCTCCTCTATGAAATCAGCATCTGGTTAGGGTATCTGGTTGCTCGTAGAAGAGATAGAGACCTAGCTTCATAATAAGGAGGGGAAAACATGGGTTTAAGTGAAATCCTCTTGATTTTAGTGGTCGTACTTATTTTATTTGGACCTGAGGATCTTCCAGTTATCGCTCGATCTATCGGTAAAGTTGTTTTCGAAATTCGCAAAGCAACCCTTGAATTGACGAAGGAATTTCAAAATACTATCGATACCCCGAGCAAAATAATGAACAAAGCATTTGAACAGACAACTTCAACGCGCGCTTCTAGTCAGGATGCGCACGAGCCAGAAAGTGCGGAGACTTCTAAATCAGAAGAAGAATTATTAACCTACGAGGATGAAAGTCCCAAGGATCCCTTGGCGGAACTGCCATCAGATATGGTATCTTATGAAGAAAAGGGTGCGAGCAGGTGAATCAGTTTTGAAACAACTCTGGCTCTTTAATCAGATAAATTCAGATCTGCAACGGGTTGAAAAAGAACTGACAAAATTCGTGGAGACGGATTTCCCGATTCTCCAGGATTCGGCTGTTCATTTATTATCAGCGGGCGGCAAACGGTTGCGTCCAGCTTTCACGCTTTTAGCCGGTAAGTTCTACGGTTATTCGCTGGAAAAGTTGATGCCTGTGGCGATGGCTTTAGAACTCATTCATATGTCATCGCTCGTTCATGATGATGTTGTAGATGCCTCAATGACCAGACGAGGGCGTCCGACGGTAAAGGCTAAATGGGGGAATATCGTTTCCATCGAAACTGGGGATTATTTGTTTGCAAAGTCATTGGTGCTCATTTCTAGGATTGATCACCCTGAGGTTGCCCGCATTCTTGCAGAAATCAGCGTTGAAATGTGTCAGGGAGAGATTCAACAGATTAAGTCCTCTTTTGACGTTGAACAAAATCTTAAGCAATACTATTATCGTATTAAACGCAAGACGGCTTTATTGATTTCCGCCTGTTGTAAACTAGGGGCCTTAGTATCAGGTGCTCCCAGACGCCAAGTTTGGGCATTGGGCGCTTATGGTCATTCCTTAGGCATGGCTTTTCAGATCGTTGATGACGTATTAGACATCACTGCCAAGCCCTCAGAATTTGGCAAGCCCATTGGGGGAGACTTGCGTCAGGGAATTATGACCTTACCCATGATCCTTGCTCTTAAACTAACATCCGAGCCAGCTAGACTAAAGGTTTTGCTAGGTCAAATCGATAAAACTGAAGAGGAAGTTGCTGAAACTATTGGACTGATAAAAGCTACCAAGGCGATTGATGAGTCAATGCGGCTTGTGGATTTATATGTTCAAAAAGCTAAAAGGCATCTTCAGGATCTCCCTGTTATCCCGACTCGTAAAGCTTTAGAAGAGTTAGCTGAGTTTATTAGGGTTCGGAAGTTTTAGTTCTCGATCAAGTAATATCCTATTGAATAAAACTGTATTAAGGGGACCCTTTTGATGTTAACTTAAGGGGGTCCTTTTTTGTTTATAAAAGCATTAACTTAATAACACAAGATTAGGTAAATAAGATTATAAGTGTAAACTTAGATCTAGGTAATTTGCGCCCATCTTTACGAGATTAAATCTGACTAAATTATAGCGATAATTTTGGAACTGCATAGTAAATATGATATAGTTTAGTGAAACTTGATTATTGCTTTACCCTATTTGAACACAAACTAGTACTAATGACACAAGCTTTTTTATGACATTTAGTGTAATATAGATCGAAAGCAAACTGTCGTACTATGATAAGCCCGTTAATATAAGGGATATGGCAACTTGTTAAGGTTAAATTTACTTGAATGACAGAGACTGGGAGGTTTAATTATGGAGGAAAATTCAACAGATTTGAGCGAACGCATATGGAAAGTTTTTAGTTCAATGAAGCTTGGACTAGCCCTACTAGGAATAATTGCACTTGTATCCGCAATTGGAACGGTAGTGCCGCAGATTGATCAGGCTCCCGAAAAAGCTGAAAAAGTAAGCGGGCTCTGGCAATTGATGGGGTTCACTCATCTTTATAGTACCGTATGGTTTCGCTTATTGCTTGGTCTATTGTGTATTAATCTCATTGTCTGCAGCCTGCAGCGACTGAGTGGTCTTTATCAACGTACGTTCAAACTAAAACCGCCAACCACTCTTACGCAGGTTCCACAAAAGGTTAGACTTGAGCTTAAAGGTGAGTCGGTCCAACTACGGGAGTCTGTCCAAGAAGTTTTGAAACAAAAGGGATATCATTTTACAGTTAGCGACCAGTCCAATCATTGGAGTTTTATTGCCAGTAAACGCCGCTTAGGTAACTGGGGATCCTTAATCACACATCTTTCCTTTGTAGTTTTAGTGATTGGTGCTTTAGCAGGATCTATCTTAGGATTCAAAGGATATTTCATGGAAGGTTCCGGAAATACCATTCCGATTCAACAAATAGATATCTCCAAAGGTAAGGTTTCTGAAACCTTTAGTGTTCGCATTAATTCTGCGGAGGATCGTTTCTTGCCCAGTGGTGAACGAGATAACTGGTATACAGACATGAGTATTTTAGAAGACGGAAATGAAGTAGCGAGAAAGACATTATCAGTGAATGATCCGTTTGAGTATAAGGGAATTACCTTTTATCAAGCAAATTTTGCAAACGGTGCTAGTTTTACCGCAGATATGAAGGGAAAAAAAATTCCGGTTCTTTTACGTGATCAAGGAAAAACCTACTTTCAGGCTCCAGGGACTGAGCTTTATCTCGTAACAGCGATTAGGTCAGTTTCTTCAAAGAAAGTGGACGTTCTTTACCAAATATACAAAGGCAACGAGGAGAAACCGGTTCAAACCGGACAACTTACGCCAGGGCAAACGGTTGATGTTCAAGGATCCTATCAATTAACGTTTGAAGGCTTAGCAGGATTTACCGGTTTACAAGTCAAGAAGGATCCAGGGGTCGCTATTATTTGGTTAGGATGCGCGTTATTACTTGCTGGGTTATTACTTGCCTTTTACTGGCAACCTGTTGTGATTTCTGGAATGCTTCAATCAGAAACCAATAAACGCGGAACCCTAACCGCGGGGATTTTATCAGGAAAAATGATAGCTAGTAACCACGAAATTTTGCAAAAATTTATGAGTTCTATTGAAGCGGAAAAGATGTCATAGGAGGACAGAAAATGTTAGAAAACCTTGAAATCGCCATGTTTTACAGCTTGCTAATGTCGATCACCTTATGTATGCTGCTATACTTCATTTGCTTAGGCAGCGCGAAAAAAGAATTTATAGGACAGCTTGCTACATATCTGGTGATTGTTGCCATAATCGCCGCCAGCATCGCAATAATTCTTAGAATGGTCATTTCAGGGAATCCGCCACTTACCAATGGCTATGAATTCCTTTTAACGTTCGTTTGGGGGATATTGGTTGTGTATCTGTATGCTGAATATCGCTATAAAATAAGAGCCCTTGGTGCATTTGTCATGCCCATTGCTTTCTTATTATTGATGTTTGTTATTATGACGATGGGGCCAGAGGAACGAATTGCTCAAACGATTCCTCCGGCACTTAAGAGTCAGTGGCTTACCTTTCACGTAGTAACTGCAATTTTTGCCTACGGTGCTTTTGCCGTATCCTTCGGGCTAGGCGTTATGTATCTCTTGAAACTGAATAATGAAGGTACCCATACAAAATCTAATTCTCAGGGTATTGTTTCGCGTTTTCCAGGCTTAGATAAACTGGATGAGCTTGCCTATAAAGTTATCGGATTTGGTTTTCCGTTGTTGACGCTCTGTATTATTACAGGCGCAATATGGGCAAATTATGCTTGGGGAACGTACTGGTCATGGGACCCTAAAGAGACGTGGTCTTTGATTACCTGGATCATTTATGCAGGATACTTACATGCTCGGTTGATGTACGGATGGAAAGGGAAACGGGCGGCCTGGTTTGCAATCTTTGGTTTTGCTGCTGTGTTATTTACATTCTTCGGGGTCAACTACTTTTTAGCGGGGCTTCATTCCTATGCTTCCTAAGATGTTCAAATGCACAACGAAACGTTAACTTTTCTTTTATAAATGTTTTGTTATTGAGCAGGGAAATTGTCATAAAAGAACGAATTGGAATAGGGAGAAAAGTGGAGAAGGTGACTATAGTTTATGTCGCAGTATTATCCAATATTTATGGACCTAAATACTCTACCAGTTTTGGTCGTTGGAGGCGGAAGCATAGCTTTACGCAAGGTTCAAACTCTTTTGCATCATGGAGCTTTGGTACGTATTGTCTCGCCAAGTCTTGTTCGAGAGCTTAAGGAACTGATCGATGAAAAAACATGTTTTTGGGCAGAAAAAAACTATTCCACTGAAGATATTCAAGATGCTATGCTTGTTTTTTCATGTACAGAAGTAGATGAAGTTAATGCTCAAGTGTCTCGTGATGCTAAAGCTCACTATCGGCCGGTAAATGTTGTGGACGACCCTGTAAAATGTAGTTTCATTGTTCCATCAATTATGGAACGTGGAGATCTGAAAATTGCGGTCTCTACAGGGGGAAGTAGTCCCATCGTGGCACGACAAGTTCGCGCTGAGTTAGAAACCGTGTATGGCAATGAGATGGCAGACTATCTCACCCTGCTTAAAAATTGGCGAACTAAAGCTAAGAAAGACTTGTCACCTGAAAAGAGAAGTGTTTTTTGGGATCGCGCTACGGACGGAGAAGTGAGGAAACTCATTAAAGCTCAGCGGTTAGCCGAGGCGGAAGGAGTGGTTGAAACGTGTTTCCTGTCGCTATTGGATTAAATCACCGAAGCGCGCCTGTAGAAATTAGAGAAAAAATGAGTTTTCATCCTTCCCAAATGAAGGAGGCTCTAAAAAGGCTAAAAAGTTACCCAGGGCTAGAAGGAGTTCTAATCCTCAGCACCTGTAATCGTACTGAAATTTACGCCGCCACAACCGAGGTTGAGGTGGGGATTGTTTCCATTAAAAAGTTCTTGGCTAGCCAACATGGGATCGAGGAGAAGGTGTTTAATCAATACTTATATGTTCACACCTTATATGATGCTGTGCGCCACTTATTTCGGGTGACTTCCGGTTTAGATTCCATGGTTCGGGGAGAGACTCAAATCATAGGACAGGTTGCTAGTGCCTATGAACAGGCGAATGAGGCAGCTGTCACCAATAAAGCAATTAACGTTTTTTTCCAGACTGCCCTAGCCGTGGGTAAACGGATACGCACGGAAACCTTAATAGACCAGCACCCGGTATCGATCAGCTATACTGCGGTAGAGCTTGCCAAACAACAATTTGGAGAACTGGCAGGCAAAGGAATTTTGATCATGGGAGCTGGGGAAATGAGTACTCTGACTGCTAAAAACCTGGTTGCAGCCGGAGCTTCAACGGTCTTGGTCTCTAATAGGTCCTATGAAAAAGCCCTTAACCTGGCCCAAGAAATTTCTGGTCGTGCTATTCGGTATGATGATATGGATCAATACTTAGAAGAAGTAGATATCGTGATTTCTGCCACGGCTTCCAAACATTTTGTCTTGTTACCCCAACGTATTCAAGAAGTTATGGCGAAACGAAAAGAACGTCCTATGCTGCTGATTGACATTGCGGTACCGCGTGACATTCATCCAGAAGTAGGAGACATTCCCTTTGTTACATTATTTGATATCGACGATCTACGAGGGGTTATTGATCGCCATCATCAGGAACGTGAACTAGCGGCTCTAAATGCAGAGAAAATTATTGATGAGGAAATGGGACACTTTCTCAAATGGCATAATTCGTTGTTTGTTGTTCCGACGATCGTCGCGTTGCAGCAAAAAGGGCAAAAAATTAAAGAATTACAGCTTGAGCGCGCCTTTGAACGCTTAAGCGGTTTAACGTCTAAACAAGAAAAAATCGTCCGTTCGATGGCTAATTCTATCGTCAACCATCTCTTGCACGTGCCCATCACAAATCTCAAAGAGTATGCTTCGACGAGCCAAGGCCATCTTTATACAGAAATTCTACAAAACCTTTTTGATTTGGATGTTGAGGAAGAAGAAAAGCGATCTTCTAAAACCATGAGTCAACATCCCGGACACGTGCACCGTGGGAGGGCAGAAGCCGAATGAAGACCATCAAAATTGGAACTCGTGATAGCCAATTGGCAGTATGGCAAGCCAATTGGGTGAAAACCCAACTAAGTAAGTTTTACCCTAACCTTCAATTTGAGCTCGTTCCTATGAAAACCAAAGGAGATAAGATCTTAGATGTCCCCCTTTCCAAAATCGGGGACAAAGGATTGTTTACCAAGGAATTGGAACTGGGGCTATTGAATGATGAACTTGACATGGCAGTTCATAGTCTCAAAGATATGCCAACCAAGTTGCCAGAGGGGTTAACGATTAGCACTTTTTGCGAACGAGAGGAACCGAGGGACGTTTTTTTAAGCAAGAACGGGATGACTCTCGAGGAATTACCCTCTGGGGCGATGATCGGTACAAGCAGTCTGCGGCGAAAAGCCCAACTCAAAAACTATCGGCCCGACCTAAATTTTATGGATCTACGTGGAAATCTTCAAACACGCTGGAAGAAGTTACAAGAGTCTGAGATGGATGGGATTGTACTTGCGGCGGCAGGTGTGAAACGGCTTGGCTGGGAAGAGCGAATCACTCAGATTCTGCCAGAAGAGATTATGCTTTCTGCGGTTGGACAAGGGTCAGTCGCTATTGAAATTGTGGAGAAACGCTCTGATATTCATGAATTACTGTCTCCGCTTAATGATATTGCTACGGAACAGGCAGTTCGTGCTGAACGTGCTTTAATGCGCAAACTTGAAGGCGGTTGTCAAGTCCCCATTGGAGCTTTAGCTCAAGTTGTAAATGGACAGATTATACTTCGAGGGATGGTAGCGAGCCTAGATGGAGTCCACTTGATTAAAGCGGAAGCCCAGGGCGTTGACCCTGAAGCGGTGGGTATCGAGGTCGCCAATCGATTGGTTGACCAAGGGGCCTTAACCATACTTGCGGAAATACGATAGGGAACTTGCGTTACAACGCTCACCTCGTAATGTCGTGGGCCAAACTAGGGCTCAAGCGGTTTTATGAAAGAGGGCGGGGCGAAACACATGTGTTTCGGCCAAAGCGGCGGCAGTGTGCTATGCCATCCTTGGCGCACTCTGCACTAGGCACGTCCTGTGCCGTCGTCCATGCCCCATGGCCGGCGGATCACGTCCTGTGTTCCGCCCCGCTGTCGCATGCACGGCAGGAAAAGGACGTGTCTCGCGGTGCTTCGCTATTTAAAGATACTTCAATCTAGCATATAATATAATAAAGCTTTGTAACATGATTGAATAGGAGTGTTAGGTTTGAGTAAGGGATATGTATTTTTAGTCGGTGCAGGTCCAGGAGATCCGAAGTTGATAACCCTTAAAGGGTCAGAATGTATTGCTAAAGCAGATGTCTTAGTCTATGATCGCTTAGCTTCGCGACGCCTTTTAACGTTAGCCCGCCCGGATTGTGAACTTATTTATGTCGGAAAATCTCCAGATCGCCACACCCTTAGACAAGAAGAAATTAACCAAGTCCTTGTCGATAAAGGCCTAGAAGGAAAAATTGTGACTCGCCTGAAAGGGGGAGATCCTTTTGTTTTTGGTAGGGGAGGTGAGGAAGCAGAAGCTTTACTCAAGGCAGGCATTCAGTTTGAAGTGGTACCAGGCATCACTTCCGCGATTGCTGTCCCAGCCTACGCTGGTATCCCAGTCACACATCGAGATTTAACAACCTCGTTTGCAGTCATCACGGGACATGAAGATCCCACCAAAAATGAAACAACCATTCATTGGGACCACCTTGCCCAATCACACGGAACCCTTGTTTTCCTGATGGGTATGCAGAATCTGCCTATGATTTCTCAGAAACTGATGGAAAATGGCAAAAAGCCAACAACTCCAGTGGGAATTATCCAATGGGGTACTCGGCCGGAGCAACGTACCCTCGTGGGGCAACTGGATACTATTGCAACTGAGGTTAAAGAACAGGGTTTTACGAACCCTTCTATCATCATCGTCGGAGATGTCGTAACATTACGAGAAAAACTCCAGTGGTTTGAAAAGAAACCACTGTTTGGACAACGGATCATTGTAACTCGGGCACGCCATCAGGCGAGCGAGTTATCTCAAGCGATTGAAGATTTGGGAGGAGAAGCTTGGGAATTTCCAATGATTGAAATTGTTCCTCCCTC
Organism: Desulfosporosinus burensis; assembly: GCF_054657535.1. Lineage (NCBI taxonomy): Bacteria > Bacillati > Bacillota > Clostridia > Eubacteriales > Desulfitobacteriaceae > Desulfosporosinus > Desulfosporosinus burensis. The sequence continues at coordinate 45,496 of NZ_BAAHYN010000006.1, forward strand.
GGACAACTCGTTTTTGCTAAAAGCCATAGACAATCTTAAAGAGTTCCAATGGCTCATCTTTACCAGTGTTAACGGAGTTGAAGCCTTTTTTGCCGAGCTTAAGCGGCAAGAGCGAGACGTTCGAGATCTGGTGGGCCTGGAAATTGTCGCCATTGGACCTGCTACGAAAGTGGCCATTGAACAAAGAGGATTACGTGCTGCTTATGTACCGGAAGAGTTCCGGGCCGAGAAAATCGTTGAGGGTTTAGCCAGCCGTATATCCTCCGGTCAAAGAGTATTACTGGCCAGAGCAGAAGAAGCAAGAGCAGTTTTGCCAGAATCCCTTAAGTCCATGGGTGTGGATGTCTGGGATGTACCGGTTTATAAGACGGTCATTGGCGGAGCAAACCGTGATGAATTGAAGAGCTTGCTAGGAGATAAAGCGATTCATTCAGTTACTTTTACAAGTTCTTCGACAGTACGTAACTTTATAACTCTAATCGATGGTGACGTCTCTTTATTGGACAATGTTTCGCTCTATTCTATCGGACCGATCACGAGTGCAACTGCTCAAGAACTTGGTCTTACAATTTTCAAAGAAGCAGCTCAATATACTATTAGTGGATTGGTAGAAATATTAGTGGAGGGAAATAAACCATGATCAGCGTAACCAAGCTTTTATTTGATACCGACTATTTCGGAGACTCTCTGCGTTACAATAAAGACTCTCACGGTGCTCGAAACGGAACGACCACACTTTCTGGGCCAGTTGTTGTTTGGAACTCGACCAAGACCTGTAACTTAAAATGTGCACATTGTTATATGGAATCTGATGCTCAAAAATATGAAGGAGAAATGGGCACTGAAGAAGCTAAGCGCTTTATTGATGACCTTGCTGAATTCAAATCTCCCGTTCTACTTTTCTCCGGAGGCGAGCCGCTTATTCGGCCAGATTTTTTCGAACTTGCCGAGTATACAATTTCTAAAGGGCTTCGGGCAACACTCTCTACCAATGGCACATTGATTACGCCTGAAGTGGCGAGGCGCATTAAAGACATTGGGATCTCCTATGTTGGGATCTCACTGGACGGGCTTGCAGATGTTAATGACAAGTTCAGAGGAAAAGAAGGTGCCTTTAAGGCGGCAATGCAAGGAATTCAAAACTGTGTCGCTGTGGACCAAAGGGTAGGTCTTCGTTTTACAATTAATCACCACAATATTAAAGAACTAGACAAGATCTTTGATTTCATAGAAGAAGAAAATATTGACCGGGTTTGCTTTTACCATCTGGTCTATTCGGGCCGTGGTAACCAAATGATCGCAGAAGATGTAACGCGGGAAGAATCTCGTCAGGCGATGGATACGATTATTCGTCGGACTCGAGACTTCGAAGCACGCGGCCTGAAAAAAGAAATTCTTACCGTCGATAACCATTGCGATGGAGTATATATGTACATCCAAGCGTTAAAAGAAGATCCGACCAGGGCCGAAAGAATCAAGCATCTAATTGGTTTCAATGGCGGAAACCGTTCGGGTATTGCCTTCGGTGAAGTTGACCCATTAGGGAACGTCCACCCAGACCAATTCACTCAACATATCTCGTTTGGAAATGTCCGCGAACGCAAAATTGCAGAGATCTGGACAGATGTGACCCATCCCATCTTATCAGGACTAAAGGACCGTAAAGCCCTACTCAAAGGACGCTGTGCAGCCTGTCAATACCTAGACATGTGTAACGGTAATTTCCGGACCCGTGCCGAAGCCGTCACCGGAGACTTCTGGGAATCCGATCCAGCATGCTACTTGACGGACGAAGAAATCGGAATTAAGTGATCATTTAGGAGGTTCTAACCATGGAACTTAAAAGGCGCCCCCGCCGTTTACGGGCCAATGAAACCATTCGAAACATGGTACGGGAAAACCATGTCAGAGTTGAGGACTTAATATACCCTATGTTTGTTATGCCGGGTGAGAAAAAAAAGGTGGAGATTTCCTCCATGCCAGGCGTTTATAACTTTTCACTCGATGAATTCGTGATAGCACTTCAAGAGGTTGTGAAACTAGGGATCCCAGCCGTCTTGCTCTTCGGAATTCCGGAGAGCAAGGATGATGTGGGGTCAGGTGCTTACCATGAACACGGGATTGTTCAAGAGGCTGTACGTTTAGCCAAAAAGCATTACCCCGAACTCTACGTAATTACAGATGTCTGCCTGTGCGAATATACGGATCACGGGCATTGCGGCTTAATTGAGAATGGGCAAGTCCTGAACGATCCAACCCTAAAACTGCTTGCTCAGGCCGCTCTTTCCCATGCCCAGGCTGGTGCAGACATGGTTGCCCCGTCGGATATGATGGATGGGCGAGTTGCTGCAATCAGGGAAGGGTTAGACAAAGAAGGATTTTCTCATATTCCCATTATGGCTTATTCAGCGAAGTTTGCCTCCGGTTTTTACGGACCTTTTCGGGAAGCGGCAGGATCAACCCCTCAGTTTGGAGATCGTCGAACCTATCAGATGGATCCTGCCAATGGCAATGAGGCCATGCGGGAGACGGAGTTAGATATTGAAGAGGGTGCCGACCTGATTATTGTAAAGCCCGCCATGGCTTATGGAGATATTATCTATCGTACCAAAGAGAAATGCGGAGTGCCTGTTGCTGCGTATAATGTCAGCGGTGAATACGCGATGGTAAAAGCGGCCTCAGCGAACGGCTGGATTGACGAGAAACGTATTGTCATGGAGGCGTTGATAAGCATGAAGCGGGCAGGAGCAGATTTGTTGATTACCTATCATGCCTTAGACGTTGCAAATTGGCTTAGGGAGGGGGGACATGTATGATCGTTTCTTGGAATACCACGAATGCCTGTAATATGTATTGTGACCATTGTTACCGTGATGCCGGATGCCAAGCAGAAGACGAACTCAATACCGCCGAAGCCAAGACCTTGCTTGAGCAAATTGCTAAAGCTGGTTTTAAGATTATGATTTTTAGCGGCGGAGAGCCTCTGATGAGGACGGATATCGTAGAATTAGTGGCTTACGCGACGTCACTGGGGTTACGCCCTGTCTTTGGCACGAACGGCACTCTAATAACCCTAGAACTGGCCCAGCAACTAAAAGAGGCTGGTGCTATGGGTATGGGTATTTCCTTAGACTCTCTGGACAAGCAAAAACATGATGAATTCCGCAAATTTCCTGGGGCGTGGGAGGGCGCGGTTCGGGGAATGAAAATCTGTAAAGAAGTTGGCCTCCCGTTCCAAATTCACACGACGATTATGGATTGGAATGCGCATGAAGTGGAAGCAATTACAGATTTTGCGGTCGAATTGGGTGCCGTTGCCCACCATTTCTTTTTTCTTGTTCCAACAGGCCGAGCGGTCTCGATTGAAGAAGAGACCCTCAAGGCGGAGGCCTATGAGGAAATGCTAACTCGAATTATGAAAAAACAGCAAACCGTCGATATTGAACTAAAGCCAACCTGTGCCCCTCAGTTTATGCGTATCGCTAAACAAATGGGTATCGATATGCGCTTTAGTCGGGGTTGTTTGGCAGGAACACACTATTGCATCATCGGACCCAAAGGTCAAGTCCAACCTTGTGCTTATTTAAATATCCCGTTAGGGGATGTTCGGGAGACGCCGTTTGATGAAATTTGGCGTAACCATGAAGTTTTTAATACTCTGCGTACACTCGATTATAAAGGCGGTTGCGGTTCCTGCGGGTTTAAGCGCGCCTGTGGTGGTTGCCGTGCACGAGCCGCGTTCTATAATGAAGGGGATTACATGGCGGAGGAACCTTGGTGCTTATACCACGGGAGGAAGGGATTTAGTATGGATTCAATAGATCGAGCCCTACTGAATGCCATCCAAGACCGTTTTCCGATTGCCGTTCATCCCTACCAGATCCTCGGAGAAGCTGTAGGGACGACAGAGGACGATGCTTTTAAACGAATTCAAAGGCTTCGGCAAGAAGGAATTATTCGCCGTTTAGGCGGAATCTTCGATTCTCGCAGTTTAGGGTACTATAGTACCTTATGCGCGGCGAAGGTTCCAGTAGAGAAGATTCCCATCTTAGCCAATCTTTTAGAGGGCATTCCTGGAGTGACTCACAACTATATTCGTAACCACGAGTATAATGTCTGGTTTACGCTTATTGCCCGTTCTCAGGCTATCGCTGAAAGTATCCTTCATACTATTCGCGAAGTCTCTGGAGTACCGAACGTGTTTAGCCTTCCAGCCATTCGATTGTTCAAAATAAATGTTAATTTTGATTTTGACTTATCCGACGAGGAATCGTCGCCTGAAGAAGGTCTAGATACTTTCGGAGATGCCGATTTACGCAGTGCACAAAAAGAAAACGTATTTCCTTATAACTTAACCAACGAAGACATCGCCCTGATTCGAGTGCTCCAGGGGAATCTGCCAGATTCCCCGACTCCCTTCACTGTCCTGGCTGAAAAGCTCCAGTGGCCTGTAGAAAAGGTTATTGCTTGTGCAAATCGTCTATTAAATGCCGAAGTTACTCGCCGGTTTGGCGCCGTGCTGCGACATCAGAAAGCAGGCTTCGTCGCCAATGCCATGGGGGTTTGGCAGGTTAATCCTGAAGAGGCAGCTGAGGTTGGGGAAATAATGGCACGCTTTAAGGAAGTTAGCCATTGCTACCAAAGACCAACCTTGCCCGATTGGCCGTACAACCTCTTTACTATGATCCATGGACGAACTGTTGAGGATTGCGGAGAAGTCATGAGGAAGATTTCTCTGGCAACCGGGGTAAAGACATATTCTATGCTTTTTAGTACAGCGGAATTAAAAAAGAGCAGTATGCAATATTTTCTAGAAGAAGAGATAAACTAGAAAGGGGGCATTCACATGAATTTTGTGAATGAAAAAAGCCACCAAGCATTTCTCCGGGCCCAGAAGGTTATTCCAGGGGGCGTAAATTCACCAGTAAGGGCCTTTAAATCCGTAGGGCGTGATCCGGTATTCATAGACCGGGGTGAAGGTGCTCATATTTGGGATATCGATGGCAATCGTTATCTTGACTTCGTCGGTTCTTGGGGTCCACTGATCGTCGGACATGCCCACCCGAACGTGGTCGAGGCCATCAAGCGAGTGGCAGAGCGAGGAACGAGCTATGGTGCTCCTACCGAAGTTGAAAGCGAATTATCTGAAGAAGTTCTGAGGGCCTTTCCATCTATGGAGATGGTACGCATGGTTAACTCTGGAACGGAAGCCACGATGAGTGCTTTGCGCTTAGCACGTGGCGTTACAGGCAGAACTAAAATCGTCAAATTTGAAGGATGTTATCATGGGCACTCCGACCAGCTCTTGATTAAGGCGGGAAGTGGAGCTCTGACCTTTGGGGTTCCAACCTCACCAGGAGTTCCAGCTCAAACCGCGGCCACCACAATTTCCGCTCGTTTTAATGACCTTCAAGGGTTAAAAGATATTTTTCAGAGTGAAGGGGAAGAGATCGCAGCTGTGATTCTCGAACCCGTCACAGGAAATATGGGTGTGGTCTTACCCGAAGAAGGGTTCTTACAGGGAGTTCGCCAATTAACAAAAGAGCATGGAGCGTTACTGATTTTTGACGAAGTGATGACTGGTTTTAGGGTTAGTTATGGTGGAGCACAGGCCTATTTTGGGATTGATCCGGATTTAACTTGCCTAGGTAAAGTGATTGGCGGCGGACTTCCAGTTGGAGCCTACGGCGGGAAACGCCGTTTTATGGAACAAATTTCTCCTAGTGGCCCAATCTATCAAGCGGGAACCCTTTCGGGTAATCCGTTAGCGATGAACGCCGGATTAGCGACCTTAAGGCTGTTACAACAACCGGGAACCTATGAAGCCTTAACAAGTAAAACAACCCGACTGGCTGAAGGTTTAAAACAACTCGCCCAAGAGGCTGGACTCCCCCTTTGGGTGAATACCATCGGGGCCATGTTTTCCCCTTTCTTTACAGACGTTCCAGTCAAGGATTTTGCTAGCGCCTGCACATCAGATGTCGAGCGTTTTGCCAAGTACTTCCGCGGAATGTTGGAACATGGTATTTACTTAGCCCCCAGTCAATTTGAAGCCGTCTTTTTATCCACGGCACATACAGAATCAGACATTGACCAAACATTAGAACAAGCCCGAACAGTGCTTAAAACACTCTAGCAAAATCGAGGCCCGAAACACGATGCACGATGTTCGAATTAGTATGTTTTTTAAATGAAAACAAGTTAGTAATGTTTTAGAATTGTGTAGGATTGCTCAAAGAAGTGAAAAACTCTGTGGATTAAAAGGGGTGCCTTCCTGAATGGAACGCAAACGCATCATAAGAACTCTTATCACGTTCAGCTTATTGGCGGCTTTGGTAGCGATACTTTATATTTCGCAGACTAGGGATTCTTCAAATCCGCATGCCTCAATTCCAAAAGATATCTGGATCAATGGACCCAAAGGGCATGGTTACGCTGTCTTAAACAATCAACAGCCTTGGAAACAATGTTATACCTGTCATGAAAAGAAAGGGCTTGGTGGCGAGTCATATTGCCAGAGCTGTCATGATCAAGCAGGCTTAACGAAAGACGTTATACCTAAAAAGCCTGAATAATACCGGGCCAAATTATTAATCTCAAGTAGTACCTCCTTGTTAATACTAAGTTAACAAGGAGGTTAGTTCTATGTAAGATCGATTCTATAGGTTATTTTCCCAGGGGTAATTGCAAAGATCTATGCAGAAACTTTCACCTAATAAAACATTATATATGTTCTCTCAGTACTCACCATGCAGGGAATAATGGAATAATATGGTATGTGAGGATGGGGCTGGGAGGTAATTGGTTTGGAAGCTGAGGAACGGCATGCTTATATTAAGCGTTTAGAAGAATTGCGGGATTCCAAAGTCTTAGTCTATTTTTCTTATACACCACTTGATGACACAATTTTAGTCCCTCTCTATAAACAACTAGCGGAAATCGGTCATACTCAAAGAATTGACCTAATTCTGCATAGTTATGGGGGGTGTGTGGATACTCCTTATAAGGTTGTCATGCTAATCCGAGAGTTTTGCGAAGAGTTCGCTGTGATTGTGCCGTTTGTTGCTAAATCAGCGGCTTCAATGCTTGTCCTTGGAGCAGATGAAGTCGTTATGGGACCTTTCTCCGAACTTGGACCGATTGACCCTCTTGTCAAACATCCAGTTTATAAGGATGTGTTGATACCGGTTCAGGCAGTTTGGCATTGTCTGGATTATTTAAAACGTTCCATCAGCAACTGTGCTGATTTGGAAGTGGCAGCTTTACTTGTGACGCCACTGTTAAACATGCTTGATCCTTGGCTCATTGGAGACTATGAAAAAACCGTCAAGGCATCCCGGCAATATGCGGAAACTTTATTATCACGCTATATGTTGAAAGATCTTCCAGAACAAGTTCAGAATGTAACTCAAGCATTAACTGAAGGATACTTTTCGCATGGATATCCAATCGGTCGTCGGGAGGCCAAGAACCTAGGCTTAAAAGTAACTGAAGCACAAGGCGAACTTTGGGAAATAATCTGGAAATTGTATCTTGGATATGAAAGCCTTTTCCAGGAAAAAGAAAGTAAGCACCCTTACTAAACAAATGTTCATAAATTATCAATAAGCCTATTAAGAAACTTGTGGATCATTTGTCAGATCTAGAAAGTTTCCATTAAAAAGATCTTGCGTGTTGTCCTTCAATACGATAGGATAAACATAGACAGATTTGCTAATTCTATAAAGTATACATTATTTTATGGGATTGGTTGTTAATGATGGAGGTGGACAATTTTGCTAACAACGTTTGGATTAATCACACCTATGACAGCAGGTATTGTTCTTGTCATTGCTTTAGTGATTTTCGGACCAGGAAAGTTGCCGGAATTAGGAAAAGCACTGGGTAAAGGGATTAAAGAATTCAAATCTTCCAGTGAGGGAGATAAAACCGAAGACATAAAAGAAGTTAAATCAGAAAAGTGAGAGATATACAAAGACGGAGCTATTTTAGCTCCGTCTTTGTATTAAGATTAGAGTTATAGGATAATACTCTTAATTATCAAACCTGTAACGAATTAAACTTATCCTTAACTTTTTGAACTTCTTGAGCTTGAGCATCGCTGGTAGGATACCAACCTTTTTGATTCATTAAATTGTATATATTTTCATGAATACTATGTTCTTCATTGAGAATATCTTTTAAGTTTTGCCTTAAATTAGAGCAGGTTGATTCAGTGATAAAGGTATTTATCGTGGAAGTATGGTGTTTCTCGGACGTAAGCAGGTCAGTTACAATTTCTTGTTCTGTTAGGATAGATTGCATTGTCATATATAACCCTTCCTTTCATAATTATTGGTGTGAATTTAGATAATTAAGCAAGGTATCATAATGCTTTCGATGTTGCCCAGACATGTTTGCTAGTTGTGAACTTATTGCTTGGTCTTGAACGGATTGTGCAGCTTGGGCGAACTTATGAACAAGTAGTGCTTCCGCCCCGATTTGGTCGTTTAAGATGGCTAAATTTTTAGCAGTTAACTCAGGTTTTGAATTATTCATGATAATTCTCCTTTCGATCTATGTAACAGATATAGAATTGCCCGAATGAGGATATAGTATGTATGTATGTATGTATGTATGTATGTATGTATGTATGTTTTTTGAAAGGGATTGAAGGATGCTTAATTTAAACCATAGAACCATTAGTCCAGTAAAGCTGATTTATCAATATGTCTCAAAGGTTTTTCCCTTGGTTAAACGAGAACTTGAAGGTTGGCAATGTTTAGCCGCCCAGTTAACTGATGCCCGCTTGAGTAGGCAAGCAACGGAGAGTATCCGCACCAAAGCATTTCATTGCCAAGGAGGAAGTATTTATGCACTTTACCCTGGCGTGGATTTGGAAGCCACTATTCAATTCATTGTTGCTTATCAAACTATGAGTGATTATCTTGATAATTTAGTCGACAGCCTTGAGATTCGAGATGAAAAAGCATTTGCTCAATTGCACTTAGCCATGCATGAAGCCTTAAACCCACAAGCGGTTCCATCAGATTACTACGAGTATTATCCTTATCGAGAAGATGGAGGGTATCTAGTACGGTTGGTTACAACCTGTCAGAATAGCCTAAAAGGCCTTCCCTCCTACGACATAGTTCAAGAGGAAGGGATAGGGCTCGCTAAGCTTTACTCGTGCTTACAGACCTATAAACACTTAGCGATTGAAGAACGAGAATCGAAAATGTTAGACTGGATCAGGCCAAACTTATTGAGCGATTCGAAGATAACAGCCTGGGAATTTGCTGCGGCATCAGGGTCAACCCTAGGGATTTTTTGTCTATACGCTGCCGCTTTCGATCCGCAATTATCAGTAACCCAAGGCAAGGAAATCAAGCAAGCTTACTTTCCATGGATTTGCGGGCTTCACATATTAATGGACTATTTTATTGATTTGCGCGAAGATAAAGAGACGAATCAATTAAATTTTGTAGCTTATTATGAACATAACGAAATGCTCCACGAGCGGCTTCAACTCTTTGTTGAAAATTCTTTTACTCAAGCGGAAAAGCTTGAGTATCCAAAGTTTCATCGCATCGTTGTTCAAGGACTTTTAGCCATGTATTTGTCTGATGAAAAAGGCAGCGACAGAGAAATACGGTCCATAAGTAAACAACTACTAAAGGATAGTGGATGGGAAGTAAATCTGCTCTTCAGGTTATGTCGTCTTTTAAGAAAAGGGAAGGCATTATAAGGATAAGGCAAGGAACACCTTGGCTTGAAGCAGTAAACGGAGACCTGTAGCTTGGGTACAACTAGAGAGCCCTCCAATGGTTAGAATAAACATCTAAACCATTGGAGGGTATTTCTGTAAGCAAATATGTGAGCAAAAGTTATGTTTGACGGTATAAGATGGAATCGGCCAATTCAGTTAAGGTTGATTTATAGGGACTTAAGGGGATTGTAGTAAGACAAGCTTTAGCAATATCGATACATTGGGTAGCAGTCGCCTGAGCCTGCTCTAGACATCCAGTACGAATAAGAGCTTCCTTAATACTTTGAGTGCCTTGTGCAGATACCATACGAGTACTCAGAATTTCTTTGAGCCAATTCCCATAGATAGGATTATCTAAAAGGTAAAGCAAGGGAAGCGTTACGTTTCCATTCATGATATCCGCTCCAACAGGTTTGCCTAGGGAACTTGAATCTCCACTAATATCAAGAATGTCATCAGTTATCTGATAGGCATAGCCAACGTTTAGTCCGTAGTCCCTCATTAAAACAATTTCTTCTGAATCAGCACCAGCAAGGTAGGCACCGGACTGACAACAAGCTGCCAAAAGAATACCCGTTTTATTGGCGATGCGATTAAAATAGTGTTGTATTCCTGCTAGACTTGAGAATTGATCATTTGCTTGATTAACTTCTCCGTGACACATGGCTTGAATTGCTTCGACGAGGTAAGTCATACTGTTTAGCAGCCGGTGAGTCGTTAGAATATTAAAGGCTTCAGCAAAGAGGTAATCACCGGTAAGTATTGCTGCATGGTTACCATATAATGAATTTACGGTTGGCTTCCCACGTCGAGTAGCAGATTCATCAATCACATCGTCATGAATCAAAGAAGCCATGTGAATAAGTTCTGCCGCAACAGCTGCTTGGATCATCGCTGGATTAAGGGGAGCAATACACAGACCACTATAAAGGGTGAGGAGCGGTCGGATCCGTTTGCCTCCCGATTGCAATAAGCTAACGCAGGTTTCTTTAATTAGGCCATCAGCTTTTTCGAGCACGATCTGTAACTGATCCTCCACGAAGAGCAATTCCGTATACGGAGGCATGGGGATTGTTGGGTCCGGGTTGGTATAAAGTTGTTGTATACTCATAACATCGCCTCTGTCCTCTATCAAAAATTAGTTTAGCTTTATTATTATGTCTAAAAGAACATGATTGGATACCTATGTTTAGAGAAGTTTTCCAACCTGATCCACAATATATGCGAGTAATAATAGTTCTATAGGGAAATCTATAATGTTGGAAGGAATCTCAAATGAGACTTAAAACTAACATAGAGGAGGCAATAAGTAATGAGTAATGAAAATAACAAGGAGCATGCTTCCCAACTAAACCGCCAGCCTTGGGAGCCTGCAGGGGTAGTGAGCGTTGTGAATGATGAAAGTACACCTAAGTATGGCAAAGACGGGCGCAAAAACGCTAAGGGGGGAATGCTTACATTAGAAGTCGATGAAATAGTTCATAATAAGCAGATTATGGAAGGAAGCCAAGATCAATTCCACACTAAATAATTAAAGGAAAACCCAGCTCGTGACCAACTACAGGGCACGAGCCGGGTTTTCCTTAGGATGTCTTAATCAGGACATAGATAATCTGAGGTGATCGTGAATGACTAAATATAGCGTATGGAAGGACCTAATCAAACCAACCATCTATGCCTACCTGCTTGCGTGTGCTATCCCTGGCGTGATTGCAGGAGCTTATTTGCTATATAGTAAGTACTTTTAATTTATGAAGAGAAGAACTTAAGTTAGAGCCCGGCTTTAGATACTGGCACTTCCTGCTGCTTAACCTTAAATATGAACGTCAATATTCCAATCGAAGAAATTGTTAAGATTCCACTGATTAAAAAGGCATTTTCCGCGCCAAGCTTACCAGCTACAAAGCCAGCAAACATATTTCCTATGGGGGTTGAACCAGCAAATACTAAAGAATAGACGCTCATTACTCGACCACGGTACTCATCTTTTGAGGTGATTTGCAGAGTTGAGTTGGCATTTGTAGTAAACCATATAGTAGCTACCCCTCCTAGAAGCAGAAGAATTGCAGTGTAATAATATGTTTTGGTGAAGCTAATTAAAATAAACATGATCGAGACCATCAGAGTACTAAAAATAAGAATCTTAGAATGGGGACCAATTTTACTCTTTATGGACACCATTATAGCCCCTAATAATGATCCGACCCCAAGAGTTGACATCAATAAACCATAGACCTGTTCCCCTTGATGAAGGACATCTTTTGTGAATACCGGAAGAAGGATATTAAAGTTAAAGACGAATAAACCGATGACTAGAACCATGAGGATTGTCCGTAGCAAAGAGGGTTCTCGTGAGATATAGCTTAATCCGTCCTTGATTTCCTTTAACATGGTGTTGGAGGCTTTTTTTCTAACATAGGGACTCACCTTGATCTTAAGTAAGCTAATTAGGACTGCTATATAGCTTACTCCGTTTAGGAAAAAGCACCAACCCGCTCCAAAAGACGCCATAATTAGAGCGCCGATTGCCGGACCAATGATTCTTGCCAGATTAAACGTCGCAGAATTCAAGGCGATCGCACTGAGTAAATCGTTTTTGCCAGCCATTTCATATGTAAACGCTTGTCGAGTAGGTAGATCAATCGTATTACAACAACCTAAAATGAAGGCTAGCAGTAGAATATATTCATACTTCACAGTGTGTGTGAAAACCAGTAACGAGAGAGTAAAGGCTAAAATCATCGAGATAAGCTGCGTCAATAGGAGTATAGTCCGCTTCGGATATTTGTCAATAACTACACCAGCAAATAAAGAAAAGAACGTGATCGGTAAAAATTGAGTCGCTCCCAATAGCCCCAAAAGTAAGGGCGAGCCGGTAAGAGAGTAGACCAGCCAGGTCTGCCCAATGTTTTGCATCCATGTACCAATCAAGGAGACGCATTGACCAAGCCAATATATTCGAAAGTTGTCATGAGTTAAGGCGGGGAAACGGAGCCTAATCAGGTCGTTAAGATAGGTAATAATATTCATTTAGATAACACCTTTTTTCATTGAGGTTAAGTGATTATGTCTCAGTGTTATTATACCTATTAAGTATATCACAATCTTAAGAACCCGGTACAGTAGAGGATATATGAAAGTATGTAGAACTGATTATAGGATTTTGGCTAAAAAATATCTAATGTGGTAAAATTTAATTAATGTATTACAATATCTAATGATTAAAAACAGAATTATTAATTGTATATATATTTGAATTTTCAGACAAATACTGGATTAAGATCATAAACACGGCGTATATTGCACCTTTTTGATAATTAAATATTTCTTAAATTACAATTAAATACAATTTAGAGATATTTTACCATACATAATTTAAATAGATGCCATATTGACGTTCTATGCTCATAATGATAACCTTCAATTATGGGATAATAAGAAATCTCTCATTTTCTGTAGTTGATATGTAGGGCCGTAGAAAATTAAACTTATAATATTGGAGCGCCACCTATGTGATTTGATTAATTGACAATAAATTTGGAGGTTATTAAATGGAGAGTATCTTAGCAGGAGTCATTAAATTTAGAACTCAAGACTACGAAGAACATAAAAATTTGTTTTGTAGACTGAAGAATCGGCAGGAACCCCATACCTTATTTATTGCATGTTCAGATTCAAGGGTAGTACCGGAATTAATTACAAAATCCCTACCAGGAGAATTATTCGTAGTCAGAAATATCGCGAATATTATTCCTAAATATCATCAAGTACCCGAGGATTTAATGGTTTCAGCAACAACTGCCGCCATAGAATATGCCGTCCAGGTACTAAAAGTAAAAAGTATCATAGTCTGTGGTCACTCGAATTGTGGTGGATGCGCATCTATTTATCTGCCAGATACAGTGCTTGATAATATTCCTAATGTTAAGAAGTGGTTAGAGCTAGCTGAAAATGTTAAGACAAGGGTATTAGACGAGTTGGATAGTAAAGATGATCAAATGAAGAGGGAATGGCTCACAGAGCAGATGAACATTGTAGAACAGATCAAGCATTTGTTAACCTACCCCTTTATAGTCGAAAGATTTAACAAGAAAGAGCTTGATATTGTAGGTATGTACTATACGATTGAAACAGGAGAAGTCTTTATCTACAATGCTATAAAAGGATTATTTGAACTAGTAAACTAAAGTTTTGTCTCAGATTTAAGTTCATTGATTTATAGTTAAATTATAAGAAGCCATTACCTTGAGTAATGGCTTCTTAATAGTTTAACTAGCAGTTACAGGATTAGTTTAAGGACTTAACATACTCAGCAACAGCAGTTGATTGCATCTCTTCCCAAGTTTGAAATTGAGTAGTTTGCTTTACAAATGCATCAAACTTTTCATCGAGAAGAGCCATAAATTCCTCTAAGCTGTTCACATTGAATTCTCCGAAGACGAGCAGTTCGCTAAAATTAGCAAATTGTGTGTGCTTTGCCATAAAAGACGGTGTAAACAGATCTTTAAAGCTTACCATAGTAACAGGCTTTTCATTCTCATTGGCGCGTTTTTCAAGATTTTCGGCTAAACTTTCTAAGTCGGATTTCGTCAGGTCAGACATATATTCACCACCTTTCGTGACGTTCTGGCACAGCGCAAATTTGCAGTTGTCAATTATAAGGGTCATAATAGGTTTGCTTGAGCACCAAAACTATTATATTACAAAGTCAGTTATAGTAAAGAAAAAAATAACAAAGTCGAAAACAATCAAGCGGTGGCTAAGTGCCGCCGCTTCTTGATATAGATAATACAAATAGCCTCGATCAAGGTAAGCTATCGTAGTGCTTATTCAGAGTCCTTCTTGAACGATTGTTCTTCATTCCAAAACGTACCACCAGGACTAAAAGCCTCAGTGCTAAGTATTTCCATTTCCCCTTCACGAAGCGCAGTGTTAAAGAATTGCTCAAGGGTAATACCCAACTTTAAACATACATGATTAAACCGTTTGCGTTCTTCATCCGTGACTGGAATCACAAGATATTGACTCTTCAAAATTAAATCACCTCAGATAGATAATTCGCTAAAACTAACGAAAAACCTTCAACAGGGCATGAATATTTTTAATGGAAACACCTCTAAAATAGAGACCAATTTCCAGACACGTCAGGAAGTCTCCCTTTCCCCCGTGTTCATGACGGTTGAAAATTGGTAAACTTAATAAATTCTTAACATGATTACCCTTGAATATTTACAACTATGGTGTATTCTATTAATAGATAGAATATCCTACTTATAGGAAATGAAAGACTACATGAAAAAGCCGAAAAATAGTATGGCCACTGTAGTAAAAAGAACCCCGAAACGCGGGGTCTTTTTGCTGTAATTCAAACCATTAAGTTTTAACACTTGTAAATCTATTGTAATAATACGAAAAATGGGGCTAGTTAATGATTGAACAATTTAATATTCAGACAAAAGGTCTTAAGCTTGGTGGATACATAATACTCCTGTTTTCCTCACTTCTCTTCGGAGGGAATGTTGTAGCAGCTCGATTGATTGCAGGAGATATCCCACCAGTCGCTTTGGCTGTTATGAGGGGGCTGTTCGGACTGTTAGTATTATTTCCGCTAGCCCGGCGTTCCCTACGTCAAAGTCCTACCCCGAGTAGGCAAGATTTATATCGTTTTGCGCTGATGGGATTTCTCGGGATAACAGTCGCTTATGGGGCATTTTTATGGTCAATACAATATAACTCAGCTACAAATGTGTCTGTTTTTTTCGCTACAACTCCGGCAATGACGATTGCACTCTTAGCCCTTGGCTGGGGAATCGTTCCCTCGAAATTACGAGTGCTTGGAATTGCGCTTTCCTTTTCAGGTCTCTTAGTCGTTATTGCTCAAGGGTCTATAACTCGGCTGCTTACTTTAAACTTAAGTTCGAGTGATCTGGTTATGCTGCTAAATATTCTGGGAGTCTCATTATTTTCAATTCTCGGTGAAGGAGTAATGTTAAAATTCTCACCGCTTGTAACAAGTGTCTATTCTCTCTTCTTCGGAACAATTTTCTTGTTACCCTATGGAATATGGGAAATGTTCCACACAAACTGGCATTTTACTGGCGCAAGTATGTTAGTCTTACTGTATATGGGGTGTGTCGTTACTGGAATAGCCGTCTTGTTGAATTTTGAGGGAATCAGCCGAATTGGCAGCGGAAAAGCCGCTATCTTTGGGAATCTGGCACCCATTTTTGGGATATTATTTGCTTGCATTTTGCTCGGGGAACGTTTAGCCTTATATCACTGGGTTGGGGTTACTTTAGTACTTTCTGGGATTGGTTTATGTCTATGGCCCTGGAATTCTAAGAAAGAATGATAGGATTATTAATGAATATTAGGATTCAATGATAATACGGTGCTAAAGATCAAAGAACATTAAGTTGTGGGAAAAATGAGGTAAAGCGGGCATACTAATCCCCAAGTAAGGGGGAGGGATATGTGTGTCTGAACTCGACAGGAAATTAAAACAAATCGAAGAATTACGCTTGAAGATGCTTAAGATAAAAGAGGGTAAATCTTTAACTGATCCGGAAGTCTTAGCTGCTAGTCAGAGGTTGGATATTGTTTTAAATAAGTATCATGACTTGATCATCAAAATGAAAAAAGGTGAAAAATATTGAAGCACCTGAAAACTTCACATATTCTTCACATGAAGGTCACCGAAAGGTAACAAATATTGATTATGATAAATACAATCAAGGGACCTCAGGACTATATTAATGAGAAAGAGATGTATATAGAATGAAATTAATTATTATCTTAGTTTTAATAGGTATGATTCCATCCTTGTTACGGGCCTTACCAAGCGTTGATGAGTACACAGAATAATTATAGTTATGATAAAAGCACTTAAAACCGTCTCATCAAATCCCCTTCAAGGGGATTTTTTATGTTTATATGCAAAAAAGCAGTTTTTACTAGCTGACATTCCTATTGTTTTTGATTATGTTGATAACGGTTACAGTCTGTGCTAGGGTTAACATAGCGAGAATTAAGAGCTGGATTATAGTCTCAAAAAAAGCAGAATGATTACTGCTAAACAGTGAGGACGATTGTTAAGGAGAAGGCAAGAAATGGATGAGTCTTTTAAGGTAAAAAGGTTAACACGCTTATATGAAAGCTGTAACCGATGCGGTTTGCCAGTATTAACTTGCATATGCAAGATTGTTTCTCCCATCAACACGAAAGCAAAGTTTTGGATCATTGCGAGTAAACGAGAATTATATAGGCCTTCAAGCACGGGAAGGTTACTGAAGTTAATAAATCCTAACTCAACTGAGATTTTTTTATGGGAACGGACCCATCCTTCACCAAAACTGTTAGAAAATATCGCTAATCATCGAGGGAACACTTATTTAGTATTTCCAGCAGAGAGTGAGGAATTAGCGGCCAAAACAGTTAATAAGGTTGAGGAAGGAGTCGTCGCATTTATTCTTATTGATGGTACCTGGAAGGAAGCGAGAAGGATATTTCGGAAGAGCGACTATTTAAAGGATTTACCGCTTGTTTCCATTAAGCCAGCTTGTGAATCTAAATTTAGCTTGCGACGAGGTAGCGTTAAAGGTACTCTTTGTACTATAGAGGCTGCTATGGAAATTCTTAAGTTGACTGATGAGATAGAACAAGAGCAGATCATTGGGGAATATTTTAACGTATTCCTTAACCATTTTAAAGCTGGCATTAGCTCGCACTTACCGAGAGATTATGTACCTTCGTATAGTACGTCCGATATTTGAAGAGGATTATGGTGATAAGTCGTGAAACAAATAGTAGTGCATAGAAAAATACCACAATTCAAATGCTAGACACTAAACAGGGAACTGTTTAACTTTAAGCGGAGGTGTTACTGTGCGAGAATGGAAGGATTTAACCAAAGATGAGAAAGAGATCATTACAACAATGAAAACGCAGAATATTACCCCTGAAGAGCTCATCCAAAGGATGATAAACTCTGGGAGAATGAGTGAGCAGGCCATTGAAGGGTTAAAAAAGGCCCTTGAGGATGTCAAACCGTTTTTTGTACACTAGAAATTAAGTATAATTTAGTACATAAACTTAAAACTAGAGTTTGCTTAAATTAAACTTAGCAAACTTTAGTTTTAACCATGTGCGATAAGAAGTCTCCAACGCTATTTGATTTGATACGGTCTTTCGTTTGACAACTCTGCGTAGATAAAAGGTCTTTACGGCAACAAGTGCTAAAAGGGATAAGATAAACCCCTTCGGTTTTTCTTATCCCTTTTAATCGTCCTTAGTGTATTGCTTAGTAATCGAGAATTGGTTAATTCTAGGTTTAAAAAGTTCTTCGACGATATGAATCTTATTTATGTGTTTTATAGTATAATTCTTTCCAGAAGCTAAAAGCACTTTTGGTATTTACTATACTTTAGCGGGGGGTTATGATGATCGACATTGATAGTTCAAATTATTCTCAAGAAAGGCCAAGGGCTTTACTGCTTCTAGCTGTAACCGCAACATTATGGAGCCTCGGGGGATTACTTATAAAGTCTGTCGATACTAATCCGCTGGCTATTGCAGGTTCAAGAAGCGCCATCGCGGTGGTTTTATTCCTACTAGTACTAAAAAAACCTAAGCTTACCTGGTCTTTTGCTCAAATTGGGGCAGCTTTAGCCTATGCCGCGACCTCGATTTTGTTTGTTACAGCAACTAAAACAACGACTGCAGCAAACGCTGTTCTGCTTCAATTTACCGCACCAATCTATGTTGCCTTATTTAGTGCATGGCTATTAAAAGAAAAAACAAAGTTATTGGACTGGATAACGATTTTTCTCGTTATGGGCGGTATGGTCTTGTTTTTTTTAGATAATCTAAGTACTAAGAGTATGTTAGGGAATGGAATTGGGGCAGTGAGCGGTGTCACCTTCGCATTATTTATTATTTTCATGCGGATGCAAAAGGATGGGTCTCCGTTAGAATCTGTTTTGCTAGGAAATATAATCACCGCAGCAATCGGGCTCCCATTCTTAACCCAAGCTGTACCGGATACATCTGGATGGTTGTACTTAATGATTTTAGGTATTGTCCAGCTAGGGATACCCTATATTCTATTTTCTAAGGCCATAAAGCATGTAACAGCCTTGGAAGCAATTCTTATACCCGTTATCGAACCACTCTTGAATCCGGTCTGGGTATTTTTGCTGTTAGGCGAAGCTCCAGGACTTTTGGCCATGCTAGGTGGTTTCATTGTGCTTTTAGCGGTTACTGTGCGATGTATCCTAGCAGCACTGCCTTCTTCCACAAAAGAAGTGGCTCGTAGTAGCTAAGTCTGGACCAGGTTAAGCGAAAATATGGTCCAGGGTTTATGGTCTCCAGAGCGGTGGTTCGAGGCAAGCTAGGGCCGTTCTAAAACATAGTCAAAGGCTCCTCAGTTCACTGTGAACTGAGGAGCCTTTTAAATGATCTGTCATTATTCTAAGAGAATTATTTTGGAAGTTTGGAAAGTCTGCTATTATTAGTTGCAAGAATATAGATAACAACACTCCATATCGCTGCAACAATAATCGTTCCGGCATTAAAGAACCCTCTTTGCGCGGAATAGAGAATCGAATAACCAAGCGCTCCTGGGAGTAAAGCGTAATATGCGAATACGACCATTGTTTTACGAATAACATAGCCTTCTTTGCCAAGCAGACCCACAACAGCTGAAGCGGCGACAACGTTGTGTACGCAGATAACATTTCCTGCGGCTCCACCCACTGCTTGCAGTGCTACGATCCAAGTTGGGTCTACTAAAATTCGTTCCCCTACACCGAACTGGAACAAGGAGAACATCATGTTGGAAACCGTGTTACTTCCGGCAACGAATGCACCAAGTCCACCAATCAAAGGAGCAAAGATTGGCCATGCTGATCCAGCTAAACCAGCAACGGCTTCTGCGAGCACAATCGGCATACTATTAAGTCCAGCTGCTCCACCTTTCGAATTCATGAACACTTGAACCATTGGGACGGTGAAAATAAGCGCTGAACCTGCACCGAGCATCGTTATGGCTGAGGCTTTCCATGCTCTGGCATAACCAGTTCCATTCATCTTATGCAAGAAGTACGTAATAAGGGAGACTGCGATAAAGATAGTACCAGGTAAGTATAAAGGTTGAAAGGAGGCTGTGATGCCTGTTCCGAAAATTTTAGGCCAAGAAACGGTCCAACTCTTGAGCCAACCTGCGAAGGGTAAGAATGAGAGTCGAGAGAGAACAAGGAACGATCCAACGAGAACATATGGCATCCAAGCCATAACTCCGCTCATCTTAGTCTTAGCGGAAATATCCTTAATCTCAATTGAACCAGACCATTCGGGTTCCCATCTGTCTTTTGCTTCGAAATCCCAAGCTTCACCTTTTGGCATGAGGAAGCCATTCTTAGCAGCAGTAACAACAATCGCGAGACCTGTTAGTCCACCAAAAATGGAGGGAAATTCGGGTCCGAGTAAGTTAGCTGTGATAAGGTAAGGAATAGTCATGGCGAAGGCTGAGAAAATTGCAAATTTCCAAATTTTAAGGCCTTCACTGAAGGATCTGTTTTTACCAAAGTAGCGGGTCATGAAAGCCACGACGAAGAGAGGAATAAGGGCACCTGCAGCAAAGTGAAGGAAAGCAACTTTGGTAGCGATGGCTACTCCAATGAATGTATTCCACTCGGTAAATCCTAAAGAGGCGGCATAAGCCTGTAATTCGGGAGTTTTAAGTCCTGTACTGACTCCAACGAGCATCGGTGTTCCAACCGCTCCGAAAGAAACCGGGGTACTCTGAATCATCATTCCAGCGACGACGGCAGCCATAGCTGGGAAACCGAGTCCAACCATCAAAGGAACAGCAACAGCAGCAGGGGTACCGAACCCTGATGCACCTTCAATAAAGGAACCAAAGAGCCAAGCCACAATGATAACTTGAATTCTTCGATCGGCGGTGATTCCGGTGAAGCCTCTGCGAATGGCCTGAATCGCTCCACTTTCCTGTAATGTATTTAAGAGAAGAATGGCCCCAAAAATGATATATAAGAGTGTACCTGCAACAATAACTCCATTAACAGATGCTGCAGCTACTTGGGCACCAGGGATTTTCCAAACAAAAAGTGCGAGTACCACTGCTGTGATATACGAGATCGGCATAGCTTTGCTTGCGGGCCATTTCAACCCTACAAGAAATAATCCAACAACAGCAATAGGGAGTAAGGAAAGAAGGGCTAATAATCCATTGTTCATTAAGAAACCTCCTAATTTTTTTTAGATAAAATAAGTGCTTACTACGCGAATTTGGACGGATCACCCCCTTTTAAAAATAGGAAGCATTCAATGATTCTTAAGAACCGTTGAATGGTTGACCTATCATACCAGTAAGGTCAAAAAAAAATCATAGATCTGTGTAGACATATAGTATACTAAATCAAAAATATTTTCAATAATTGAGTTTATTTTCACTAATGAATAATTTAAATAGAAAGTTATAATATTTAGAAAAGTTTCATTTAGATTCTCTTATATAGCGTTTCACTAAATGAGCATATAAAAAAAGTTAGTTCAGCGTGTATTAACGCGCAAACTAACCTTAATCTTAGTTTTGGTACAGCGAGGATTTAATACTTTAGGCATTTTTCTAGCACTACACGTAAATTCATGGAAATAACCTTTAACGATTTAGAGTGATTATTATAACCTAACGTTTAGGTAAACTGAAATATTAAAATTAGCTTAACTCCTATCAAAAGACCCTACAGTTTCTGCGGTTGTTACGTTATTTGATTAGCTTTCAAGTCTTGCTATATGTTCGCCTAGCTGTCTCCTAGTCGGGACTCACCCTAAATAATTTATTTTTCCCAAGCAAAAACACTTGGAAAAGATAGGGTTTATCTGATAATATAGCCAATAGAGTGATTAATTCTTGAATGTCAGCAAATGGTTTAGAAACACAGATATTTAATTGGTTTGTTGATACATTTTTGAGATCTGGGGGGTTAATACAGATGGACACCAGTTCCCGTGTAAATCACCTGTTCGCTAAAAAGTCTCCTTTTGGCAGAAACTTGCCCGTAAGTAAACTAATCGAAATTGCCTTAGCGCGAAAGGAAGGAATACTCTCTGATACCGGAGCACTTTGTTGTACTACTGGAAACTACACAGGCCGCTCACCAAAAGACCGCTTTATTGTAGACGAGGCTTCTGTTCAAGGTCAAATAGCTTGGGGGAGTGTTAATAAGTCAATCAGCCCAGAGTATTTTGATAACCTATACCAACGAGCTCTGGCCTATTTAGAAACAAAGGAGTATTTTGTATTTGACGGGTTTGCTGGAGCAGATGCCAAATACAGTATACCGATAAGAGTGATTAATGAGTATGCCTGGCATAACATCTTTGTACAGCAGTTATTTATTAGACCAACCGTTGACCAATTGAAGGAGCATCAACCTGAATTCACGATGATTTGTACGCCAGGGCTAACAGCCGATCCTGCAACAGACGGTACTAACTCGGAAGCTTATATTATTCTTTCCCTTGAGAAAAAAGTTATTATCTTGGGGGGTACAGAGTACGCCGGTGAAATGAAAAAATCAATTTTTAGTGTACTTAATTACTTAATGCCGTTACGTGAAGTTTTACCTATGCATTGCTCGGCAAATGTTGGAGCCAACAGGGATGTTGCACTCTTCTTTGGTCTTTCAGGCACGGGCAAAACCACTCTGTCAGCTGATCCGCAGCGCAATCTGATTGGTGATGATGAGCACGGTTGGTCCAGAAACGGAGTCTTTAATTTTGAAGGAGGTTGCTATGCTAAATGCATTAACCTATCTCAAGAGCAGGAACCTCAAATTTGGAACGCCATTCGGTTCGGGACAGTTATTGAGAATGTTATAGTAAATACTGATTCTAGGGAGCCAGATTACAGTGACAACTCTCTTACTGAAAACACACGAGCCGGTTATCCTGTCACTTATATTGATAAGGCCTTAATACCGGGTCTGGCCGGCCATCCAGGTGTGGTTGTGTTTTTAACTGCGGATGCCTTTGGAGTATTACCGCCGATCGCGAAGCTTAACAAAGAGCAAGCCATGTATCATTTTCTATCTGGTTACACATCAAAGCTCGCTGGTACTGAGCGGGGAGTCACTGAACCCCAAGTGACATTTTCTACTTGTTTCGGGGAACCATTCTTACCATTAAACCCAGCCGTTTATGCGGAAATGTTGGGAAGTCGCATCCATGAACATAATTCTAAGGTATATTTAGTGAATACTGGCTGGTCCGGTGGACCGTATGGAGTTGGTAAACGCATGAACCTGGCTTATACCAGAGCTATAATAACAGCTGCTTTTAATGGAGAGTTAGAGAAGGTTCAATATAGTCCTGATCCTGTCTTTGGCATACTGATTCCAGAAGAGGTAACTGGGGTGCCAGTTGAAATCTTAACTCCACGTAATACTTGGGAAGATACTGAGGCTTATGACAAAACTGCACACTCTCTCGCGGAGAGCTTCCGCCAGAATTTTGCTAAATTTAAGGACGTTTCAGCCGATATCCGTTCCGCTGGTCCTTAAGCTCATTTGGCACTATTTTTATGGTATTCGAGTCAGTAGGGGTTTTACTGCGGCTTAACTTGTTTCAGGAATGGATCGTGAAAAGTATTTTTAATAGGGGAGGTGTGGCAATTCACACCTCTTTTTCTATACTAGTCAGGCCCACATGCCGCTACGCGGTAGCACTGAGGAATGCCTTGCCATCCCTTCAACTACGTCTTTTAGTGAAAAGGACCATGATCGACAAAGATCATGGTTCCGTGAGAGGTTATTTATTGGTGCTGTGCTGCTTATTGGGTAACTTTTTGCCGGGATTCCCTTTACCTTGATGCTTCTTATTTTCTTCGGCTTTCTCCTGTGTATCATGTATTTTCTCTACCTTATCCATCAATTACCCTCCTTGCTTAAGAACCTTTTCTTACTTTAACCACACGTCCTTCAAAACATGCAGTTACAAGCGAGGGTTTAAAACCCGCTTTGATTTTGTCGAATGAAAATTAGAATCCGTGAAATATTGACTATAAATAAGTCTAAGGAAGGTGCTACCATGAAGTTTAAGGAGTTCACTTATCAACGTCCGAATTTATTGGAAGTGGAAACCAAGTTTACGGATCTATTAGCTAAATTTGATCGGGCTGAAGATGTAGAGCAACAGGATCTGCTGATGGTAACAATTAATGAGTTAAGAAGTCAATTTGAGTCGATGGAGCAGCTTGTGCATATACGCCATACTGTTGATACGACTGACCCGTTCTACGAGGAGGAACAGACTTTCTTTGACGAAAAAACTCCGATTTATCAGGGCTTGATTTCCCGATATTATCGGTCTTTGGTCGATTCGAAATTCAGACAGGGCTTAGAAGAAAAGTGGGGAAAACAGCTTTTTGTCAAAGCTGATCTAACCCTTAAAACCTTTGCCCCAGAAATCATTGAAGACTTACAACAGGAAAACAAACTTTCCAGTGATTATACCAAGCTTATTGCTTCGGCTAAGATAATGTTTGAAGGGGAAGAAAGAAATCTACCTGGCTTGGTACCATTTCAGTTATCGACCGATCGAGAGATGCGGAAACGAGCCAATGCCGCCAAATACGCTTTCTTTACTGCTAATGAAGTGAAGCTGGACGAAATTTATGACGGTTTGGTTAAAGTTCGAACACGAATGGCCGAGAGGTTAGGGTTCAAAGACTTCATTGAGCTTGGGTATGCGCGAATGCTTCGCTCGGACTACACTCCAGATATGGTGGCAAACTTCCGTAAGCAA
Source organism: Desulfosporosinus burensis (assembly GCF_054657535.1). NCBI lineage: Bacteria > Bacillati > Bacillota > Clostridia > Eubacteriales > Desulfitobacteriaceae > Desulfosporosinus > Desulfosporosinus burensis. The sequence continues at coordinate 70,070 of NZ_BAAHYN010000006.1, forward strand.
GTTGAAGACTCTATTGTTCCGGTGGCCAGTAAACTACGGGAACGACAAAGGAGACGGCTGGGGTCGGCGACTTTGCCTTATTATGATGAGAAGTTTAATTTTCAAACAGGCAATGCTTTGCCTCAAGGGAATCCAGAATGGATTGTGAACAATGGACGACGTATGTACAACGAGTTGTCAACAGAGACAGGCGAATTCTTTCAGTTTATGGTGGACAATGACTTGATGGATTTGGTTAGTAAAAAGGGTAAAGCAGGAGGCGGTTATTGTACGTTTATCAGTCAATACCAGGTGCCTTATATCTTCTCTAATTTTAACGGTACATCTGGCGATATAGATGTCTTGACGCATGAAGCCGGGCATGCTTTCCAAGTATATTGTAGTAAAAACTTTCAAATACCGGAATATCATTGGCCTACGTATGAGGCCTGTGAGATCCACTCGATGAGCATGGAGTTTTTTACATGGCCATGGATGGAACTTTTCTTCAAAGAAGACGCTGACAAATATAAATTCACCCACTTGAGTGATGCGTTACTCTTCATTCCTTATGGGGTTAGTGTTGATGAATTCCAGCATTTTGTCTATGCTCACCCAGAGGCTTCACCACAGGATAGGAAAGCAGCCTGGAGAGAGATCGAAAGGAAATACCTACCTCATCGCGACTATGAAGACAACGACTATCTGGAACGAGGTAGTTACTGGCATCAACAAGGGCATATTTTTGGGGATCCGTTTTATTACATAGATTACACCCTAGCCCAAATTTGCGCCTTCCAGTTCTGGAAAAGGTCCCGTGAAAATCGCGAATCGGCCTGGGCAGATTACCTGAGGCTTTGTCAGGCCGGGGGCAGTCAATCGTTTTTAAAACTGACTGAGTTAGCCAATTTGGTATCTCCATTTCAAGATGGCTGCATCACATCCGTAGTTAAAGTCATTGAAGACTGGCTCGATGGGGTAGACGATTCTCAGCTGTGATTTTTCAAAAAGACCTTTGCTAAACAGACAAAAGACTATCCGTATGGTAGGCTTTTGTCTGTTTTAATTTCATCACGTTATTCTTAATTACAACATTCTTTGTGACATCAGCTGACTCAGCAACGTTTGTATTAGGAAGGATGACTACAAATGGTAGCTTAGAGCCTGCAAACATGGTTAAGTATACGTAGGGGATCATTTTAGCATTGTCTGCGATAGTGCTCATGCTTTCAGGGGGACTAGCTGCCATGTAAACTGCCATTATCGTGTTTTAAATAAACAACTTAAAAACAAAAAACAGGACCAAAGCCCTATTAAGATGTGCTATTTGGACATTATGGAAAAAGTTAGAAAGTATTATACTTAACTTATTAGTAGCGAAGAAGGTGGGTACTTATTATTAAGTTTATAATTCCGTATCTGATCTGTCTAGCATTATATCTTGCCTTCAATTACGGAGCACATCTTGGAGATGAAAAAATTGACTAACGGGCGCCTGGAATAAGGCGCTTTCCTTTTGGATAACTATTGCAAATTAAGTGCTGATTTTTCGCTTCTGGGTTAAGATATATAAACCTAACTATTGAAGAAGTATCTGGCTTTGGTCCTATCTAAAATAGGACAGTTGGACATTACAGAACTGGGCAATATGAGATATTCTTCTTAAGAGACCAATAAAGAGAAAAAAGGAGAAAAAGAGATGGAATCCTTAACAATTGAGTATTTAAGCAATACATTCGAACGGGCTAAAGAACTTGATTACCGATTCGTAGGAATCCTAATAGAGATGGATGGCTTTGACAAGCCGGAAGTAATTATAAATCAGGTTGAGAATTTCGATAGTATTCTTGCTTACTACGAGAAGACTTACAACGAAAATCTAAACCATAAGTATGCTGAAGGGAAAAGAATTTCTGCATTTACTTTTGGCAATTCTTTTAGTGAGATTCAAGAGTATTTATTAGGATAAAGACCCATCGATTGTAGTTGCTCGAAATTTATAAAGGAAACGCCTGAAGGGGCGTTTTTTTATTTATTTGAAAGATATTCATTTATCAATATAAATATCGATGCTTGTATTGGGACGCTGCTTCCTTAGTTAGGTTAATTCTTAATATGGGAAAGTCGGGTAACGATAATGGTGGCTGCTCCTTTGAAGCAGGGCATAAATAAAAATACGATTAAAGTATCTTTCCAAAAACAGGAATCGAAAGGTTTTTATAGAAGATTATAGTAATAACTTACTCAACTTTCCAAAGATCGAAAGTTAGGTTTTAAACTATACTAATTTGAAGAAAGTGGGGGCGATACTATGATTAAGGTTATTGCTAAGCTAACCATTAAAAAGGGCATGGTCGAAGAATTCAAGAGCAGTATTCCTGAATTGGTAGCGGAAACTAGAAAAGAAGATGGATGTATTACATATCAGTTGTTTCAGGACGTTAAAAATAAAAGAGTACTTACATTTGTAGAGGAATGGGAGAGTATGGAGGCACTGCAAAGCCATATGAGTTCAAAACACTTTCAAGATGCGATGCCGAAACTAGCTGAACTTCAGGAAAAGGATATGGAACTTAGCGTTTGTACATTGGTTTTCTAAGGGTAATGAACTTGCTAGCTATTGTGTGTGGAAAACGACCCCGTGGGTAGGCCCGATCTATGAGGCCCTACCCAGGTGTATTTATTACAGGAGAGGCGCTTAAAGAAGGCCTCTCTTTTTTTGTTGTATTCATATGCTCGGCATGGGTTGTGCCTTATTCTAATATACTCTCAATAAAAGTAGTATTCATCTCCACAAGGTTATACTCTCTGGCTTTAACAGAGGCACTTAAAGTATCATCACCTGCTAAAACCCTAATAATCGGTCTCATTGGTAGACTTTTATTTTGATCCACTACAATACCAACTTCTCCAGTATTGAGTTTAACCGTACATCCAGTTGGATAGGCAGCCACATGTTTTAAGAACATTACAACAAGATCTGGGTGAAAAAGTATTCCCGAACTCCCCATTACAATTTCGCAAGCCACATGCGGTAATACTTTTTGATGTCCAGGCGCTCCATTCACCAAGTTATCATAAAAATCAGCAAGACCGACAATTTGAGCTAGGTGATGAATACGCTTCCCGCTCAATTGACGGGGATATCCGCTGCCGTTTATCCGTTCGTGATGTTGTAAAGCGACATGGGCACTTAAAAGACTGAGCTCGCGTTTAGCTTTTATAATCTCAAAGCCATTCGTAGTGTGAGTTTGATAAAGAGAAGTTTCCTGAGATGATAAGGGATCTCTTTTGTGAATAAGCTGTTTCGGCAGTTTTACTGTGCCGATATCATGCATTAAAGCACCGATGGCCAGCGCCTCCAAGTTCGTCCTATCTAACCCTAGAGCCTTACCTATAACTGTAGCAAGCACACACACACTGACCGCGTGTGAGAACATTTGGTTGTCGAAACTGCGCATATCCACGAGGCTTAAAAAAATTTCTTTCTGGTAAAGAATATCTTCTACAATATTGTTAATGGCCTTTTTTACTTCAAAGCCATTAAAATCTTTACCTAGCCTGACTGCTTGACTCGACTGTTCGAAGGATATGATTGCCTCTCGACGATGGTCCTCTGATACAACATCCTCGATAATAATATCTTGTGTTTCTTCATCATCAATGTAGACTATACTTATTCCTAGCTCTCTTAATCGAGCAATGTAAGGTAAAGTGAGAAGGACTCCTCGTCCCAGCAATACTCGACCCTGCCCAGAATAAATCGTCCGACCCATCATATCTCCTACTTTAAGACTGTTCACACTTACTTGTCGCATCAGTAAGACACTCCTTCAAATAACCTAAAACCCAATATTAATACTTGGCAATTATAAAACAACTGATCTGCATAATCCACCTTTCTAGGCATGTGGGGAATAAGGTCCCTAAACGAGTAGGAGTTTCGTCCTAGTCGCAAGCAGCACATAGGGGATAATAGCTCTGGACATTAATTTCTGTTAGTATAGACAATATGCGTTATAGCTCTAAAGGTGGCTGTGCAGTCCAATAGTTGCATTTTATAATTGTATAATACACCGCATTATATTTGTTCCCACTATAACATCGGATTTGGTTGATCTTTTCCGACTTCAGATGTTCTCCGTTCCTATAACGGACTTCATCGCGAACACGGAGTGTGCCTTGCAGCACCTTGACATAGGCTACGAGGGCTCCGTTTGGATCATGACGTAGCTTATAAACCCGACCGGCAAAGGTTCCCTCACTTACATACTCAGTATAGGTTAATGTCTCGAGTGTCTGAAGGAATTCAAGAACACCGAGATCAAGTAAGGCCGAACCAGTCATAACAGGAAAGATAAAGATTACTTAAGACATAAACAGGAACTAGAAATCGAGTTTGCTTCGCGAAGAGAACCGGAATTATTTATATAATTATTCAACGACTGATATTTGGACTTTGACTACTTCGCAACTTATACGCTTACCCCTAATTTGTTCTGCATAACCGCTAGCGTTATCGAAGGAGAGATAAGCTGCCATACTTAAATTAAGTGTCGTTCGCAATTTAACTTTGTTACTGATCCCTCCACCTAACCAATATGAACCATCCTCTAATAAAATTGCATAGACAAGCTCTTTATCCTTGATTGGTTGCACATTATCACTCCTACAAACTTTATCCCAACTGTATTATAGTTATGTTATTACATAGAAGGTCCTATTGGAACCCGTATTAATGTTTCTGGAGGAAAAAATGAATAAGAAATCTAAGCTAGTTCGTAAGGCAAGAACAAGGTCTCTCTTCAATACGGGTACTCGCCCCCATAAATCTAATAAGGACTATACCCGAAAAATGAAATACAAGGAAACTATCTTGAGAGATGGGGAAGAGAATAACTGACCAAATTTCGAGGGACATTCATAGGGTATTCATCACCGAGAAAGGGCGAAAGCTTATGTGTGGCCGATATTCCTTTTCCAAACCAGAAGATATTAGGGACCGTTTTGACCTAGTTCAACTTGAATTTGAGTTTGGGCCACGCTATAACATTGCTCCCTCTCAAACAGTTCCTGTAGTGATCCAACAAAATAGGTGCAATCGATTACTGATGTTAAGATGGGGTTTGATACCCTATTGGGCAAAAGATATGAGTATCGGGAGCAAGTTGATTAATGCCCGAGCGGAAACATTGGAGGAAAAGCCGAGTTTTCGCAAGACGCTTGAGCAAAAGCGTTGTCTGGTCTTGGCAGACGGCTTCTACGAGTGGAAAAAAGAAGGTCGTGTCAAGAAACCCTTTAGAATCACGCTGCATGATGGCAGACCATTTGCTTTCGCTGGTCTGTGGGATTCTTGGTTGTCACCGACAGGCCAAACTATAAACTCCTGTGTGATCATTACGACTACGCCTAATAAGTTGATGGAACCAATACACAACAGAATGCCTGTAATATTACCACAGGACATGGAGTCGCTTTGGCTGGATGCGGATGTTACCTCTAGCCGCGAAGTGAAAGGGTTGTTGAGGCCTTTTTCGGCGGAAGGGATGGTTGCTTACGAGGTATCACCGCAGGTGAATTCTCCACATAATGATATACCAGAATGTGTGATTCCAGTAAGTAGACTATTTTAGCCAGATCCTATACAGGCTATCCGTAATGCCTCCAAAATGATAAGCCAAAGTCCCTAGCCATTAAGACTAGGGACTTTGGATATTGTAAAACAGTTACTAGTGTCCGAAACTAATTAAGTAATTATATAACGCCTCCATGGAATTCGGCCCGGATCTATTTGTGCAAGAAAATTCACTATTTCTTTTTTACCATTGTAAGTTGCGTTTCCTTGCGAGTCTTTGCCCATTAGGATGATTGGCATACCTGGAAAAACATGACTATAAGCATTTCTGGCTTCTTGGATTTCGCTGTTGCTCTGGATTATATGAGGTTTAACCACAACAATAGCAAAAGTAATATCCTGTTCCTTAACGATGGCACCTTCGATTTGATAACTCATAGTATTACCCCCTTAATGAATACGAGTTTTGGCTTTGTCTAACCCCAACTCACAAAATTCGACACAAAAAGAGAAACCCCTCTTAATTTTAAATATTTAAAGTGGTTACGAATCTCAAGAAGTCTATGTATGCATAAATCAGAGCCTTCTCTATAAAATCGCAGAATACTTTATACGTTTCCATTTAGTTCACATATCGTTGAGTGGTAGCAGGTTTAGCATGTCCAAGTTCATCCTGGATAAATCATAGGTTGGGCGCTATTCTTGTACAAGCTTTACGTTGAAATTAATAGGAAAGTGAGTTAATTTTATGAAGATGCTACCTCGTATAGTTTTATTATGCACAGCGATACTTGCAGTCGTGATATTGAACGGATGTGGCAAGGCAGAAACTCCGCAACATGTAACCCTTTCCAACTTACAACCCCTAGACAATCCGTCAAAGTCAACTCAGGATGGTTTACGCGTGGCGTTGGCTGTGGGGTTGTCTCCAAGCCAGAGTATTGCTCGATATCAGGCTTTAACTCATTATTTATCAGAAACGTTAAATCGACCAGTCGAGTTGGTACAGAGGAAAAGCTATAAAGAAGTTGATGATTTGATCCAAGAAGGAAAAGTGGATATTGCCTTTGTTTGTTCATCGTCGTATGTTATAGGGCATGAGCAATTTGGAGAGCGACTATTGCCACTGGAAAAATTGGTGGTAGTGCGTCGTTCTATGATACTTGGGTCAATTTAGAGAAAGTGTAATATAACTGAAGCAGACGTGGATCGTTGATCCACGTCTGCTTCAATCTAAGCTTGTTTTTCTAGGACGGTCGCCCATATCAATAAGTTCTTTCTTTGTTCTTCCTAATTTTCCTCTGCCCTACCCCCGTCGAACTTTAATCGGGAAATCATTACGTTTACTAACATAGCCTATAATATTTGCGGCAAGAGTTTTCGCTTGGGTTAGCTCAGAAATCAGTGCATTAGCCACCTCTGCAGGAACGGCCATCAGTAAACCACCAGAGGTTTGGGCATCAAATAGAACCATTTGTTCAAGTAATGTTATTTTTTCTTCCCATTGGACTTGATCACCTAAATAGCGAGCATTCGAATGGGTTCCGCTGGAAATTCCCCCATATTTAAGAATATCCCAAACTTGGGGTAAAATCGGTAGCTTGTCATAATCAAGCATCACGGATAAATCCGGATTTAACATCTCTCTGAGATGGCCTAACAGGCCGAACCCCGAAACGTCCGTACAGGCATGGACAGGAAACGACTGCATAACTTGAGCAGCCTTGAGGTTAAGTTCCAACATGACTGCGGTTAAAGCGGCTTCTACCTCATCTCCCACAATCCCAGAATCAATCCCTGCGGACAAAATCCCAGTGCCTAGAGGTTTTGTCAAAATTAAAGCATCCCCGCCAAGAGCACCGCTTTTGCGGATCAATTTTTGTGGATGAACGAGACCTGTTACCGAAAGGCCATACTTTGGTGAAGCATCATCCACAGAATGCCCACCGACAATGGAAAACCCAGCTTCCGCAGCTTTCGCAGCACCTCCGGCTAAAATGGCTCCTAAGGTTTCCATGGGCATCGTTTTGATCGGAAAGCTGACGATATTCAAAGCGAATATCGGTTTGGCTCCCATAGCATAAATATCGCTGATCGCATTGGCTGCTGCAATGGCGCCAAATGAATAAGGGTCATCAACGACAGGAGTAATGAAATCCAGAGTTTGTACAATGGCGAGATTTTCATTAATACTATAAGTAGCCGCGTCATCATCCAGTCCAGACAGCAAACCTGGAACGTTCTGCTTGGGTATATAGGATAAAAGAATGCTTAGGTCCTCCGGACCTATTTTACAAGCTCAGCCAGATCCAGGAGAATAATTGGTTAAACGAATTAAACGGTTGAAATCAGCCAATTGCCTTGCCTCCTTATCTATTTTAGCGTATCATATTTCATATATAATTGAAATGCAACTTAGTTATAATCCCTATGCGAAAGGAGTATAGCGTGGACATTCAGCATTTAAGAGCCTTTTATGAAGTCGCGCGCTGGCGGAGTTTTTCTAAGGCCGCTAAAGAACTTTATCTAAGCCAACCTGCGGTCTCCCGACAGATATCTTCTTTGGAAGCAGAAATTGGATTAACGCTATTTGTACGTATGGCGAATCATATCTCCCTGACCGAAGCAGGGCGGAAACTCTTGGCCTATGCTGAAGAGATTATTCGAACTCTAGAGCAAGCAAACCGAACCATTCAAGATCTGCGAGATTTGCGCCAGGGAACGGTTACGGTAGCGGCGGATAGTTATTTGAGCAATTACTTCTTACCTCGCTTCGCGGGGGAATTCCACCGTCGTTATCCAAGTTTACAACTTCAGATTCGTTCTCATCCTCATGGTGATTTATATAATCTTCTAGCAGGCGGTGAGATCGACCTCGCCTTCTTTTGCGAGGTGGAACCAGCAGAGAATTTACCTCTGACCCTTGAACCACTATACCAAGAAAGACTATTCTTAGTCACTTCGGCGAAATCCACCTTAAGATCTACCTTGAAAACCATGGATATAGCTGACGTCGTGACGTTCATGGATAAACAGAAAAACACAGAAATGACTGGTTTCCCTAATATCACTAGAATCGCCGAAGTAATTGCTGAGTATTCTCCCTTTCTTTTTCCTCCCTTAACTTACTTGTTTTCAAAGTATAAAGAGTTTCTTCCCGAGGAGCTAACACCTGCTGATGCTCCATTAACCGTTGACTCCCTAGAAGGAATTAAAACTCTTCTGCTTAATGGTTCTGGTTGTAGTATTTTACCGGAAAGTTTAATAAAGCTAGAATTAGAGCAGGGAGTCCTGCAAGGAGTTCCCTTGAATTGCACTTACCCAGTAATTTTAACATACCCTAAAGATTTTCGGTTACCCCATCCGGCCCTTTTGTTTATTGGAGTCATTCATAAATTAATAAAATAGGAATTATGGGCGGACCTTTAATAGGCATCCTATCCATAAAAAAAGCTTGCTGATAATTTTAAAATCTCAGTAAGCCTTTTTTGTATCGTGGGTCACCTAATCCCAAAGGAACTCTACCTTTACCGAAACAGAAAATTGACCACCCATTTATCCCACAATAGTAGTTACAGTAAGCAGCCTAACAAAAGGCTTACCTATTAGATAAAAATCACCCCAGACAGGTGGCTGCTGAATAGCAAGCATAGTCATTAGTAATACTAGCCAACCTAAGCGAAAGGCTGGATGACGAAAAAATGGGGGGACTTCTTTGCGAATGCTGGATCTTTTTAAAATACTATCCCAAAAACTTCCTCGTGGGCACATCCAATCGCACCAGTACCTACCTTTAACTATTCCCATACCCATAGCCCCAAGCATACAAAATACCATAAAGTACCCTAAAGGCGGATAAAACCAACCGCCGAACAACAAGACAATAAAAAGTAAACCAATCCAATTTTGTAGTTCTTATGGGTTCCTACAAAAGTACTAACTGAATCCATTTAAACTACCTCCTTGTTATAATAATCAACTTCACGTTGATGGATTAGAGCTTAAAGATCAGCATGAATGAATTGATAATTCTAATGCATAGTTTGCATAGATTTTATGCGTTTGAGTTATAAGAAATGGGCGTTTTCAATGTGGCTAGGGTATATCTATTGTGTAATGCGCTATGTAACCGGGCCACTTCTCGAATACTCTTCACTGCCGAATATCCACAGATTATACCTGACTTGCATAACATCTATGATAACAATGCATAACCATTATGGCGTGTAGTATGGTAACATATCATTAAGCAAGAAGGACAATAAATTTTAACCAAGCAAAAATGCCAGCTTGACAAACCAAACGATGGAATTGTGTAAGACGTGTCTGAAAGCAAAGGGTTTTGTAGAGGATTCTATTTTTAATAATGGAGGAGAGATATAAATTATGAAACTAGGACTTATTCTGGAAACAAAAGAATTAGAAAAAGCCTGGAACGCCTTCAGATTTGCTAACACTGCCTTAAAGAATGGCCATGAAGTTCAAGTATTCCTAATGGGGGAAGCAGTAGAATGTGAGAACCTTATTCACGAGAAGTTTGATGTGGCTGGAGAGATAAAGACTTATTCAGAAGCCGGCGGAGAAATATTGGCGTGCGGAACTTGTCTAAGGGCACGTAACCTTGGCGGCACGGATGTTTGCCCTATTTCAACGATGGTTGACTGTCTTGACATGGTTGAGTGGGCGGATAAGGTAGTGACTTTTTAGGAGAATGCAATAATTGTACAAGGTTTCTCAACTGAATTGTTGTTAGGGAGGAAGTATTTTGAAGTTCTCACCATTTAATTTCCAAGCGCCCTTAGCTGCTGGGGGCATCACACTGATGGCCTTCAGCTATCTGCAGTTTGCAGTGCCTCATGGAAACGGATTAATTAAGCTCTCAGATATCCCTTGGGCAAGTTTGACAGCAATGCAAACTAGCATGTATGTTCCTTTAATCGGGATTATGTTGGTATTCACTATATTAAACTTACTTTCTATTGTAGTTTTTTCAAAAGACCTCATTCAATGGCTTGCCACTAAGCAAGATTACCAAGAGTTTATGAGTGGCCCACCATCAAGAATTACAGGCATTTTTGTACCCATTGCCTCCCTGTCTATGACTATGAATGTGATTTTAGCTCCGTTGGCTTTTTTTGTTCCGCAATTATCAGCTAATATCCAAGTAGTGATGTTGCCTGGCTTAATCATGTTTGGATTTCTTTTGTTGATGCTTTTCAAGCTTGAATTTACGGTTCTTAAAAGCTGGTTAAGCCAGCCGTTGGATGTCACTAAATTAAATTTCGTCTGGCTACTTGATGTTTTTGCATTTGGTTTAGTGAATTTAACCGGAGCAGGAATAGCCTCCATGGCAAGCAACAGAGAGATTGCATCGATAGCAGCGGTTGCATCCTTGTTAGCCTTAAGTATAGGTTCTTTCTTACTTGTAATTAAACTCACTTATTTGATTTACCAACAGATAAAATCCAGCAAATTACCGGATAATCAGATACAACCTGCGTTTTTTTTAGTAGTTCCAATTACTTGTCTGTATGGAATAAGTTATTACAAAATCATGCTATACTTACAAACGTGGTTTTCGTTTGATATTAAAGTTGCATCGTTCTTTTTTATCACATTTTCTTACGTCATAGCCATTGGTTGGGCTATATTTACAGTATATTTAATCAGTGATTACTTTAAAAATTATTTTTATAAAAGTGACTATTTCCCGACTCAGTGGGCTATGGTTTGAGCGTTAGTTGGCTCCCAAGTTTTGGGGGTTTACGTATTCGGAAATTATTATCCAAGTGTCATACTTTCGATTGTGAACTATGCAAGTATAGTGTTGGCATCAATTATTTACAGCTTTGTTTTTGTTAAATTTTATCAAGCAAATAAGTAAATCGCTTAAATTATATCCAGCACACAAATTGTAATGAAGCCCAAATTGTTTGACAGAATGTATATCTACGCTCTGTCTTTTTGTTCTCATTTGAATCGTTTAACAATTGAACTTGAATCAAAAATTAAACATTATGAAATTAACTTAAAAGAAAAGACCCAAGGGCTGCCTCAATGCTTTAATCACGTTCTAACGAACTGAATAAAGACAAAAGATAGGATTTTTCAGCCAATGGACCTTAAGTTGGTATTGGGTTATTGGGTAATCAAATCATTATTCATGTTTAATTCATTGCAAATCGGTATCTGAGCACACTGAGATACGCCTTTATCCATTGTTTGAGCACATTGTGCTACAGCTTGACCACCCTTATTTGTAGCCATTTGGGATACTGCTGTAGATGCAAAAGCGGCGTTGGAGAAAGCCATAATCATAAATCCAGTTGTAATTATTGTGAAAATCTTTTTCATTATTATTACCTCCATCTTTTTCTTGGGACAAGTTATAGATGAACTATAACGGATTTAAATGAAAAACTAATGAATAAGTTGTGAATAACTTATGAATATAACGAGGTGGCCATGGTTTTTTGTATTCTCAGAAGGGGAAGGCAGAAGTACGTGTTTTACAGAAAAGATGATTATACTAGTCTGTAGTGCAATCGTAATTTCAGTTATGGGTTAGTGATGCAATGCTCGTTACTAGAGAACTCATCCCACATAATAGACTAGGTATCTAGAGATAATATGTTGGAGTTTATAAAGTTAATTTGAAGGAGGAATTTCTATATGATGGGTGGTTGGGGGTATGGTGGTTATGGAAGTAGCGGCTATGGGATGCCGGGGATTGGAATGCACTTCATCTTCTGGATTGGGATTATTTTACTGGGAATCTATATATTTCGACATATTGTTCCTCACAATCATACCGGAGGGCTAAGTAAGCATAGTGGAATGGACATCTTGCGTGAACGATATGCGCGTGGTGAAATAGATTCCGCAGAGTATCAGAGCCGAAAAAAGGTTCTAGAGGGTAAATGAACAGAAAACATAAAAGACGCTGAGGATTTTAGGCGGTTGGGACAGAATATTCACAAATTCACAGGATCCTCACAGCTTGTTCACATTGGTTCGATACAATTCGAATAGGCAAGACATCGTCATATGGGCTACCACAAAAAAGATGGATTAAGGTGAAATGTTCAGAAAACGATTGTACATACCGAAGAAAGGAGGTGTAGCTTTCATGATGGGAATGAGTGGAGTGTCAGGTGCTGGCAGTATGCCGAGAAATTGTGGGATGCAAGGGATGCATGGAAATTCGCAAACTAAACAAGCTCTTAAAGCGGATGATCTTGCAGCAAAACAACAACAAACCAATCAAACCACTGAAATAACTAAAGGGATACAAGGCAGTAAAGTTGATATAAGGCAGTAAAGTTGATATAAGGATTTGATACTTTATCAAAAATATTAGGTAATCGGAAAAAGGGTAGTGTCTCCACAGGGAGTTACTGCCCCTTGCACATAGATTTTACTTCTGATTAGAAATTCACAAGTTATTTATAAGTTTATCGTATCGTAAAGTCATACTAAGTACAGGAAACCAATTTTATGAGTATACCCATTGTGGTTGCTTTTTTTAAACTTGAATATATAGGGTAGCCCCCTATACTATATTTAGAATGGTGGTAAGTAAATGAACGGATTGGTTAAAGAAATTTCATGTTGCCAAGATATGACGGAAAAAGACCGTCATATCCGGAGTCATCATGACGAAAAGACGATTCACCAGCTCATCGCCCGGATGAACCGGATCGAGGGTCAAATTCGGGGCATTAAAGGAATGATTGAGCGTCGAGATTATTGTGATGATGTCTTAAATCAGATCTCCTCCGCCCAGGCTGCCCTCGACGGGGTATCCAAGTTGCTTTTGGAAAAACACATGAAATCGTGTGTGTGGGAACGATTAGAAACTGGTGACACAGAGGTAGTGGACGAAGTACTAAAAACGGTGTTTCGCATGATGAGATAATCATCTGTAAAGAATAGACAGCAAAAGGGTCTATGACAGATTGCTAGTTGGAGGGAAACGTTATGAGTGAAACAACAAGAAGCGAACATTTGGCACAGTTAAGTTTGCCGGTTCAGGGTGTGGCGCAACCGATATGAACTTACTCTACGCAACAGGGATTGGGGCATCTTAACCAAGGGTTTGGCCTAGTTTATCCTCCAGGCACCCCGGCTGATGAGGCCTATGGAAACCAACCCTTATGGCCAGCTGAGGTATGGGAAGGGCAATGGGACATGATTGTTTTTGCACTGATCATAATCCTTCCGCGTTGGCTCAAACTGCCCAGGGGCATCCTCTTTATAACCTATATTGTGCTTTATTCACTGGGACGGTTCGGATTAGGCCAGGGCATGATGGGTGGTGGCTATGATGCAAAAAGCTTAGGTGTTGATCTAACAAACGGTGAGGTTACCACATCAGATCAAGTAGTAGCCATTACGAAGGCTTATACTCAAAAAACTAACCAGGACGTTGTGGTGGGCGAGCTTCATGAATTTGTAAATGGATTTGATAATATGTAGGAAACAATGGCATGTTAGAGTTGTAGCTGCAGGTTCCTGAAAGGCGTATAAAGAGAGGGACATTGACTAAAGACTATACGGGTGATCCTAAACAACGCAAAAGAAGGGTGATGGATAATGTACAAGGGAGGAAAAATAATTGCGTCACTGGTTGTCTTTGTTGCTTTAATGAGCTTACCGTTCTTCTATAATTTTGGGAAATCGAACACGGGACCTGTGATAAATCTTAATACTCCCGCTATACAGAAACTAGCGGTTAAGGAATGTGTCGAGCCTGTGGAATGGATGAGGGCCAATCATATGAAACTTCTGAACCAATGGAGAGAGGAAGCCGTGCGCAATGGCAAAACGGAATATATTAATAGTCAAGGAAAGTCATTCGAAAATAATCTTAAAACGTGTGTGAATTGTCATTATGATCCGGCTTCAAAAGAGTCTGATCAATTCTGTGTTTCATGCCATACTCATACAGCCGTAAATTCGAACTGTTGGAGTTGCCATATTTGGCCAAAGGAGTCCACAAAATGAGAATATACAGAAGGCGGTTTATAAGAAGGAACGTCAACTAGCTGGTAGGGGGTGGGGAACTTGCTTGAAAGAGATATTCGTGACACTGGGTGTATACCTCACATAAGAGAAACTACTCTTTTCTGTTAGAGCCACGTTCATAGGAAATTCACAATTGTGTAGTATTATTAGGGAGTTTAGCTAGCATAGCGACTCTCCTTATATCTTTTTTAGACAAATTAATATTATTTTCACAACTTCGAACCGGATTAGCTGTTATACTAAGGCTATGTCATTGGGAACCATTGGTATTATAAATCCATCAAGGGGAAAGGATAACATAATGATGAAGCTTTTCCCTACTCGGCCAAGAGGGGATTTTTTCTTAATAAGAAAGTTAATACGCCAGAACTTGGTTTATCTGATAGTCATTTTCCTTTTGTTAGTAGGTTTCGGAATATCATTATACATAGGGACGAGGCAGGTCTATGAAGAGGAAGCGCAATGGAGAAGTCAAAAAACCATGGCAGAAGTTACTTCGGGAAAAACGATCATAAGCAATTATTTTTCTGATCTTCAGAGGGACTTAGACTTTGTCTTAACGTTACCTGATCTAGAATCATACTTTGCCCAAGAGTTTGATACGCTAAAAAAAAGTGAAGTAGAGAAAGTGCTGGCGGATTTTCTAGAGGGTAAACAATCGTACCAGATGACGATCACAAATCTGTCTGGAGCAGAGATGTTAAAGGTAGAAAGCGAAACGTTAAGAGCACTATCTTGGCCTAATGGCTTAAGTAATCGTGAGATACATAACGAACTTTTTGAAAAAGCTGTTGCCTTGGAGAAAGGGCAGATAGCGTTTTCTCCAATTTATTTCGCGGCAGAAATAGAAGGGACTGACACTACGAAGCGAGTATTAATGACACTAGCTTTGCCTTTATTCGATGACAGCGCGGTGAAAAAAGGAGTCTCGTTCATCGATCTTGATTTAATCAATATTTTTGAGATACTCGCCAACATCCAATTGTTTATTCATACGGATGATGGTACAGATATTTTCTTCGATCAGAAGGTGGGAACGCTTGATATCAAAAACCTTGGTTATGCCTTTACGGGTAACTCTGGATGGTACCCCATTACTGATCTGGAAATGATCCATTATGTCAGGGTTAAGATCTTTGCTGAACAACCGTTTATCATTGCCGCATATCATCAATATCCTTTATTGAAAGTGACCTTAGGTAAACTAATTTACCTGTTCGGAGCCTTGTTTCTGTTATTTTTCAGCTTAGTTGTGTTCAGCGTCCTAACGAATTTTTCAGTCTTAAAAAAGACGATTAACACACAAAAAGCTATTGTCTTTTCACTGGCCACTTTGGCAGAGGGGCGTGATCCAGAGACAGGGAAGCATTTAGAAAGATCAAGAGATTATGCCGTGATCTTAGCCCGACAATTAAGCACACATAAAAAGTTTAAAAAGGTTATTACTCGTGACTTTTTAGACAATCTTTATTACTCGGCAACGTTGCACGATATTGGTAAGGTAGCTATACCCGACGCTATCTTATTGAAAAATGGCAAATTGACGGATGTAGAGTTCGATGAAATGAAGCAACACGTACTTACTGGTCAAAATGTACTCAGAGAGACGATTGAAAAATACCATTTAACGGAGTCTTTTCTCGAAATGGGGATGAATATATGCGCATATCATCACGAAAAATTTAACGGTAAAGGATACCCCGAGGGACTAGCGGGGGAGGAGATTCCTTTGGAGGCAAGGATTTTCGCCCTCTGCGATGCGTATGACGCAATTCGATCTAAGAGATCTTATAAAGAAGGACTCTCCCATTTAGAAGCGATGAAGAGAATTGTAGCGGATAAAAACCAGCATTTTGATCCGAATGTGGTAGATGCTTTCTTAGATTGTGAAAAGAAACTTTTAGCGATCACTTAAGAAGGGGGAGTTTTTTCCTAATGAGTAAATTATGGTTGCTAATAGCTATGGTATTTACGGGGATAATTTATGCAGTTGTACTCTTGTATGTCATGCCAATGTCACAGTCCAATAACCTTCTTTTGCATTGCATCCTATTGGGAGTTTTGTTTGGAGTAGTGAATTTTATTGTGGCTGTTCTTTATTATAGAAGGCATGATAAACTAACAAGCTTAAACCAGCAGTTGAAGTCTAGCCTAATGACGGATAGTCTAACGGGACTCCTAAACCGAAGGGCTTTTGATCAGGCAATTAAAGATGTTGACGATCGTAGTTTCTATTCCCTTATATTTCTCGATATTGACAACTTTAGGGATTTTAACAATCGCTTTGGCCATGATATAGGCGATAATGTACTCAGAAAGGTAGGAGAGACCATTAAAGCCTGTGTCCGCGCAAGCGACCGTGTTTATAGATATGGTGGAGAGGAAATAACTCTAATCCTAATGGATTGTGATAAAAAGAACGCCTTAAGAATGGCCGAAAAAATTAGGTCGGAAATAAGTCAACTTGATCATCAGGCATATCCCCAGATAACTGTTTCTTTGGGCGTTTCGAGTTATCCTGACGATGGTCTATTGATTAATGACCTTATTCTTGCTTCAGATAAAGCGCTTTTAAAGGCTAAACAAAGCGGAAAGAATTGTACCATATCCTGCTAATATGTAGTCTTTAGAGGAAAGGGTTTAGCTCATTGTTTAGCCTAAGCTGAATAATGAGTTTTCAGATATGTAAAAAGGAGGTGCCTGCTTATAGAAAACATGAGTTAATTTTGTACTATTAAGCCCGAGGACAATTCTTTGCACTTCTTGTCCTCGGGTAGCTGCTCATATCGTGGTTTGTAATATGAGAGTCCTTATCCTACGGTTTGAGCTTGTTTGATTCATTGAAGAACAGAAAGTTATTATTAACTGTGAGTAAAAGAGTAGGAGATGAAATAATGAATAAGAAAATCAAATCGATTGTGTTTGTAGCTCTGATTTCTATTGCCACCTTAAGTCTAGCAGGTTGCGGTGGTCAATCCAAAGATATGATGAACACCAGCAATATGACCCAATATATGACGAGTAATCCCACTGAAATGATGAATGTTTTAAGTTCACCGGATTCTCGCCAGTCCATGGTAAAAATAATGGGGTCGTCACAAATGATGCCTGTGATGGTTGATATGATGAAAGATAGCAATGTACAAAAGAATATGATGGGTATAATGGGGAGTGACCAAAATCAAGCTAATATGGTAGGTATTATGTCGGATCCATCCATGTATAAGCCTATGGTACAAATCATGTCCGATCCTAAAATGAAAGCGACATTCTCAGCTATGCTTAAAGATCCAGCTTTACAACCCTTGGTTAAGGAAGCCTTAGCTGCAAAATAAATTTCATAAAGTCTTCTCATGAAGGAAGGACCCTGAAGTATAAAATCAGGGTCCTTCCTTCATGAGAAATTCACAACTTTTTCATGAGATAATCGAAACCTTGGGTTACACTTAGGACATGGAAGATCCGCAAAGCGGTAGAACATAGGAATAAAAATTTGGAGGAATATACAATGTGGAAATTTAACAAAAAAATTACAGCAATTCTAGGAACCGCAACACTGGCGATGGGGCTTGTAGCATTACCTGCTATAGCTGGAACAACCGAGCAACAAGGGAACGGTTGGGTTGGTCAGATGCAAGGCTTTATGACGCAAACGTTTTCACCCGAGCAGCACCAAGAGCTTATGAATTCGAACGAAATGCAAAACCTACACAATTCACAGGGTATGCAGGATGCTATGCAAACAGGGGATGTTAAGGCAATGCAAGATCTCATGAATTCAGACCCGAATGTTAAGGCCCTAATGGGACAAGATAATCTTGATCAGATGAACCAATTTATGAGTCAATCTGGAGGAAACATGATGACCAATGGAATGGGTGCTAACAGTTCAGGAAGTTTGATGATGAACGGAACTGGGACAGCAAAAGCAGGTAGTAATATGATGAATTTTTAAGACTCGTGATTGGATGTGTGCTGCTCAAACGTTGCCTCAATTGAACAAGAAGTCTAAAGAGTATCACTAAGTATTAAAAAGGAGCGATGTAAAATGGGTTGCTGTGGACATTCGAAGAAAGACAATTCTGGGGGAAATACCTTGAGTCCCCAAGATGGCATTGTAATAAAAATTGAGGGAATGACATGTGGACATTGCAAAGGTTCAGTGGAGAAGGCGTTATTGAAAGTTCCTGGAGTTACTCGAGCAGAAGTCGATTTAGCTCAGAAACAGGCAGTGGTTATCGGAACCGCAGACCGGACATCGCTTGCAAAGGCTATTGATGAGGCTGGTTACAGGGTTATTAACAATTAATAAGTTTGTTATGCTTAGAGGAGAGCACTACTCTTTTGAGGGGATTCAGACATCGTATAACTGGAAGTGAGTTATTAAGTTAATGAAATTTCGGCCAAGAGTCTAAGGGGAATTGATTTCATTAGTCAATTTAAAGTGCTGAGGATAGTCCTCAGCACTTTTTGTGGATGATTCTTTAGAATGCCTGACAGATTAGAAATGGGCAGTTTCGGGTTTATGCAGTGCGATCATATAGGGCAAATTAAGTGGTAAATAATGTGCATCTTCATGAGAAATTCATAACTTTTTCATAATTAAATCGTATCTAAGAGTTACACTAAGGATATGGAAGAACAGCATTGGTCATCAAATAATTAAAAGGGGGATAGTTATAATGATGATTGGTTTAGTCCTATTAATATTTATTGCGTATTACATGTTTAGTTCATCTAATGCTGGAGGGTCATGCTGCGAGGGCCATCAATCTCAGTCGTACACCTCACTGGATATATTGAGTGAACGATATGCACGCGGTGAAATTCAGAGAGAGGAATACCTCGAGAGGAAACAAGAACTGTCGGGGAAAAAGCAGCAAATATCCATTAAGAAAGGATAAATAGCGTGAACTTTATGAATGAAAAGAGATTATCTAAGGTTGTATTTTATCAAATAGTTTTAAGGAGGAATTTATATGATGGGTGGCTGGGGTAATATGATGGGTAGTTGGGGTTATGGTGGTTATGGAAGCGGCGTCTATGGAATGATGGGGATGGCGGGGATAGGAATGCACCTCATCTTCGGGATGGGGGTTATTATATTGGCTCTCTATTTATTTCGTCGTAAGACCTCGCACGTTCATGCAGGAGGACTAGGTGAGTATAGTGGAATGGATATTCTGCGAGAACGATATGCGCGTGGCGAGATAGATTCTGCTGAGTATCAGAGCAGGAAACAGGATTTAGAAAAATGAGTAGAAAAAGTGGCCGTGGATTTACTCCACAGCCACTTTTATTTCTTTCGGAAGCTTGACGATGAACTCAGTTTCATGCCCGACTTTACTCTGTACGGTGATCGTGCCTTGATGGAGGTCCGTAATCTCGCGAACCAGCGCTAGACCAATTCCAGTTCCCCCTGTCTCACGAGTGCGGGATTTGTCTGCACGGTAAAAACGCTCAAATATTAAAGGAAGATCGTCTTCAGAGATGCCCATCCCGGTATTTCTAATTCTAATTTGACAATAATCGGGTGTTTGTGCAAGGGCGACGTTAATTTGACCGCCTGGGTTAGAGTACCGATAGGCATTATGCACCAGATTATATCCCCCCGCACTTGGATTAAACTTGTAGCCGATACCGTAAACCGTCAAAATAAGTTGCGGGTCGCTAGGAGTCGTTTCAAGCTTTTGTGAGGCTTAAAGAGCAGTATCCAGATTAAATGATTATTTGATGAAACCTTTTGATATTGAAGAACTGCTTATCACGGTCTTTAAGGCCTTTGAAGTAGAAAGACTACGTGAGCAGGTAGACTATCTTAAAGGGGAGGTCCAAAGTAATGGCTGGCAAATGGTTGTGGACAGTGAAGCAATGCAAAAGGTTAGGCACTTAGTGGAGCGAGTCGCTCTCACGCCAGCTACGGTACTTATTCAAGGGGAATCGGGTACGGGGAAGGAATTGGTAGCCAATGCGATACAACCTTAAGAAAAAATTGTGAAGACATTGAGCTAGTTCCTTTCAGTATAAATTTTGAAATATATCTGATTGTTCTTAGGTTGCACCCACATCAATCGCTTAAGATCTAAGCTTGAAAATCAGCTTGGTTATGAGGACTTTATCCAAACGGTTAGAGGGGTGGGTTACAAATTCGAATTAAGTGGTCAATAAGAAATAGCTTAGTAAACAAGCTTTGGTTGGCAATTGTGCTTATAGTACTAGGGGTTTTTCTATTTTTAGTAGTGATACAAGCACAACAGATTAAATCTGTCATCTATGATCAACACGCCCAGCTTTTCATCAATGAGGCGGAAGAGGTCGTCTTAATTTTTAATAAGTATGAAGATACAGAGAGCATCGCTATCGACAAAAGGTTGGAGATCTTAGCTAAGGTATTAAGTGCTAAAACTGCAATCCTGGATACAGATGGAAACATCTTGTATGGTCAACCGGCCAATGATCAGTCGCCGAGCAATTTGCTTTTAGAGCCTGGTTTTAAAGAGAGAGTCCTCGGTGGTGAAAATGTTGTATTCTCCGGTAAGATCAGGGGAATCAGTGAAGAGATGTTTCTTGTGGCTGTTCCTTTAAAAAAGGATAAGCAGATTATTGGGTTGGTGGTTATTTTCAGTCCTCTAGAAAGCATGAAGCATCATGTTAACAACATTTGGGGAATTGCTCTGATAGGAACGTTGATCGGGATCTTTTTAGCGACCGTGTTAAGTATGCTTGTATCCCGAAAGATGATAAGGCCCCTTGAAAAAATGGAAGAAACTGCACGCCGTATTGCAGAAGGTGAGTTTGGCAGGCAAATTGAGGTTACCTCCGATGATGAAGTAGGGCGGCTTGCGCGCTCGTTTAATCGCATGTCAAGTCAGCTTAGCGAAAAAATTGAGGCTATCGAGAGAATTGATCGTTTAAGGCAGGAACTACTATCTGATGTTTCACATGAGTTGCGCACGCCCTTAACGGTTATCCAGGGCTTTTCGGAGGCAGTGTTGGATGGGCTAGTTAAGTCAAAGGAACAGGAGCAACTCTATCTGAATAACATTATTGACGAATCCCAGCGTCTCAGACGCCTAGTCGATGAGTTACTCGACTTAAAAGGAATGGAAGCCACTAAAACCTTTGATGAAATGGAATATGTAATCATGAATAAACTTGTTCAAATTACCGTTGAGCGCTTAAAACATATGGCCAATTCTAAAGAAATTAATTTAACGCTAATTGCGCCAGAGCAAACTATTATCGTACGGGGAAACATTGATCGCCTTAAACAGGTTCTTACGAATTTATTGGACAATGCTATTAACCATTCAGAAGTGGGTGGTGAAGTAAGTGTAACGTTGGGTATGAAGAATAGGCATGCTTTTATAGCCGTAAAAAATGCCGGACTTGGCATTCCCCGGGAAGAACTGTCAAATATTTGGGAAAGGTTTTACAAGGTCGATAAATCTAGATCGAGGCGTGGAACCGGCACGGGCTTAGGACTTTCTATTGTTAAAAAAATAATTGAAATGCATGACGGAAAAGTATCAGTTGAAAGTGAACCCGATCATGGAGCAGTTTTCACCATTTACTTGCCAGCTGCTGAACAAGCATAATTTAAGTTTAACTCAACGATGTTATAAACAAAAAGAAAGGGTTGTGGAAGAAAGCCTCGATCAAGTTATTGCAGATGTTCAAAAGAACACTAATCCCAATGCAAAATCTGGGGCTGCCGTGGTGATGGATGTAAATTCACGACACTTGACGATGTATCGCTTTTGTGATACATTTAATTTGCAAATTTAATAGATGAGCAAGGGATTTTTCTTAACCGAAAAATCATAACAGGGAAGCCGGTTTAAATCCGGCGCGGTCCCGCCACTGTAAAGGGGAGTTTGTGCCACATCCACTGAGGAAACTTGGGAAGGAGGCACTAAACGAGGAACCTGAGCCAGGAGACCTGATTGCTCATATGCTTTACTCACGATGGATGGGTGGCAGGAATTATTTAATTCAGCCCTTCATGTTTTGGAGGGCTTTATATATTTTTATGGGTACAAATTTGGTTTCCCGAGGGAAACTGACCTAAGGGTAAAAGTCTTGTTCAAGCGGGATCTGCTTTCAAAAATGCGAATGCGACTTGAAAGCGGAAGAGAACGCGCCGTCCGAGACAACCGATTCATTGCTGTCTTTATGATTAGTGATGTGAGGTTGTCTCTTTATTTTTTTAGTGAGAGTGGAGGGAGAAATAAGCATGCAACAAGGGCTCATCCATATTTATACTGGTGCAGGGAAAGGGAAGACGACAGCGGCAGTCGGGTTGGGAATCAGGGCGTATGGGCAGGGACTTAAGGTCCTCATGGTTCAATTTTTAAAGGGATGGGCCACGGGAGAAATGAAAGTCATCGCTAGTTTAGGACCGTGCTTTCAGCTCTTTCAATACAAAGAGAATGACAAATTCACTTGGGGAATGGCAGATGAAGAAATGGAAGGAATAAAAGGAGAAATGCGGATTGGACTAAACCTACTATTGAGGCTGTCCTGAGCGGTGAATGGGATTTGATTATCATGGACGAGATTATGGCCGCTGTGAATAGCGGGTTTCTGCCTCTGGAGGAAGTAGTCGAGATAGTTAAGATCAAGCCGCAAAAATTGGAACTCGTTCTGACAGGGCGAGATGCCCCATCAAAGCTGATCGAGTTAGCTGATTACGTCTCGGAAATAACTGCCCGCAAGCATCCCCTGGAAAAAGGTATAATGGCGCGAGAGGGAATAGAGTATTAGGTTGTCTCTTTATATTTAATGAAAGAGGTCGATGATGATACGTATCTTCATAATGATAAAACAGATCAGTTTATTAATAGCCTACGTTTTGGCTATCTATATCGTCTTTCCTGATAATGCTTATGGCATGCATATCATGGAAGGATTCTTACCTTTCAATTGGGCCGCCTTCTGGTGGCTGGCCATGATTCCGTTTGTTATCGCTGGAGTACGTTCCATTAAGAAAACAGTAACACTCCACCCCAGTTTAAAAATGTTGCTCGGTATGGCCGGAGCTTTTGCGTTTGTTTTGTCAGCTTTGAAAATTCTGTCCGTAACGGGTAGTTGTTCGCACCCGACAGGAGTAGGTCTAGGTACCATACTATTCGGACCTACTGCGATGACCGTCTTGGGAATGATTGTCTTAATCTTTCAGGCACTTCTACTCGCTCATGGCGGAATAACGACCCTAGGGGCAAACACGTTTTCTATGGGAATTGTTGGCCCTTTTGTCTCTTACGGTATTTATAAAGGCTCCAAGAAACTGAAACTCCCCTATGGCTATCTGTGTTCATGTCAGCTACAATAGGTGATCTGATGACTTACATTACAACATCCTTCCAACTGGGGCTAGCATTTCCCGCAGCTTCGGGCGGAGTAATGGCTTCCGTACTAAAATTCATGAGCATTTTTGCGTTCACTCAAGTCCCCTTAGCCATAAGCGAAGGTATCCTCACCGTTATGGTCATTAATATCCTTAGTGCTTACAATCAAAAAGAGTTGGGATTTTTAGGCGTATTTACTGGGAAAGAATTACCCACCAGAAAACAGGGGGTGAAGGCATGAAACTGATGACTAAGAATGGGCTTTTACTAGTTCTGGTTGTTGTACTGTCTTTTGCTCCGCTTTTTATAGCGCGCGATGCGAAATTTGCCGGAGCTGATGATAAAGCATCAACAGCGATCAGTACGTTCAACCCCAATTATCAACCTTGGTTTAAACCCTTGTGGGAACCACCGAGCGGAGAAGTTGCATCGTTCTTGTTTGCCTTGCAGGCCGCGCTGGGAAGCGGTTTCGTCTTTTATTATATCGGGTATTCGAAAGGAAATAGAAAGAGAGATCAGACGTGATTGACATAGATAGTTACGCCTATAGCAATAATCTAAAAGCCGTTCACCCTTCGGAAAAGTCTCTTTTTGCCATGATGACCATGGTAATGTGTCTAACGGCTCCCACGGTCATTACCCCTCTGATTGTCTTAGCTTTAATGGCCGCGGGGATAGTCATCAAAGCAGGCATCCCCGCCCAAGTTTTTGTCAAGCTGATGCTTGTTCCGCTTTCGTTTCTCCTGATCAGCGTTTTAACGATTGCTTTTTCAGTCTCGTCCAATCCTTCGGGATTTTGGCTAGCTCAAACCATGTATGGTCTAACAGTAGGTATACACTACCCAGATCTGATCACAGCAGTTCATCTCTTTCTTAGATCGCTCGGAGCAGTTTCTTGTCTTTACTTTCTGGCCCTAACCACTCCAATGACGGAGCTCATTACCGTACTCAATAAAATGAGGGTTCCTGTGATTATCACCGAATTGATGGTGCTCATTTATCGTTTTATCTTTGTCTTTATGGAAACAGCCACCACGATTCGTCGGGCCCAGCTTTCTCGTTCAGGCTATGTCTCTATGAAAAGTTCTTATCGTTCGTTGAGTCGGCTCTTTTCAGCTCTGTTAGGGAAAGTTTTTGTGAAATCCCAAGAACTTTACAATGCCCTGGCTGCGCGGTGTTACTCTGGAGAGATTAAGGTACTTACCGAGAAACGTCCTGTTAGCCCCAAAAATTATCTTATTATCACTGGATTGGAGATTCCTTTAATCTTATTGAATTTATTTTGGAGGTAATACGTTTGTCAGAACTCATACTTGAAGCCGTTGATTTGGATTATTCTTATCCAGATGGCACAAAGGCATTGCGAAATATGAATTTGCATGTTCAAAAGGGAGAAAAACTAGCCATTCTGGGATCGAACGGAGCTGGAAAATCCACTTTATTTATGCAATTTAACGGGATTTATCGTCCTAATTCAGGTTCTATAAAGTACCAAGGACAAGATATTTCCTATAAAAACAAGGCCCTGATCGAATTACGCAAGAAGGTGGGAATTGTCTTTCAAGATCCGGATAGTCAGTTGTTTTCTGCTAGTGTGTATCAGGATATCTCGTTTGGTCCTCTCAATCTGGGACTTGCGGAAGAAGAAGTGAAAGAGAGAGTTAAACAAGCCCTGACAGATACGGAAACCACAGACCTTGAAGACAAGCCAACTCATTTATTAAGTTACGGTCAGAAAAAGCGTGTTTCTATCGCGGGCGTTCTGGCGATGGAACCAGAGGTAATTATTTTTGATGAACCAACCGCCGGGCTGGATCCTCGTCACTCCCAGGAGTTCATGCAGCTTCTGGAAAGGTTGAGTATTGAGGGTAAAATGATTATCCTATCGACTCATGATGTCGATTTAGCCTATTCCTGGTCCAACAGGTTAGTTATTATGTCTAGTGGAGAAATCATTGCTCAAGGAGCACCTGGTGAACTATTCCTGCGTCCTGAACTTATTGAACGTGCTGATTTGGCCCTTCCTTGGCTGATAGAAATGCATTGTGGGTTGGTGGAAAAAGGTTGGTTACCGCCCTCTACTCCTTTGCCGAAAACAAGGGAAGATTTGTTGAGGAGCATTCCGGCAAAGAACGATACATTGGATTAAACTTGACAAGAGGAAATAAAAATGAAGAACAGAACTATACACATGGCCATTCTGATAATGAAATACCAAAAAATGGCGATCACTCCCATACTCATGAACACGAATTTATAATTCATGTACACCAACGTACTCCCGACATTTACCATAGACATGTACATTGAAATATACAAAGTTGTCTTATATCCCATACACATGAGGATTGTCTATTAGAGTTACACTTGTTGTAATAAAGGCTATGGAGGCTAACAAAAATGATCATACTTTTAGGAGAAACGGCGGCGGCGCGTGAGATTAGTAAATGCCTCGATAGTAGAGGGCTGGAGTTTATGCGTTTGCAAACCTGGACAGAAAAGACCTGTTTGAAGGTGCCTTCATTAATCCTTGATGCCAGCCCTCCTTCCAGCAGTGCAAAGTTGGCCCCTTTACGCCAATGGTGTGAGCAACAGGGCATTCCTTATCTTAGGCTTGAAAGACCAGAGACTGTCATTCCAGACAGCTTATTAATATATCCTGTTTGTACTTGGGAGGAAGCTTTGCTCCAGTTAGAACAGCGAGTCGGTGCAATGCATAAAGCGAAAGGACGAATAGTGACGATTTTCGTGACGACGGGAAGCCACCAAATGGAGAGCATCGTACAAGCTACCTTTGCTCGCTATGCTCGTTTAGTTGTTAGGGTTCTTCCAGAAGGACGCTTAGTCCAAAAATGTCAAGATATGGGCATTTCGCCAAGGGATATAGTAGCAATGCAAGGGCAATTTTCGAAAGACATCAACAAGGCGCTATTTAAATTCTATGGAGCAGATATTCTATTAACCAGAGATAGTGGGTCTGCCGGTGGGACAGATACGAAAATCTCGGCAGCCTTAGAGTTGGGGATCGAGACAGTCCTTGTGAAAAGAAGCAAGACGAAAGCTGGTTTGACTGTGAATAATGTTAAAGAATTACTGGATTGGGTGGATACAAATAACTCGAAATGGATTCCTAACGCCTAAGGTTCAAACGTCGGAGGATTTTTAGGCTATGGATAATGATACTCCTTGGTGTAATCCCTGCCATTCCTCATGAGGTTACCCAAGGCTTGGACTGCAAGTCCTGTCATGAAAGCGGGGCCAATGGTGCAAAGATATCAAAGCATCTAGACCGGCCAAACTGTACCAGCTGTCATAAAATCAAGCAGTAAGTTAAGACTGATAGGCCTTCCACCGAAGAGGGATAAGAGCAAATAGTGGTACGGCCCTATCACTGATCGTGATAGGGCTATACACGTTTATTTGATTTATGCTATATTAAATGAGATATTCTTTTTAAGGGGCCAATTAATTATCACGAAAAAGGTTTATTCTGATTAAAATAAGGCGGATGAAATATGGCTTTGGGAACAACGATCCGGGATTTTCGCAAACAAAGAGGGTTCACACTTCAAGTGCTTTCAGATCAGTTGGGAGTCTCTTGTTCGTTTTTGAGTGCAGTTGAGCGAGGGGTAAAGAAACCATCGGTAGCAATGGTTAAGAAACTTTCCGACGTCCTAAATATTTCTCCCACCTATCTTTTTGGGATTAGTACGGAAAAGGTCTGCGGTGAAAAAATAAGCTTTATTCGCAGGGGACGAAGCTTAACGATTGAAGAACTCAGTGAACTTTCGGGAATTTCGCCAGAGCGCATTCAGGCCTATGAAGAGGGGATCGAGGAACCTGACTTAGAGACGTTAGATCGTTTGGGTGAGGCCTTGAGTGTCACAGTGCGATATTTTTTGGAGAAATCGGCAGATGCGCTTTCGATGGGGGAACGTGTGCGTCGTGAACGGGAAAAACAAGGGCTTACTGGAGTTGCTTTGGCAGATCGAGCTGAAATAACTCCTGCAATGGTTAGTCAGATTGAGAATAATCAGGCCGAGCCATCCTTAGATACATTGGAAAATGTAGCTAAGGCTTTAGGAGTATCGGTTTGTTATTTTCTCTTAGAACAAGAAGATGTGGATAACCTAGTCGCCTCGTTAAATACCGATGTTTTGTCTCTCTTGGGAGATCCAAGGGTACAATCAGTCCTTCGGGCAGTTAGGGATTTGGGAGCAGGAGATTTAAAATTTATTCTTAATTTTATTCAGTTCTATAAACGGAATCGATCACTTTTGGATTAAGCACTTTCTCTAATCCGCTCAAGCAACATGAGAATTTATTTCCTCTTGAGTTCCTAACTCGGGAGGTCTATTTTTTTGTATGAGGGCAGAGAAAACATAAATTTATTTAATTAGCGGGAAGGAATCAAAGAAATGATGTCGAAGTAGTTAGCGATGTTAAAAATAAGTTCATTTAATTTGAACTAATGGTTCAAAAATAGGGTGTTAAAGGAAGGGGTAGATTGGTGGAAATAAGCACACATTGAGGATTGCTTATTATTTTTTTAAACATTTATTAAGTATTTGTGTAAAATATTTAATCTGGTGAAGCGGTAAATTGAAAGGAGCACAATAAAATGAAACAAAACCTAACAATGGTTCAAATGTCCAAAATTCAGGAGATATTTAGTGATCGAGTGCGCTTTAATAGAGTTGAAAGAGTGGTTTACTCGCATGATATGGGGATCATGCCTGAACAAATTCGGGCAATGATTGGATGTACTCCGGATGGCGTTGTTCAACCCACAAGTGTGGGTGAAGTTATAGCGTTTGCCAAACTCGCTAAGGAAGAAAAAATTCCCGTTGTACCCAGAGGTGCAGGAACTGCAGGGTTTGGAGGCAGTGTTCCGGTAAAGGCCGGAATTGTTGTGGACTTCGTCAGAATGAACAAGATCCTAGATATTAATACGGAAAACATGACGGCTACGGTTGAACCTGGCGTAATCTGGAGCAATTTGGAGAAGGAGTTAAGCAATCGCGGATTAACATTGCGGTCGTTTCCCTCGAGTTCAAACAGTTCGACAGTTGCTGGTTGGGTTGCTCAGGGAGGGAGCGGGTATGGCAGTTATGAATTTGGTGACTGTCTTCAGAATATCGTTTCGTTGGAGATGGTGTTACCCAATGGCCAATTAAACACGTTTGTTGGCGAGGATTTGTTCCAGGTTTACAGTTTATGCGGTATCACGGGATTGATTGTGAGCGTTACAGTTCGGGCACGGGAAAAAGATGAAGAGAGTGTGATCCTCTCGGCATTTCCGAACATGCAAAGCGCTTCTGGATTCTTGAAAGCCCTCTCGGAGAAAAATGTGCAGCTCTGGAACGTCGGCCTATCCACACCAGCTTATGTTTCCCTCAAACAAAAGGCCCTTGAACATTATGTCTTACCAGAAGACCAGTATTTGGTCACTATGGTTTTCCCAAAACCCCGTCGGTCTACTGTAGAGAACCCGATTCGGGAGCTCACAACAAAGTATAGTGGAAAAGTCATGCGCGAGAAATTAGCCGTTGAGGAATGGGATGATAAGTTTTATCCCATGCGTTTTAAAAAGCTTGGCCCGACCTTAGTCGCCAGTGAGGTAGTCATTCCAATTACAGAAGTTGCTGCCTTTGTCGAAGAAGTCGAACGTAAATTCAAAGGGGAATTTGCCCTTGAGGGAACAATGGTTGGGCATGACCAAATATCGATATTGGGTTTTATGCTTTCAGACGAACGAAAGCTTGGTTTTCCGCTGGCTTACGCTTGTGCCTTGGATGTTATGGATAGTGGTGAAAAACATGGGGGTAAAGTCTTTAGCGTCGGGATGTACTTTACCGATCGCGCCAAAACATTCTATGGTGAAGAGCTCCTAAAAAATATTTGGAACTTTAAACAATTTGTCGACCCCGAGGGGAACATGAATCCTGGCAAGATAATTCCTATCTCAATGGATAAACAATCCCCAACAAAGATGCTTTCCGCGGCCATGAAAGTTGCGAATGCTGGGAGTGGCCTGATTGGGCTTGCCGGGCGTTTACTCATGAAGTGGCAAGGGAATGATTTTACCTCACCGCTCGATGACGAGCTGACGGATGACACGTTCGCTTGCGCGCAATGCGGCTATTGTCGCAATGTTTGTACGGTATTTGATGCTATTCCCTGGGAAAGTAACTCTCCACGTGGCAAATACTTTATTCTTAACCAACATATCAAGGGTAAACTTCCGATGGACGACGAAGTTGGAAAGGCACTTTATCCGTGTACGACGTGTAAAAAATGTGATTCGGTTTGCCAAATTCGTGCGCATAATGCCCACCACTGGATGGCGTTACGTTACGAATTCAACAAGAATAAACTACAGAATACTGGCCTTGGAATCATCCGTGACAACGTGCTTAATACGGGTAACTTCTGGGGCGTCCCAGCGGAAGAGCGCTTAAAGTGGCTGGATGTTCCAACAGAAACCCATGGTAAAATCGCGTATTGGTCCGGTTGCTGGGCAGGCACGATCATGGACAATATGGCGCAAAACGCGACCCGGATTATGGATCATCTCGGAGTTCCTTTTGTTCATTTCCGGGAGCGGGAACGCTGCTGTGGACTTTATTTAACCTTAGGAGGATATAAGAAAGACTTCCAGAACCTTGTTCGAGAGAACTTGGAGATGTTTAAAGAAGCCGGTATCGAGACAATTATTTTTTCCTGCCCAGGCTGCTATGCGACGTTTAACGAAAACTATCAGCAAATGGCGTTGGAAATGGGGCTTGAATGTAACATTCGCTTTAAGCATATCACTGTATTTTTAAGCGAGCTTATCGCGGATGGGCGACTGAAGTTTACGGACCCTCTTAGCAACACGATTACCTATCATGATTCCTGTCATGTTGGGCGTTGGTTTGGGCACTATGATGAACCTCGAAGTGTTATTCGCGCTATTCCGGGCATTGAATTTCGCGAAATGGAACACATCAAAGAAGAAGGGTTATGTTGTGGACTCGTTTCTGCGTTTGACTCCTTGCCCACGGTTGCTCAAAGCGGAATGAAACGCGTTGAGGAAGCGGTTGCAACTGGTTCGGAATACCTCGTGACTAACTGTGCGGGGTGTGGATCACAATTTAACGCAACCTGTCACGCCATGGGAACAGAGGTCCAGCAAATGGATTTAACCGAACTCGTCGCCCGAGCACTCGGTATCCCGACAATGGATCCTACAGAAAAAGTCGGAGTCTATATGGCTCAATGTGTTGAAATGCTCAAGGATAGTGTACTGGCCCCCATTGTTGTTCCGGCAGAGGCCAAAAAATAGGTTATATTGTTTAAATCCCTACGGTCATTTTAGGAAGGGGCTGTAACACAACTTGGTTTAATAGTTGTGTTACAGCCCTTTGCAATTTGCGCACATTTTTGCAAAGTGCTTGGCGAATGAACTATTAGTTCATAATGGTTCAGGGAAAGCTCTTTGATAAGTGAAAATATTATAGGGCTTTTCCCATTAGAATCAATAAGAGATGTTAAAAGTAAACCTTTAATATTCATAAGATATTCACAACTTATTCATCAAATAGTCCAATAAATATAGTAGGATTTAGTCATGCTAATTTGGAAGTTAAAAATTATTCTGAGAGGGGGAACACAGAATTTGTTACAAACTTTATTCAGCATCGGGGGATTTTCTCTTAGATCTTACGGTGTAGTGGTTGCCATTGCGATATTAATTGGTTTAGGGGTAGCTTATCACTTGGCCTCTTCTGAAAAGGAATACCGCCAGCATCTTTTGGACTTGTTGGTCTTTGCTGTGATTGGTGCCATTATTGGAGCACGTGTTTGGCAAGTCTTTTTCTACGAGTGGGACTATTATTCCCTCCATCTCGTCGATATTTTTATGATATGGCATGGCGGCATGGCTATTCAAGGAGCTCTAGTGGGGGCTTTTATTGTGGGATGGATCTATACTCGTAAGCATCAGCTTGATTTTTGGAGGATGGCTGATATTGCCGCCCCTGGGATTATCTTAGGGCAGGGAATTGGAAGAATTGCTTGCTTTCTCAATGGGGATGCCTTTGGTAGCCCGACTAACCAAGGTTTTGGCCTGGTTTATCCCTCGGGAACTCCGGCTTATGCAGCCTATGGTAGCCAACCCCTATGGCCAGCAGAGGTATGGGAAGGGCAATGGGACATAGTTGTTTTTGCTCAGATTATAATCTTTTCGCGTTGGCGTAATTGGCCGAGGGGTATCCTCTTTTTAACCTATATTGTGCTCTATTCACTGGGACGGTTCGGACTAGAATTTTTACGTGGAGATGGCGCACGCTATCTTTTCAATTGGACTTCAGCACAGTGGAGTAGTGTGGGGATGATTGTCATAGCCCTTTTTTCTGCCGCTGTTCTGACTTTGCCAAGGAGTATGACGGAAAAATAAATGCCAAGATTGTGCAAAATTAAAGGAGGTCGAACGTTTATGTGGCAGTTCTTAATCCCTTTCTTCTTGGCTTAATTCAAAGCCTTTTTATGTTTTATCGAATCCGAGAGTAAAATTCATGACAAATTCATAACTCATTCACAGCATATTCGAATTGATTAGATATACTTTGAGACATGAAGACAGAGTTGCTGTGAAGATATGCATAGACGAAATTAAAGGAGGAAAAAAGGATGAATAAGACAAAATGGATTGTAGGACTTTCAATTGCAGGCGTGATGGCGCTTGCGGGTACGGCTTTCGCCCTAACCTCTGGGTCAGTTGCCGCGAAATCTGTAGGCCAAACCCTTGGATTCATGCAGACTGTTGATACCTCGAATGTGGTTACCACTCCAGGACCCAACGGATACAGTGGTGGTTATGGCATGATGGGAGGTCAAGGTGTCAATGGATACGGTGGAGGCTATGGCATGATGGGTGGCCAGGGTGTCAATGGATACGGTGGAGGTTATGGCATGATGGGTGGCCAGGGTGTCAATGGATACGGTGGCGGGTATGGCATGATGGGTGGTCAAGGTGGTAATGGATATGGTGGTGGTTACGGTATGATGGGCGGTGGCTATGATGCCAAAAGCTTAGGTGTTGACCTAACAAACGGTGAAGTCACCACATCTGATCAAGCAGTAGCCATTGCTAAGGCTTATACACAAAAATCCAACCATGACGTTGTTGTAGCCGAACTTCATGAATTTTCAAATGGATATGAAGTAGAGCTCAAGGAGGGAGCGACAGGGGCTAAAGCCTATGAAGTGATGGTTTACAAGAATGGCGGACAGATCATTACTGAAATAGGTCCGAATATTATGTGGAATACAAAATATGGACATATGAATTGGGGGAATAACGGGGCGGTTACGGTCAGTGAAGAACAAGCTACGAATAACGCTCAAGAGTTCGTAGCCAAATTGGGCCAAGGATATTCAATCGGGAAACCAGAACTAGCGCCTGGTTACTATGAGTTCATGATTCAGAAAGACGGTAAGGATTACGCGGAACTTGATGTTAATGGATATACGGGTCAGGCTTGGTTCGAAAACTGGCAGGGACCTATTATTAATACTATCGCTGCAAAGTAAAAAGGGAATTAGCCATCGAAAGCAACAAAAGGGCAGTGACTCCTTCAGGGAGAAATTGTCCTTTTGGCATCGTTATGGGATTAGACATAAGAAATAAATGTATAAAGAGTGTACTGTCATTGTCTTATTCTAGTCCAAACCTGTTCAAGGTTATGGTACCTAAGTTTTTATAGTTCGTATTATTGTTTAACGTTTTACGCAGAGATAGCCGGGCTTTGTGTAATCGCCATTTTACTAACTCCACGGAGCAATCTAAAATCTCGGAAACTTCCTTTGTTAATGTAGAATAAATATAATGTTATATATGGCCGTGCACTTCTTAATTTTGCCTAGAATATTATGGATCAAATTGGTAAAAGGAGTGCTGACCATGAAGATGATGTTTCATACTGTAAAGCAAGGGGATACCCTTTGGAAAATTGCTCATCACCACCACACTACCGTTCATCATTTGCTTCACATTAATCCTTCGATAAAGAATCCTGATCTGATATATGTAGGTCAGAGATTAAAAGTTCATTAACAAATTTTAATCAAGAATCTAAAAAATCCGTAACTTTAAGGGGGGTGTCTCACAAAGGCATCCCCTTAAAGTTACTTCATCTGGCCCAGATCATTGCAATTTTTAACAGTAGAATCAACCTTTTTTCCTCCAACTGCTTCCTTTAGAGAATAACCGTTTGGAGACGCACAAAAAGTGGATGGTTAAAGCATAACTGTAGTAATAGTGGTAACGCATGGCCTGCCACTATATGGGTAAACATCAGCACGAATTAAACACAAGCGTAGCAAACTTATCGGGCGACTTTAACTTATTTTGCCACTATACTTGTCATCATACCGCCATCCTCATGGTCAAGTATATGGCAGTGCAGCATCCACGTTCCTGGATTAGTCATGGTGAAGGCAATATCCACATACTCGCCGGCAGGCACATTAAGAGTATCCTTCCTAGTCTCTCGCTCGGGTTTTCTACCGTTCAAAGAAACAATCTGGAACCCGGTTCCGTGAATGTGAATAGGATGATCCATTTTTTCTGCTGTAGTTACATCCTTGTTCCACAAACGAATTTTAACAACCTGACCTAACTTTACTTCTATAGGGTCAGTATCGGGATAGGACTTGCCGTTAATGGTCCAGCGAACCATGCTATCCTCAGAACCGGGTTCAGTGGCTGGCATGGGCATAGCCGTCATATCATGTCCCCCAGGGCTAGTGGGCATGCTTGGCGTGGGAATGGATTAAACAGAACTTGGGATGGGCATTCGTTTACAATAACACAGGGATTCCCTTGGCCGCCGGTATTCTGTATCCTTTCACAGGACTTCTGGTTAGCCCAGAACTAGCTTCCTTTTTATGGCCATGAGTTCGGTATCCGTGACGATGAACACGCTTCTTTTAAAACGCTACCAACCATCGTTCCGGAGAGAACAGATGAAAACAGCACACTAAGGAGGAGGTATTACTATGAGCGAGTTAGAAGCAAAAGCCGCTAGGCAGTCTTCAGTGGTCTATACAGCACTTTCGCTGGCTATAACTCTTATTTTTCTGGTCATCACTTGGTTGAACGGAAATACCTATACTGCTGTGGCTAGGATGCGGGGCATGATTTGGGTTTTCACCTTGAGTATGATTGTCTTAATGCCGATCGTTATCCCGGCGGTGAAGAAAAAAATAATGGGTTAAAGAGCGTAACTGCCCTTTTCAAGTT
This sequence comes from Desulfosporosinus burensis, assembly GCF_054657535.1. Classification (NCBI taxonomy): domain Bacteria; kingdom Bacillati; phylum Bacillota; class Clostridia; order Eubacteriales; family Desulfitobacteriaceae; genus Desulfosporosinus; species Desulfosporosinus burensis. The sequence continues at coordinate 105,288 of NZ_BAAHYN010000006.1, forward strand.
GGGTTCCGCGTTCATAGGAAATTCATAGTTGTGTAGTATCATTAAGGGTGTTTACTAGGAGGTTAAGATTGTTCTTTGTAAGTGGCAGGGGAAGGAGGGTTTCATACGTTATGCCAAATGCAAAGTAGATCACTCTAAAATTACACTCTTTGAAACAAACTTAATAAAGGTAAGATGCTTAATCTGAGTTTCATAAGCTCAGAACGGGGGATTTCATGTGGGGTGAATCATGTTCAGGACATGTAGGGCTTACACCTTTAGCCCGAATCCGTCAACTAACCTCGTAAGCAAAGAAAGGTGGATAAACTGAGTGTTAATTCCCAAGAAAAAATGGCTTAGTGGGGTCGCTCTTGCAGGTGTTCTTTTATCAAGTAGTTTGACTTGGGTAGCCCCTTCTCAGGCTGCAATTCTCGATTCTCAGGATGTTCCAATGGTTAGATCCGTGCAAACTACCTTACTCAAAAATCCTCCTTCGTCAGCTTCCCCATCGAAAGTATATTCTCAAAGAGTGAGTGAGGCATTTAATTGGACACCTGCTATCGAGGTCAAAGCGAACGTGGCACAAATACCTGAAAGTAATAATGTTCCTGACGAAAAGAAAACGTCAACTCCTGCTGAAAAGAAAACTCCGGCTTCGGTGGGAAAGACGACCCAAAAACCGGAGACCGTTAAAAAGCCCAGCGCTCCTTCTCAGAAGGTGGCCTCTGGGACTAAACAGGTTCCAGTATCCCAAGTGTCTAGGGGAAGTTTAGATGTGGACAAGCTCATTAGCCGTGCCTTAAGTTTACAAGGAATTCCTTATGTTTGGGGCGGAACGAGTCTGAAAGGATTTGATTGTTCAGGATTTGTGCAATATGTGTTCAAAGCTTCCGGGATTACACTACCTCGAGTTGCTGCAGATCAGTACAAACTTGGCACACCTGTCGGCCGTAATGAGTTAAGACCCGGAGATCTCGTTTTCTTCCAAACCTATGCCCCTGGTGCTACGGATGTGAGGATATATATTGGTGGAGGGCGTACAATCGGAGCTGCTAGTAAAGGAGTAGATATTCAGAGTTTGTCGGATAGCTATTGGGCAAAACGTTATCTAGGCGCTCGACGGATTCAATAAGAAAAAATTCAGTCCATTAATTATTAAGGCCGTAGAAGATGTTGGTTATAAAGTCGTAAATAGTTAATGACAATAAGCTGAGATCCATATATATTCTAAGGCAGATTTAACTGTGGCAACAGATTCTTGTCCATGAGTTGGTGAATCTGATATCGCAAATGTTCTAATAGAAGTGGCTGAGGAACTATTCCTCAGCCACTTCTATCTTTTTAGGAAGTTTGACAATGAATTCAGTCTCACGCCCGACTTCACTCTGTACGGCGATCGTGCCTTGATGGAGGTCCGTAATCTGGCGGATCAGCGCCAGACCAATTCCAGTTCCCCCTGTCTCGCGGGTCCGAGATTTATCGGCCCGGTAAAATCGTTCAAATATTAAAGGGAGATCGTCTTTAGGGATGCCCATACGTGTTTCTAATCTTAATTTCTGCATAATCCGGCGTTTGTGTAAGGGCAACGGTAATCTGACCGCCTGAGTTGGAGTACCGATAGGCATTATGCACTAGATTGTAAAAATAGTCGGGTCAGAAGGCGCTCGTCCCCGTACATAGTCACAGGTTCCTTAGCGGTGTTCCAATTTAGAGTTAATTCTTTTTCATGGATGAGGGGGTTGAGACTGCGAATAATTTTTTCAAGAAGATGCTTTAAGTCCACAGGTTCGAGGATTAACTGTAAAGCACCGATTTCAGCAACATTTAAGTCTTTAAGATCGCTGGACAAGTCAACTAATCGGTCAATCTCCTCATGAATGGAGGAAAGATTTTCTTGATTAGCTGGAAGAACGTTGTCTTGGAAGCCTTCAATATAGCTTTTGATCGAGGTTAAGGGGGTGCGCAGTTCGTGGGCGATATCGGCGGTAAACTGTTTGCGGAGGGTTTCTTGGCGGTCCAAATTATCTGCCATCGCATTAAAAGCGTTCGCCAGTTGCCCTACTTCGTCTTTAGAGCGAAGGTCAACGCGTTCGTCGAGGTGCCCATGTCCAATACGATTGGCTGCTTGCATTAATCGTCTCAGCGGAGCGACGAGTTGGCGGCTTGTAAAGTAACTGAGAATAATCCCAAATAGAAGCGCCAATCCTCCTGCGAAGAGCAGAGAGCGGAAGACTGCGGATTGGAAGTGGACATCTTGGGGATTGAGAATCTGTGCGGTTGCTGGGTAGCGGACCTCTGCAGTGGCTAAAGTCCCGAGGGGTCCTGACACAGTAAAGCTTTTTGTTTTTCAACAAGTCGTGGAATAGGTGGACATACCCATACTCATACCCATGTTCATACCACCGGAAAAAGTCAACAAAGGCAAAAGAAAAAAGGCCCGAAGGCCTTTGATATCAAGTGGTGCGGTCAAGAGGACTTGAACCTCCACGTCCTTGCGAACACTAGAACCTGAATCTAGAATTGTGTCATGACTGACACCGCATCATCGCTAGGCTGAGTAAATCGACGAAAATAGAAGGTTAAAATTTATTTATGCTAAGTTTGTATAACTGCATGACACTAATTCACTTGTTTTACCTATGTGTGTGTGTAAAATGTGTGTACACACACGGACAAAAATGAGCTGAGGAATGTTATCCCAAGCAGTTCCATATTGAAGTGCAAAAACAGAAATCACGCATGTAATCACTACCACTATCTAACCATGATTAACCTCTTTATTCAATTACATTATCACTTAGTAGTTTATCGCCTGTGCTTTAAGTGCTCCGTTATAGTAATGAGATTTCATACAAGTGACGCTCGGGTTTTATATTAAACCTAAGCGCCAGTTACTTTTTGATAATCGAAAAGTAACTAAATACATTTGATATTTGCCACTATATATGGTACTATTTTTATAGGAGGTGAAGCTGTTGAGCAAGCTTAAAAAGCTACTCGAACGTATTCGTAATAATCCTAAACATGTAAGATTCGAAGAATTGGACAAAATATTAATCCATTTCGGATTTACTCGACGTCAATCATCCAAAGGCACCAGTCACTATTACTACACAAAGGGAGAGAAGCTTCTCTCGGTACCATTTCACAAACCACATATTAAAGCTACATACGTTGAGCGGGCCATCGAACTGTTGGAAGGAGAGATTAATGATGACGAATAAAGGGTTTGACTATTACTTAGCTCTCCCGTATAAATACGCTTTATACCCGGCTGAAGAGGGTGGGTATGTTATTGAAATACCTGATCTGCCTGGTTGCATTACCCAAGCTGAGACCGCTGATGAAGCATTGGCTATGATCGAGGATGCCAAAAGGGGATGGATAGAGATAGCTTTGGAACAAGGCATCGAAATTCCTGAACCAGTCAAAGAAGACTACTCAGGGAAATTTAATGTGCGGGTCCCAAAGAGTCTTCACAAATATTTATCTGAGCTCGCCAAAAAAGAAAATATAAGCCTAAATCAATTAATTCTTTATCATCTTTCGAGGAGTGCCGGATTTAAAGGCTGATAGAATTCACATCCTGATAAATTTAAGGAATTATAGATGGTGGGTAAACATATGAGCACACAAAAAGAAAAGGCGTGGGATTACGCCTTAGGGATCATTAAAGTTGATGGCTTAGAGCCGTCGCCGGAGTTTTTGGAACTTGTAGAAAAAGAAAAGCGGGGTGAAATCACAACAAACGACATAATCAAAACCTTGAATGAGAGATACAAAATGAAAGAATCATAAATATCGAAAAATCGGAGCCTGTACTAGGTGGAATCTCTATTGAGTATTCGGAATTTAAGGATATTGAAATTATGGCCTCTTCCGTTCTGTCAAAGATGAAAGAGGTGAATTGGAGAAGATTTTCACTTAATGAAAAAGCAGAAGCTCTGTCAAAATACATGGCAGAATTATGGAAAGTACATATTTTTCGTGAGGGCAATACAAGAACGATCGTGACATTTGTCTGCCAGTATACAGAAAGCATAGGCTGTTTAAATGAATGGAAATCTAAGTTAAGAATGGAAAGGGTATAGCAAAACTCACTTCTTTAAAAGAAGACAAGGTGGAAATTATGAAGTCGTTTTTTAGTTCCCTCTCTAATGATATCTCTTTAGAACAGTCAAGAGAGGAAAGGCTAAAGAAATATGAACGTACTGATTGATACAAATGTCAGCAAGAGCGGGCGGTTGAGTCAGGGCAAGATATAATGGGATGTGTAACATTTGGTGGGTAGAAACTAGAAATATTGGAGAGAGAAATGTCAAAGAAAAAACGCAGAAGTGGCCATTACTGCAAAATTTGTTCTGAATATAAATCGAATGAGAGCTTTTCGGGTAAGGGTCATGCAAATCATATATGTAGAAGATGCAGTAAAAAGTCTCCAACTGAGCAAGCTGCAGATATAACCTTGAATAGACTTTTTAACATGCCCTTCAGAAAGCTTAGCCCGGCAGAAAAGAGCTGGCTTGAAAACAGACTTCATGATCAGCGTGAAGAAGTTAAATCGGCTGCTCAGGAGATATATAGGCTTTTGTATCCACACGCGGAGCGAAATAATAGGAAAAAGCAGCTTCATATCAACAAGTTGAGTTTCAGGATACATTCCAAGGTTTATGAAGAGCTGCGCGATGTACAAAATGCCAAACTGTTCGAAGCAGATAAAGTGAGTAATAACATTGTTCAAACGGAGTTTGCGAGTGACGGCTCTCCTGCAAGCAGACAGGAAAAATTTATGTTAGATATCGATATGGCTAAATTCCTGAAATGGATAGTACATTCTCTCGAAATATTCGAATGGGAGCAAGATTACGGCCAGAATAATAACAGCTTTAATGTGCTTGGTGATGATCAAATATATTCTGACGAATTTGATTGCTTTGAAGAATGCATGATAGATATTGAAAAAGAAATTGATAATGTAGAACCAGAGACAATCACATGGAATGTCGAGGTTTATTATTCTAATGGCATAATACAGAAAACAAGTGGAACGCATGTTTATCTGCCAGAAAAGGTAGAAGAGCTTTATTGGGGTTTTCAGGAATTTTTTGCTCCAGCTTATTCTAAAGAGGAAGAATGCGAAGAAGACATGGAGCTACAGACAGATATTGATGACTTACCATTCTGACTATCTTAATATCTATGACTGAAATTCAGAGGGTCATTGATTATTTACTGAAAGAGGGAAAAATATTTTAACACAATCTAATCCTACTTAAAAGATAAAAATTCAGGCCTGAGAAGATAGAACGAGGGTGGGTGGTAACAATGAATCTTCACAACTTTGAAAACTATATCGAGAAAAAGATACTGGCAAGGGGCTATGACTACTACGAGAATAATTATGTAACGTCAGTTGAAGAAACTGAGGAGAATGTCTTTGAGGTAGAGGTTGAAGGCACTGAGCTCTACACGGTGGAGGTCGAACTTGATGATCAGGCGAACATCATCGATACCCAATGCGATTGTCCCTATGATATGGGCGATTATTGCAAACATCAGGTAGCAACATTTCTTGCTGTACGGGATATAAAAAACAATCTATCCAAAGAATATAACCAGATATCCCAAGATAGTGGGGATTCAGAATCCATACTCAAAGTTCCGAAAAAAATAAAAGCGCCTAATATCGAAAAAATACTTTCTGACAGAACCAAAGAGGAACTGGTTGAATTTTTGCTAGATATCGTTACAGAATATGAAGAAATTAAACGGCGAATTGAACTGAATTTTGATGATGGAAATGATGAGGCTGAACTATCCAAGGCCATTGCGCTGATTCGTACCTATATCAATAACAATTCAGACAGACATGGATTTGTAGCGTACGGAGATACCGGTGAAGCTGTCAGGGGGGCGGATCTGGTGCTGGAAAAGGCCCATTTTGCTTTAGAAAAGAATAAGCCAGTGCAGGCTTTACAGCTTAGCCTATGTGTAATCCAGGAGATGATGGATTTACTTCAAGGCGCAGATGACTCGGACGGTGTAATCGGTGGAGTAATTGAGGAAAGCTTAGCCTTTATTGATGAAATGAGTGGGGATAAAGAACTAAAACCAATTCATAAAGAAACTTTGTTTAATAAACTGATCGAAGAAGCATCCCATCGACAATACAATGGTTGGACGGATTGGAGGATAGACCTTCTGGAAAGCTGTTCAGAGCTTGCTGACACTTCGGATTTAAGAGGCAAATTGGAAAAATATTTAAGCTTAATGCTGGAAAATGAAAAAGGAGATTCATGGGGTGTCAATTACTTAGCTGAGCGAGTTAATCTCATCCGATATCATTTGGTTGAAAAACATGACGGGCAGAAAAAAGCACAGGAGTTTATTGGAAATAACCTTCAATACTCCAACTTTAGGGAAATGGCAATCAAAAGCGCTATGAACAAAAAGGATTATGACTATGTCATCAAGCTTACCCTTGATGGGGAGGACAAGGATAAAAGCCTGCGAGGACTGGTAAGCCAGTGGAAGAAATATAGGCACGAAGCCTTTAAACTTTCCGGGAAGCTGGATGAACAGCGTGGAATGGCAACGGATTTTATTCTGGACGGAAGCTTCGATTATTACGAGGAATTGAAAAACACCTATGCTACCAATGAGTGGCCATCTGTTTACCCCAAGATCATTTTTTTATTGGAAAACCAGAAGAAAACTCATCAGGATGTCTACACCCGTATACTGATAGAAGAAGGGGAAAAACAAAAATTACTTGAGTACGTTCAAGGAAGTCCATCATCGGTCGAGATTTATTACAGGCATCTTATTCCTGAATTCAAGGAAGAGGTTTACCTGCTCTTTCTGCAACATATTGAGCAGAGTGCTGCAAGAGCAGGTAACAGGAAAGATTATCAGAGGGTTTGTGCCATTATTCGTAATCTTAAAAAAGCTGGTGGGAAAGAATGGGCATCGGAAATCATACAGAAGCTTTTTAACAAATATGCCAATAGACCGGCATTTAGGGATGAGTTATCTAGAGTATAAATGTGGAATCAATCTGCACATCTCTTATCGGATGATGTTGAGTTTATCAATTCATATAAACTTCAAGGAGAGCAGCTAGTAGTATTCTTTGGCGACGTTAGAGGGTATAAAGCCTTTGTAGAGTATTGGAATTCAAAGCTGTGAGCTATATTGTTAGATATGAAGTATTTTCATTAGAGGAATCTTAACGTTTTGGTTTGTATATAATTATGCTATAATAACAGCATAATAAGCGCGAGGTGATAAAGATATGCCACAAATTAGGCCGATAACAGATTTGAGAAATACTAATGAAATTTCTGAAATATGCCATAAACTGGACCAGCCTATATTTATTACCAAAAACGGGTACGGTGATCTGGTTGTAATGAGTATAGAAACCTATGAGCGACAGCTTGCGATTGTCGATGTATACAAGAAGCTTGCTGAGGCTGAATCACAGATTGCACAAGGTATGCCTCTATTAGATGGAGAAGAGGTTTTTAAAAAGCTGAGGGATAAATATGTCGGAAAATAATTTCAGTTTAAAGTTTACACCAAAAGCGAATGAGGACTTAGAACAAATTTACAGCTATATCTCAGGAAAGCTTTTTGCTGAAATTGCTGCGGATAATCTGCTGGAAAGAATTTGAGATACAATAATAAGCTAACGGAGGTCATGATGATGGAAAAAAGTTTTAAGGTGATTCTTGAGTGGGACGATGAAACAAAAGTTTATGTTGTGACGGTACCAGGACTTCCGGGGTGCGTTACCCAAGGCAATAATCGGAAAGAAGCCCTTGAACGGATACAGGAAGCGATAGAAGGTCATATTGAGGCTTTAAATCTAATCGGCATGCCGGTCCCGAAAGGGAATGTAGAGTTCGATGAAGTGCGGGTGCATGTATCGTGAGTAGGCTCCCGAGGATCACGGGCAAAGTATTAGTTGCTACTCTAGAAAGACTGGGATTTAAAGTTATTAGGGTAAATGGTAGCCACCATCATCTACATAAACTCGGTAGTAATTTAGTAACTGTGCCCGTTCACTCGGGAGAGATACTTAGCCCAATGGTCATCAAAAGTGTTTTAAAGCAAGCTGGTCTCGACGTAGATGAACTAATTGAGTTGTTATAGAGATAAAAGGTGAATAGACCTTCTGGAAAGCTGTTCTGAGCTTGCGGGCACTTCGAATTTACAAAGCAAATTGGAATTTCATTTGCGCCACAAAAAGGGAAATCGACAAAAATGACAGTAAAGCAGAGGCACTGAGCACTGACCCTGATGCCTAGTAACATGCCAATTATATTTGTAACCACGTTCCCCTATACTGTGAAGTGTAGGGGAATTCTTTGGACATGAGATGTTTTAAACGGAAGCAATCTGTAAAACAGCAGACTATGCTATGATTCGTGAGATAAGGTTGGAGTGTGATGGCTATGAACGTTTTGTTATCTTTCTCACAGGTTATAATTGAGTTATTGAATCGTAATCGAGCGAATAACTTTCGAAACTCCTACTACTTCTAGAGGAATATAAAGACACATGTGGAATGATAGAATGTTATTGAGGTACATTGTGAGCTTATGGTACATGAGGCAACAGTCGCAATGAAGCCGCACCAGACGTTCTTAATGAAACGGCAGTTGCCGTCTATCGTTTGAGGGCAATCGCTCGCTCTTATCCTACAGTCGAGCGGGGAGAATGTCGCATCCCCCCCGAATATGGTTTTCATATGACCGTTTTGAGTTGGTTCTAGAAGGTGTTTGCAAGAAATGTGAGCCTAAGAAATGCAGAAGCTTGTATTATGAGGCTTGAAAGCCTTAACATCTATGAAATAATCGCGTTAAAAGTTACGCCTGCGAATATAGATAAATTGCTAGAAGATTACGCAGAAACCCTATTAAGTGAAGATAGAAAGAGGTTAATAAAACTATTTTTGCTTGAAAAGGTTAATTTAATGGCTGAGATAATTGGAAGAGAGGAGGCGTAAAATGTCTGTTAAAGATGGTAGAGATTATCTTTTACTTATTTGGAAAGAACCAAAATCAAGAAGAAGATATCTTGTTGGTGAGTTATCTAAAAAGGATCAATTTGAATTTACATAAAATAATGAGGTTCACGAGGCCATAGAAGATGGATTTGAAATGCTCATTGCTTTTCCGGAAATTGATAAGTTATATAAAAGCGACAAGCTATCTCCTGTTTTCGCGAGTAGATTGCCAGATCCAAAGAGAAAGGGCATTGAAGCCATTCTTAAAAATACGGTTTAGCTGAGTACGATGCCTATAAGCTTCTCAAGAGAAGTGGGGTGTATTATTCCTGCAATTCGCAGACAATTTCTTCCACTGCAATTATGTTGATATGACAAGAAAAAACTTATAATGAATTGACTTAAAGACAAACCAAAACTAATTTTTTGTAACACAAATTAGGCTGGTCAAAAAATACACCTCGCCAAATATCAGCTCAATCTCTATTTTTTTAGGAAATCGTCTTAATGTACGCAATCACCCCTTTCAATGCGATTGTCAAGGTATAAATGTTGTTTTAAGTTCCTGGATAGTCTACACAGCAGGTTTCATACCACTGAATAACACAGGTATCAATTTGTTGAATGGCAGCTTCACTTAATATTTTAATCAGATCAAGGGGTTCGGGTAAATCAAACGTTTTACGTAAAAGTTTGTTGAGTTCAGTGTCTCTAGCTACGGCATATGTTTTAACACCCAAAGGTAAAATTTCCCCTTCAACTAGGAGCATATCCCCCATACTTTCCTGTATTTTTTTCTCTGTCGTCTTTATTCCCGCTTTTTCTGCGTAGGATCGCAAAAAAGTGAGCATAAAGTAGGCAATAATCTTCAAAAAGATATAGGCGTCAATCCGTTCCGGTCGTTGGTATATGATCCTCTCTAAATCTAAGATCCCTTTCATATCCTTAAAATCTACCTCTACCTGATCTCTGCTGCGGTATTTTTTAACCAGTTGATTGTCATTCACTTGCCCTTTTTTGTAATTGGTCAGTAGCGCGAATATCCCGTCATATTTTTCTTCGGCACATAGAGCCATCTCATCCCATAACCAAGTTAGGGATATGATGCCGCTTTCACCTTCAGAAAGAGTGCACTTTACGAACTTTTTGATATTGGGATAAGCTTTAAGCCGTTCGTCTAGTTTAATCTGACAATGCTTAAGCGCTCGAAATTTCCGAAGATTTAGTTTTAGGTAAACTCGTTCAGTGCTTCTTCCAACTTCACTTTTTCGGTGTCTCTTCTAAACTTCTCATGGCTTGCGTTTAATTCATGACGATAAAACACACATCGTACCTCTATTTCCACCGTCTGAATAGAACCCTTGGGACGACGCTTCTGACCCGGTTCAAGATCAGGCTTTATAATGTCCTTCAAGATCCACGTGGTCTCAAACGCTGTCAAGGGCGGTGTGATTTTTCCACTCGCTTCTCTTGTAGAACAATAGGTGATCGGCTTCCATAGCCCCTGGTCCCATGCACTTTGAATGCGCTCGTTATTTCTCTTGATGAAAGACCCATTTTAAGTGGAGAGACCCAGTAAACCATCCGTTCATTTTGATGTTCCATTAAAAATCGTATGTTGCTTGCGGTAGGATAGATTCTGTCCATCAAAAACTCGACTGCACCTTCATCGGCAATTTTGTGGACGCTGTTATACACATCCGGCAAGGTAGTCGGATCACTGGTACTTCCAGGGAGTACTCCAAAACCGACCGGCATTCTTGAACCCGAGGCTATGACGAGGCTTACGATCAGTTGGGAAAACGAATCCCTTCCACGTCCGGGGACGACCTTTGGGGCATCCTTAAAGTTTCCGGATAATTGCAAAAGTGTCGTGTCTAAAATGAATTTATTAAGGGGTATGCCTGTTTTTTTACTGGAATCCATCACTAAGTTATACAGAACTTCCTCCATAGCCTTTTTGTCCCCACCCAATTCAGTCATTGCCCTTCCGAAACGATCATCATTTAATAGTTTAGGCTCTATCCCAAGCAAGGGTCCGGTTTGCCACTTTTCTCCCATTTTTTCAAATTGATAAGCCCGTGTAATATGTCGTGGGCAGGCGATCATGTCGGCGACAAGAAGGCTTAGAACTATACCGATACTTGGTGTTAATGAAGACTTTTCCGGATCTTGGTAATGCTCCTTTAATTTCTCGATGGATGTATGTTCTTCACCCAGTAACTGATCGACATATCTTGCAAAGCCCACATACTCAAGTATGTGCATTCCCATTAAAATCGCTCCTGCAGGGGATGCGTCGATTTCGTTTGAAATCGTTAATTGGGGGATTAACTGGTTCTGTGCTTTTTGGGGTAGTTGCTTCATGATTGACAACATAATAGTACCTATATCTTTCATGCGATACACCCCACTGAACAAACTATAAAATGACGGTTATTATTTGACCTCATAGTCCTGCCTCCTCGTTTTTGCACAGTATTCTGAGATCTATCATATAATTTTGTTTGCAGGTTGGCCAGCGACAGAATGACAATTATGTTAAATTATTACTTTTTACTGAGTTTTATTTGCGAAATGCAGGATATTTAGATATTTGGACACTGGATATGTCTAACAAGAAGAACACAGCTAATATCGACAAAGTAAAAGAGGCGGAGATTGAAAACGCCGTTAGTGATTACTTGCAAAATAATATTTCCTTTGTATGCTTCCCCATTTACAATAAAGAAACAAGGCTGCGACTTGAAGAAGCACTGATTTCTCTCCTGAACAGTTCAGACGATTTTTATCCCGATATTAACTGGCTCGGAAGATTTAGTCCTGTGGATAGAATTTGTCGGAGTGGTTTGTGGTTAACACAGGGGCTAGATGCGGAACCGTTAAAAGCAGAGGAGTTAGGATTTATAAAGGATAGTGTTAGATTTAGACAGATGTCGCATCCGATGCATATAACGACGAATAAGAAAAAAGCTTCTCCAGTTTTGGCTAAAATGGAGAAGCCGTTAACTTCGAATATGTCAGTGTCGGAAGTAAGGAACTACATATCCAATCTTTTGCAGCAGAAGAAGGCAGCTGGAGAAAGCACTTGTATCTTACGAGCAGGCGATTTACAAAAGGAATTGGGGCTTGTAAATGCAACGCCGACGGTTTGTGATGCAATGACTAAGAAAATCAACTATGAATATGATATTATCTTTGCGCCACCTAAAGGGAAATCGACAAGACTGACAGTAAAGTACTATTTATGATTGTAGATAGGAAATTACGAAAGTAGAAGGATACATAAGATGAAAATTGAAATAGGTGAATCTTTACTTTTATCTTGGCTAAAGCATATTAAAGAATGCCAGCTTGTTCAAACGAACTGGAAAGCATCATATAAATGGGAACTAAAAAATAAAGAGACGCTTGAGCAGATAATGAGAACCTCCACCCAATTATTTTCTCAAAAATATGGATATGACATTTATAAGGGGAATAAGTCAATTGATCAGCTTCTCGGTCAGGCTGAAATTGATGTGATAGGCATTAACTATGAGGAAAATCAAAGCCAGATCTATGCAATTGATGTAGCGTTTCATGAAGCTGGTCTGAATTATGGCTCAAAGGATGAGACGGTAACAAGGGTGATAAAAAAATGCTTGAGAACGGCAATGTGCATATATGGATACTTTAGCTTCAGCACAGGAACAATAATTTTTACGTCTCCGAAAATTAATCCTTCGGTAGAGCAGGCTTTGATGAATTGTGTTGATGACATCAGTCTTGTTTTGCAAGATATAGGACTAAACTACAAAATACGAATTATTGGAAACGATGATTTCAGCGAGAAAATACTTGAACCCGTACTAAATGTATTAGGAGATGTGGCGGATACATCAGAACTATTTATGCGTAGCTTACAGATGTATAATTTGTTTGCCGCGAAAAGGCCTAAACAGGTTAGAACTCAAAGAGTACCTAATGCAAGAAAAATTACCCCGGAGCTTGAAGCGATAGAATCAGAAGGTATGGATGGACTTGAGGAAATGAAAATCGGGGTTATTGTTAGAACTGTTCTTAGGAAGATTCTCGAAGATGGTAGAGTTCCACCAGAAGAAATTGAGAAAATGCAAACCAAGGAATATTCCAAAGAAACCTTTGACATCCAATTCCCACTGCTACAGAAGGCTACGTTAAGTCAAGGGAAAAGCCCTGCAAGATATTATTCATCTCCACTAAAAGTATTTGGTGAAGAATATTTTCTTTGTTCCGAGTGGTACGAGGTCCGCAGGACATAATGCATTTTTATTGGCCATCATCAGATATGCAGAAACTATACATTTACAAAGAGGATATTTCACCAAAGGATGATGAAAAGCTGGGTATTTCGTCCAGTGATAGGCAATGGCTGCAAGTAATAAAAGCTCAAAGCCATGACGCGACCCATTGGATCGATTCAGAAAATCTATACCGTGAAATGAGTGCGTGGGTTTATCCACTGCATTTCATTGATTTCGAAACTTCCATGGTTGCGATTCCCTTCAATAAAGGCAGACGTCCTTATGAAGGAATTGCCTTTCAGTTTTCCCATCATGTAGCTCACAAAGACGGGCAGATTGAACATCGCGGACAATATCTTAACACTGCACCAGGGGTATTCCCCAACTATGATTTTCTCAGAAAACTGAAAAACGAATTAGCACAGGATCAAGGAAGCATTTTCCGTTACGCTGCGCACGAAAACACTTACTTAAACATGATTTATCGGCAATTGAGGGAAGACCAAGAGGATATTCCCGACAGGGAGGAATTATGTAGCTTTATTCGTACCATTACAACTCCAGTGAATAAGAGTAAAGAGTGGGAGGCAGGGCCCCGTAATATGATCGATATGTGCGAACTGGTCAAGCGTTATTATTATGATCCAGCCACGAAGGGCTCGAATTCCATTAAGCAGGTTTTGCCAGCGATTCTGAATAGTTCACGATTCTTACAAAAAAATACGCCGACCCTATTTATGGTGCAGATGGCGGTATCCCTAGTTTGAATTATAGAAACTGGAAATGGATTGAGTACGTCGAAGACAGGGTGCTTGATCCATATAAACTATTGCCAAATATGTTTCAGGATATTTCAGAAAAAAATTTCGCAGTGTTGAGCGATAGTGATGAGTTGCGTGATGGGGGGGGCTGCGTTAACAGCTTATGCTCGAATGCAATTTGAAGAGATGTCTAAATATGAGCGTACGGAAATTGAGAAAGCATTGTTGAAATATTGCGAATTGGATACATTGGCAATGGTTATGATTTATGAGGGTTGGAAGGATTTAATTTACCCGAAATAATAAAAGGTTTGAAGGAAAATATATCAAATTGTCCCCCGAGGATTCCAATCACAACGCCAGTGACATTCAAAGCGCGGTTTCAATATCAAACAGCCTGTTGAAACAATAACCCTTTGTCGGTCTGAACGATTTCCTGACGCTTGAATTAAGCGTCTTTTTTTATTCATATCATATTTGGTGGAGGAATTTGGCAACTCATGAAGAATCATTGTAGGGATGTGAATTATGGAACAATTGAATAGCATTATAAGGCAAATTGTATAGATATATATGAAAAAAATATTACCAAAAAGGTAAAATTAATTGCATTACATAAAGGGGTGGAATATAATAAACATAGAATATAGAAGTAGTAAACTTCAAAAGCAATGTTCAGATTACAGTTTAGTTAAAAAAGATTTTGGGGTTGAGGTTGCAGATAAGCTATTGAGTTTAATCAATTTCCTGGATAATGCTAAGAATCTAATGGATATTGCTGTCATGCGCATATATCATTTGCATCCGTTAGAGGGAAAGAAAAAGGGTCAATTTGCTTTGGATTTAGGGCGAAGATTAGGATGGCGTTTAATTGTCATTCCATTGGATCATGAAGGTAATAGATGGAGCACTACCGAAGATGTCAACATTATATACAAATCAACCACAGCAATTTTAGTCTGGGAGGTGACAAAACATTATGAGTAAAGCTGAATATAAAGAGCTAATAGCTTTTCATCCAGGGTACTATCTAAAAGAGATTATTGAAGATATGGGGATTACCCAAGACGAGTTTGCTAAAAGATTGGAAACAAGTGGGAAAAATTTAAGCGATTTGTTAAATGGGAAAAGCAAATTATCGAATGAAATTGCTTTAAAGCTTTCTATTATGTTTGGCACATCTGCAGATGTGTGGCTTAACTTGCAAAAAACTTATAATGAGAAAGTTATAGAAATTGAACGCAGAAAAATTGAGGATTATGAAGCAGGTTGTGCTCAATTTATAGACTACTCTTATTTCATTGATTTAGGAGTAGTACCAATAGTAAGAAAATCAGCAGAAAAAGCTAAAGAGTTATTGAAATATTTTAAGATAGCATCATTTAAGGTCTTGAAGACCACCGACTTTCTAGTTAATTATAGAACGGCCGTTTCAATCATCAATGAGAAAAACGTAATTAATTCAAATGCTTGGGTTCAAACCGCTCTAAACATTGGTCAACAGATACACACAGAGTCATTCGATTTAAAAAAGCTTAATAGTCATTTGCAAGAAATTAGAAAAATGACGTTACAGAATCCTGTGGATTTTTCGCCAAGATTGACAGAAATCTTTGCATCTTGTGGTGTTGCATTTGTTGTTCTACCACACTTGAAAAATTCCGGTGTTAATGGGGCAGTAAAATGGATTAATAAAGAAAAGGTAATATTGGCGATCAACAATAGAAGGAAGTATGCAGATATATTTTGGTTCTCTTTGTTCCATGAAATTGGTCATGTCTTACAGAGAAAAATCACAATGCTAATAGTTGGCATAGATGTTGAAGAAATGGATGAAACAAATAAAATCTTAGAAAGAGAAGCGGATGATTTTGCCAGAAATTATTTATTACCAATGGACCATTATAGTGAATTCTTGAGCGGTAAAGATTATTCAGAAGGGGCTATAAGGCGATTTGCAAATAAAATTGATATACATCCTGGTATTGTAGTTGGTCGGTTACAAATAGAAGAACACATTGGATTTGAACGTGTTAATGGGCTTAGAGAAAAATATATTATCCACCAGAAAAAATAGTAAAGAAAAGTGGGCTATTATGAAAAAGAAATCAAAGCTAGTCAGTAAGCCTAGAACAAGATCTCTCTTCAATACTGGCACACGCCCCCATAAATCAAATAAAGACTACACACGAAAAATTAAATATAAGCAAACGACCTCTGAAGATGGAGAGCAATAGTAGAACCCCTGGTTATCAAGTTGTCGCTGCCAGTTATGCTAGGTTTTGTGCGTGGGAAGTTTTTAGAAATAGATTGCGTAAGGTTGTTGCTTGCTCATGGGGGGCGTGTTTTGATCGCATATGGTGATGCTATTTCATGTTTGTTGGATTTATGAATAAGTAATGCCGCCTGATTGTTAGGCGGCATTGTGAATTAAATGCTTAGATGAGCAGGAATACTAGCTGTCATAAAAGAAGTAACCGGTCCGATACCTAGTAATCCGTGAAAGGAGAATCCCTACTTATGCCACTGGAAATAATCCGAAACGATATCACCAAACTATCCGTTGATGCCATAGTCAACGCCGCAAATTCTGCCCTGAAAATAGGCGGTGGGGTATGTGGAGCAATTTTCGCTGCTGCCGGGGCTGAAAAGCTGCAAGCAGAATGCGACAGCATCGGAACGTGCCAAGTTGGCGAAGCGGTTATTACAAGTGGCTACAGCCTTACTGCCCAACACATCATCCACACGGTCGGACCGATTTGGCGTGGTGGTAGTGCGGGCGAGGCACAGCTGTTACATAACTGCTATACCAACTCGCTGACCCTGGCCTTGCAGCATGGGTTCGAATCCATCGCCTTTCCCCTGATCTCCTCCGGGATCTATGGGTACCCGAAAGACCAGGCGCTTCAGATTGCCATTTCAGCCATCAGCGAATTCCTCTTAAACCATGATATGAATGTTCATTTGGTGGTCTATGATAAGAAAGCCTTTATGCTGAGCGCCAAACTTTTTTCGGACATAGAACGATACATTGACGATCACTACGTGGAAGAACACCGGCATCGTGTCAGAGACCGAGTGATCGAGGCTTATGAATACCAACAGCTAGAAGAATTACAAACGATTTGCCAGGAAAGTGTTTCTTGCCCCTCCGCCCCAGCCCTGCCACAAGGGAAAAGGCGTTTAGAGGATGTGCTAGAACAATTGGAGGAGTCGTTTCCTCAAAGGTTGCTACGGCTCATTGATGAGAAGGGCTTGACCGATGTAGAAACCTATAAACGAGCCAATATCGACCGCAAGCTCTTTTCCAAAATCCGCAGCGGAAAAGGTTATAACCCTAGCAGGGTTACAGCGATAGCTTTTGCCATCGCTCTCGAGCTCAATTTGGACGAAACCCATGATCTACTGGGTAAAGCCGGCTACACTTTGTCGCGTAGCAACAAGTTTGATCTCATCATCGAGTACTTCATCGACGAAGGCAATTACAACATCTTTGAGGTCAACGAAGCCTTGTTTGCTTTTGACCAAGTTTTGATCGGAGGCTAATTGTCGTTTTGAAAGCGACCTATTAGCCTTCTAACTTTGTTATCCTTTAATCATCAAGGAAGAAAAGGGGATAACAAAATGACAACAAACATAACTGAATTGGTCTTTATCCTGGATAAGAGCGGTTCCATGTCAGGGCTAGAGAGCGACACCATCGGTGGCTACAATGCCCTGCTTAGTAAACAGCAGAAGGAGCCTGGTGAAGCGATTGTCACGACGGTGCTGTTCGATGATAGCGACGAACTTCTCCATGATCGAATCAACAGCAAGGGCATCCACCCGATGACAGAGAAAGAATACTATGTTGGCGGTAGCACTGCACTCCTGGATGCTATCGGAAAGACCATTCATAAGATTAGCAACGTACAGCGGCATACTAGCAAGGACCAACGAGCGGACAAGGTGGTGATGGTGATCACAACCGATGGTATGGAAAATGCCAGTCGTGAGTACACCCCTGCAGCAATCAAGAAAATGGTTGAACGGCAGAAAGAAAAATACGGATGGGAAGTCATTTTCTTGGGAGCCAATATTGATGCCGTTTCTGCAGCTGCAAAGGTTGGGATCAGTGCTGATAGAGCTGCGAACTATCAGCACTGATGGTGAGGGTACGAGGCTGAATTACGTAGCAGTTAGCCATGTCGTCAGCGAAATTCGGGCTAACAGACCCATTGCTGATAGTTGGAAAGCGGAGATGGATGAAGATTTTGCACGTCGTAACAAAAATCGGTAAGAGAATTAAGTAGCTATAGACTATGGGGCAGTCGATAAAGATTGGTCTGAATATCTTATAGAAAGTATTCCGACTAAATTGTCTTTGAGCTTAAAATTGCATATAATAGTATCAAGAGGTGATTGTATTGGCAAGGAAAACTCCAAGAGCGGCAACGAATAATCGGGTGATTTCTGGTGTAAGGGCATCGATGGCTTTTGAAGGATTAAAGGCAAGTACACATGCGCAGGCAATCGGAAAACGGTACCTCGAAGATAAGATCAGCAGTGGGGAAGCTGTCGCAGGCATAAAGGCTAGGCACGCTTCTAAATTTGGACGCTAAAATGAAAAGTGGCAGTGGCTTTTCAAAGTACGATTCTAAAGAAATTAGCCGGTCTGTCTATTACTATAAAGATTTTGATGTATTGATTAATAAAGAAAACATTAAGGATGCAAATGCCTTAGCTGAATATGAAGCTGATATGACAATGCTTCGGCAATACCAGCTTGAAAAAGAACAGATAGTGAAAGGTAGATTTGGAAGCACCCACTTAAAAAGAATACATGGGTATATCTTTCAAGACATCTATCCTTTTGCTGGCAAATTAAGGACTGAGAATATTGAGAAGGGTTCTACATTTTTCTGTAAAAGCCAGTTTATTGAGGAAAACTTAAATTCTACATTTAGTAACCTAGCAAAGGACAGATATTTAGTAAGTTTGAATCCGGAGGAATTTTCTCAGAAGGTAGCTTATTACATGTCTGAACTAAATATGATACATCCATTTAGAGAAGGTAATGGTCGAAGCATTCGAGAGTTTATTCGAGAATTGGCTATGAACTGTAATTATATAATCAACTGGTCTTTAATTGAGAAAGAAACTTTATTAGAAGCTACAATAATTGCTGTTAACAAAGATTTACAACCGTTGAAGAAGTGTATTTTGCAAGTCATTGAAAATAAGTAAATTGAAGAATATTTTAGTAAAGCATCTGAGAAGGTGCTTTTTTCCATGCCCGATTCTTATAACTGAAATTACAAAGTTATAGAGCAATACGGTATACTGATGAGCACTGTGTGATAAAAAGATTTGCTTTTAGTTCACTTAAAGTACCACATTATGCATCTAGTAGTCTGGATCAATATGCCCTAAAAAAGCACTCATATTATTTTGTTGACTTTTTGTTGACTATTCACGGTTTAGAAAAGTCAACAAAGGCAAAAGAAAAAAGGCCCGAAGGCCTTATGTTTCTAAGTGGTGCGGTCGAGAGGACTTGAACCTCCATGCCCTTGCGAGCACTAGAACCTGAATCTAGCGCGTCTGCCAGTTCCGCCACGACCGCGTAACAAACGTTATTATATGAGAAGATAGATAGTTTGTCAATCATTAATTAATTCCTTTTTGTGTTGCTACCGTTTAAGAATCGACAATTGTTGGGCAGCGTACTTTTGTATACTGAGAAATTGTCATATTGTATACATCTATTCACGTGTTGTGACACTCTGAGGAAAAGGAAGCGGTCCTGAATACGAGGCTTTAGGTGCATTCGGTTCAAATGCTTTGAACGATGACCTGGAGTCCATTGCCTATTTTAATATGCTCTGTAATGAACAGGCTTGTAAAATAGACTAACATGAAAAGGAAGAAACCCTAGAATATCAAAGTTTTCTTCCTTTTCATTTATGATGCGGTCGAGAGGCTTTGAAACCTCGCTGAGCATTTTATATTCTCTGAGGGATTTTTCTATGATACAATATTTAATTATACGAAATAATGAAAGGCTCCTACCTTTAAAACGATGCTAGGGGTCTTTTGTATGGGTGAGGGAGAAAGAGGGAAACTAATGACTACGAAAAAGGATTTTCCAGAGTGGGTACTTTGGGGCGTTGTCTTGGTCTGGGGGGCAAATTACACTGTTGGAAAATGGGGAATGGTTGGTTTTGATCCTTTGACCTTTAATGTTGTTCGTTTTGTGGGGGCAACACCTCTGCTGTTTCTTTTGTTATATGTTTTGGAAAAAGACTTGCGTATCCAGTTAAAGGATTTCTGGGAATTGGCGATGCTCGGACTGATAGGCATTACGATTTACCAAACCTTGTTTATGGCGTCTGTAAAATACGCTACGGCTACCAATGCCTCTTTAATGCTTGCAATCTCGCCAGTGTTTACGGCAATTTTCGCCTGGCTCGCAGGACAAGAACGATTAGGCTCAAGGGGGAGGTGGGGAAGCGCTTTAGCTCTCTTAGGAGTTGTCTTTGTCTTGCTCTTTGGGACTAATAAATTGGCAATAGGCTGGGATGTGATTCGTGGAGATCTGATCGCCATTTTGGCATCAAGTGTCTGGGGATTATATCCAGTGCTCGCTAAACGCATGTTGCGCAGGTATTCAGCGCTTAAGACGATGACGTATGCTTCATTATTTGGAATGATATTTTTCCTGGTCATCGGAGCAAAAGGGGTGCTAGCGATAACTTGGTCAGAGATACCCTCTGCAGCCTGGGGCTCTATGCTTTACTCCATTGTTCTAGTGACTGCGTTCGGGCTTGTTGTTTGGTATCACGCAATTAACCGAATAGGAGCTAATCGTGTAATGGCTTATATGTATGCTGTGCCAGCGGTTGCTGTGGTTGCGGCGGCTATTCTTATAAAGGAACAGATTCACCTTATGCAAGTCTTAGGCGCTGTAGTCATCTTTTTAGGCATCAGTATGATTCGAAAGGATAAGCTCTCTGTTCTCGAAAACAAGGATTTTTCTGCGATAGCGAATAAATGATAAGGGACGCTGTAGATGGCAGCGAAAAGCGTATGAAATAAATGTTGGAGGTGCCCAGTGCAAAGACGATTAATTATTGGGATTACAGGGGCAAGCGGTTCAATATATGCGACCACACTCATGAATGTTCTGGCGTCGATGGATTGGCAGGTTGAATTGATCATGACGTTAACGGGAGAAAAGGTACTTGCCTATGAAACCGGAATTGAACGGTCTGCCTTCCCAGAGAATGTTCGTATCCATGAGAACGATAACCTCTTTTCATCGCTGGCCAGCGGCTCTTATCGTACGGCTGGGATGGTCGTGATTCCCTGTTCAATGAACACTTTGGGCTTAATGGCCACGGGGACGGGGGACCATCTTTTGGCACGAGCGGCTCAAGTGACATTAAAGGAGCGATGCCCTCTTGTCGTGGTTCCGCGCGAAATGCCTTATAATATTATTCACTTAGAGAATATGTTACGGCTGGCGCGGGCGGGTGCGACGATAATGCCGGCTTCGCCAGGGTTTTACCACCAACCGAAAGAGATACAAGATTTAGTGAATCATGTCGTTGGGAAAACCTTAGATCAGTTTGGCATAGAAAACACACTCTTTAAGCGCTGGAATGGAGTATAAAATAATAAGGAGGACTAGAGCGATGAGTATTGAATTTTTTCTGGGGGCCTACTTGATTTGGAATATTTACGTTTTTATTGCAATGGGCAGAGATAAACGTCTGGCTAAGTTAGGGCAGTGGAGGATACAGGAGTTCAATCTACTGCTTATGGGATTTGTCCTGGGAGGCATCGGACTTTTTGCTGGGATGAAGTTCTTTCGTCATAAGACCCAGCACAAGAAGTTCGTTATAGGTGCTCCTATTATGATCTTTGTGAACTTTTTAATGTTAGGCTACGTCTATCTGCAAACATTAGTAAAATGAAACTCGGTTAAAGGATAAAGTGAATTCTTAACGAATTAAGAAAATGTAGGCTAATCAAAAGGAATATTGTCATATTATAAGACTTTAACGAGAATAATAGTTATGGGGGTAACTTAATGGTTGAACTTATGGCCGTTAGAGATTATGCACAACAAATCGCGGAAGCGATTGCCACTGTTGTGAAAATCGATATTGAGATAGCGGATCATAATTTGGTACGTATTGCTGGAACAGGAAGGTATCACAAAGGGGTAGGTCTATCCATGGACCGGCAGGGATACGTGTATCAGGAAGTACTGCGGACAGGACATCAGTTTGTGATAGAAACGCCGGGAACCCATCCGCTTTGCGCCCCATGTAAGGCTCGAGGAAATTGCTCTGAAAAATATGAAGTGGTATCCCCGATCAATGTGGATGGTAAAGCTGTGGGCGTGATCGGACTGATCTGCTTTAATGATGCCCAAGCAAAAATCATCCAAGAAAATCAGCAATCCTACCTCATCTTTTTAACGAAAATGGCTGAAACTATTGCTCTAAAGTTAAAGGAACAAGAGTTCTTAGCTGGTCTAGTATCGTCGAATCATTATCTCAACTCCATTATTGACTGCTTGGAAGAAGGACTGCTTACGGTGGATCTTGATGGAAATGTCCTTCATTATAATCAAGCAGCTAAACGCTTGTTTAGTGCTAATCTGCTTACTCCGCGGAGTCAGTTAAAATCCTTATTCACACCACAAATTGTTTCGGACATTCTAAAAGCCGGGAAAAACATGGACGAAGTCGTGGAACGCGAAGTTCATGTCGAAACCAAGAAGAATCGGGTGCAAATGGTTTTGCGTGCTCTGCCCATCGCTAGTGAAGACGGGGTGAAGAGTATTGCCATCACCTTGCGACCGCTTGATGAAATCGGTCGAATCGTTAACCGACTCTCACTACAAGATGCAGGCTATACCATCGAAGATATCTTGGGAAATAGTCAGAGTATAAGCCAAATCCGAGAGCGGGCAAAGGTCGTAGCTAACACGAAATCAACGGTCTTGATTCGGGGTGAGAGTGGAACTGGTAAAGAAATGTTAGCTCGATCCATTCATAATCTCAGTCCCAGACAACAAGGGATGTTTATGGCGATTAACTGTACAGCGATTCCGGAAATGTTGCTGGAAAGTGAGCTCTTCGGATACGAAGATGGGGCCTTTACGGGTGCTCGCAAAGGGGGCAAAATCGGCAAGTTTGAATTGGCAAACAAAGGAACCCTATTCCTCGATGAAATTGGAGATATGCCCTTATTTTTACAGGCCAAAATTCTTAGGGTGCTTCAAGAACGTCAAATTGAACGAATTGGGGGGATAACCCCTATCCCTGTAGACGTCCGAGTCATCGCCGCAACGCATCGTAACCTTGAGCAAATGATGGCAAAAGGTGAGTTTCGTGAAGATTTATATTACAGGATTAATGTGATTCCCATTGAGATTATCTCACTGCGAGATAGAAAAGAAGACTTGGATATTTTGAGTCAGCATTTTATTAAGGGTTACAATCCACAGCTGAATAAAAACGTTCAGTTTTTAACGGATGGATTTCGGCAGAGGTTACAAGACTATTCGTGGCCAGGCAATGTCCGAGAACTTCAGAACGTGATTGAATATGCTATGAATTTAGCCGAAGGCTCTACTTTGACTGAGGAACATTTATCGCCGAGATTGAAAACGGCTCATCAGAATCATGCTGAACTCAATGGGTTTAATCTTGAAAATGTTGAACGGGAAACAATTCTCCGCTGTTACCAAGCTGCGGAAGCTGGTGTACGAGGAAAAGAGAAAGTGGCCAAGGCCTTAGGAATTGGAGTAGCAACCTTATATCGCAAATTAGCACGTTATAACATTGAGTAATTGAAATACGGGTTGCTTAGGGATCTTGAGGGGGCTTTTCTTTACTCTTTTCTTATCAAATTGATAAAAGATAGTTCAATGTGATAAGAATTTTATCAAAATGATACAGGGCGCTTAATCGAGGAGAGTTTGTAGCTCTTGAGGTGTTGTTAAACTTATCTAAGGTCTAGGAGTCACTTATCTCGCACTTTTAGAAGTAAGAAACTTAGTGGCTTTTAGTCATAGACTCAAATGATATAAATGTATTATAAGTGAAATTGAGGACAGACGTTATCATTATGATAAGGCCTGTCCTCCGAGTATAACAACAAGTCACTGATTCAGCCTCTTTTCGACATTTGAGCTCGTTGGCATGAATATTGCACGGTTTAAATTTAGGATTGCAGGTATTTCATTCTCTGAAGATGGAATTCTATTCGACAGAGAGGTCTTAATAAATTTTAAGGACGGGAGGAAATAAAATGGCTTATACGGTTGTAGGGAAAAGCGTTAGAAGAGTTGATGCTGTCGCCAAAGTAACGGGAAAGGCCAAATATACGGATGATTTTTCTGAGCGGGATATGTTGATTGGGAAAATTCTGCATAGTCCTTATGCTCATGCGCTTGTTAAATCGATCGATGTCAGTAAAGCGAAAGCTTTACCTGGAGTCGAGGCTGTTTTAACGTACCAAGATTTGCCGGATATTCGATTCGCTACAGCTATGCCAGGGGTCATAGAGGCTATTGCAACGGATGAAGTGGATGTTGCGCAGCTTAAATATGGAACTGCGGGGCATCCTTTTTCGCTCGATGAGAGCCATCGCGATAAAGAGGATCGCCATATTTTAACGCAGAAGGCTCGATTCGTGGGAGATAATATTGCAGCTGTGGTTGCGACGGATGCCCTTATCGCCTCCAAGGCTTTGAAGCTGATTGAGGTTGAATATGAAGTGTTGGAAGCCTTAACCAGCACAGATGCTGCCCTTAAAGAGGGTGCCCCTTTGATTCATGATGACTGTGAACGAAACATTCTGGCTTCGGGTGGTTATGCAATAGGGGATATTGAAGCAGCCTTTGCTGAATCCGATCATGTCATTGAAGGTGAGTACCACACAAGTATTGTTCAGCATTGTCATATGGAAAATCAAGTATCCCATGCCTATGTCGATGCAGATCGACGAATCGTGATCATGACCTCGACTCAGATCCCGCACATTGTGCGCAGGATCGTTGCTCAATCCTTAGGGGTTTCTTGGGGGCGGGTGCGAGTGATTAAGCCTTACGTTGGAGGTGGGTTCGGTAATAAGCAGGATGTGACTATTGAACCTTTGAATGCTGCTATGAGTTTGGCTGTGGGTGGAAGACCTGTCAAACTGGAGCTTTCGCGAGAGGAAGCCATGATTGACACCCGAACTCGTCATGCTTTCAAGTTTAAAATCAAGACTGGAATCAATAAGGATGGAAAAATTAACGGAATACATATTTCTGCCGTTTCGAACACTGGCGCCTACGCGTCACATGGTCATTCCATTGCTTCGAGCGGGGGCGGTAAATTCCGCTATCTATATCCAACCAAGGCCTTGAAATATGATCCTATAACGGTTTATACCAATTTGCCGGTTGCCGGAGCGATGCGGGGGTATGGTACTCCCCAGATATTTTTTGCCTTTGAATCTCATATCGAAGATATTGCCAAGAAACTCAACTTAGATCCCATCGAGATTCGGAAGAAAAACCTAGTTGAAGTTGGGTTTGTAGAACCGTTGAGTAAAAATAAGATCATGAGCTGTGCTATCCGGGAATGCATTGATAAGGGTCGAGAGTTAATCAAGTGGGACGTCAAGAAAGCCTTGTATAAGGAGCAGAGCGGAGATATGCGTCGAGGATTAGGCATGGCCTGCTTTAGCTATGCTTCGGGAACGTATCCGGTAGCGTTAGAACTTGCTGGAGTGCGTATTGTCATGAACCAAGATGGCTCAGTTCAAGTTCAACTCGGTGCAACAGAAATCGGCCAAGGGAGTGACACAGTCTTCGCGCAAATGGTGGCTGAGGTTCTCGGTCTTCCGATGTATATGGTCCATGTCGTCTCCACTCAAGATACAGATATTACCCCCTTTGATACGGGGTCTTATGCCTCGAGGCAAACCTATGTAACAGGGATGGCTGTAGAAAAGGCTGCCCTGGAAGTTAAGGCAAAAGTGCTTGGTTTTGCCCATAGGATGACGGATATCCCCGCTCATCTCTTAGATCTTCAAAATCAATTCATTGTCTTTAAAGAATCTGGCGAACAAGTCCTAGCGCTGGAAGTGGTTGCGATGCAGTCCTATTATGATAGAGCTCATGCTGAACCTATTACAAGTGATGTCTCAAATAATGCTCGCATTAATGCAATACCTTTTGGGGTAACCTTTGCAGAAGTGGAAGTGGACATCAAGACTGGGAAAATTAAGATTTTGGAAATCTTCAATGTCCATGATTCTGGTAAGATCATCAATCCACTTTTGGCAGAGGGGCAAGTGCATGGTGGGGTGAGTATGGCAATTGGCTATGCCCTCTCCGAACAGTTGCTCTTTGATGAGGCGACGGGTAAGCCCCTTAACAATAATTTGCTGGATTATAAACTTCCGACGATGATGGATACCCCTGATATTGGCGCAGCCTTTGTGGAACAAGATGATCCAACAGGGCCGTTTGGCGTCAAATCGTTGGGAGAACCTCCGATTGTTTCTCCGGCTCCGGCAATTCGCAATGCAGTATTGGATGCGACGGATGTGGCTTTTAATCGGATACCGATGAATCCGCAACGCGTTTTCGAAAAGTTTAAAGAAGTTGGATTAATCTAGTAAGGCGGTGAAACGATGTACGATATTAAAGGATATTACGATGCCGAGACTGTTAGTGAAGCGACCGCGCTCCTTTCACAAAACTCCAATCTAAGAATTATTGCGGGTGGGACAGATGTGCTCATCAAAATGCACGGAGGGCAACTTGAAGATGCAGAGCTCTTGAGCCTTCGCAAGATTAAATCCTTGGAAAGTATTCGAATATCTGACAATGGGACGATCGTGATCGGTGCAATGGCTACCTTCTCGATGGTTTTCCACAATCCGATTCTTCGGGAGGCAATCCCAATTCTCACGGAAGCGGCGATCTCCATGGGGGGGCCGCAAATCAGAAATATCGCCACTATTGGCGGAAACATTTGTAATGGAGCCACGTCTGCAGACAGTGCCTCTTCCTTGTTTGCGCTGAATGCCCAGCTGAAATTACAGGATGCGCATGGGGAACGTGTCGTTCCGATCCGTGAATTTTATCTTGGACCTGGTAAAGTTGCTTTGAAGCCAGGGGAAATTCTCACCGAGATTCTGATTGCGCCGGAAGATTACCAAGGCTTTGGCGGGCAATATATTAAGTTTGCCATGCGTGAAGCGATGGATATTGCCACACTTGGAGTGGCAGTTGTCTGCAAACAGCAGAGCGGATACTTTGCAGACGTAAGAATTGGACTTGGAGTTGCAGGTCCAACTCCCTTAAGGTGCCTTGAAGCAGAAGAGTACGCCAAGGGGAAGAAAATTTCCTCCGATATTTTGGCGGAGATTGGCAAGCTGGCGGTTAAATCAGCCAAGGCACGAACCTCTTGGCGGGCTTCTAAAGAGTATAGGGAACATCTTGTCGAAGAACTCACGCAAAGAGCCCTGAAAATTGCTGTTGTCAACGCAGGAGGTGCGGAAGTTGTTTAAACGAATCGCCTTTACGGTGAATGGGAGAGCCTATAATTTCGAGGTGGATGTACGGGAATCGTTGCTGGATGTTTTGCGAAGTCAATTGGGTTTTACGGGTGCTAAACAAGGCTGTGGGGTTGGAGAATGCGGCGCCTGCAGCGTACTGATTGATGGTACTCCTTATGATACTTGCATATACTTAGCCGTTTGGGCGGACGGTAAAGAGATTACGACGATTGAGGGTTTGGCTGCAAAAAATGGGGAACTTTCTGATGTTCAGAAAGCCTACGTCGAAGAAGGGGCTGTGCAGTGTGGCTTCTGTACCCCTGGCCTCGTTCTGACCACTACGGCTATGGTGGAGAGTGGCAAAGATTACACTCGTGATGAGATTAAACGAGAACTCTCAGGTCATTTATGTCGGTGTACAGGTTACCAGAGTATCTTAAAAGCTGCTGAGAAGTCCTTGGAAGGGCATATTTGCACGTGTGTTGACAGCCCTCATTATAAAGGAAAATAAACGAAATTTACTTAAGCTTAGCTAGGGCTCGGCGCAACTTATTACCATTTTGAAAATGTGGCAATGAGTGGCGCTGAGCAGCAGATCAAACAATAAGGAATTGAGGAATGATACGAATGATGAGTGATAAAATGATTCAAATTCCCTTCAAGAACTTGGTTAACTGGATGTTCGAAGAATATAAGCGCACTCAAACTATTTTCGGCGTATCTGCGGTTAAATTTTTCCAAAAGAAGAATGACCACCAGATTGGACTTTTTGGCGAAACGATGGATACTCCAGTTGGTCCGGCGGCTGGTCCGCATACTCAACTCGCGCAAAACATTATCGCTTCTTATCTGAGCGGGAGCCGTTTCTTCGAGTTGAAATCTGTACAAATCATGGATGAGTTAGAGATTCCTAAGCCCTGTATCCTGGCGGAGGACGAATGCTATAACACGGAGTGGTCTACGGAGCTTCCGATTATGGGTGCCTTTGACGAGTATGTAAAAGCCTGGTTTGCCCTCCATGTCTTACAAAAGGAGTTCTTTAATCAAAGTGATCGAGGATTTATGTTCAATATGAGCGTAGGGTATGACTTGAAAGGGATTCAATCTCCTAAAGTTGATCAATTCATCGAAGGGCTTAAAGACGCTTCAGAAACGGCGATTTTTAAGGAGTGTCTTGCTTCATTATTTGAAAATGTTGATCAGTTTAAAACGATTGATCGAGCCTTTATTGAACAGATTTCACCTAATATTTGCACGTCGATTACCTTATCGACCATGCATGGCTGCCCACCGGCAGAAATCGAAGCTATTATAAAATACTTAATCAGTGAAAAGAAATTGCATACCTTTGTGAAGATGAATCCGACGCTGTTAGGATATGAGTATGTGAGGAACACCTTCGATAAAATGGGTTACAAATATATTGAGCTGAAGGAAGAATCCTTTACCCATGACCTACAATTTAAAGATGGCGTTGAGATGTTAAAACGTCTCAAAGTTTTCGCACTGGAGAAGCAAAAAGATTTTGGCATCAAGATGTCTAATACGTTGCCTGTAAGGATCATGAAATCGGAATTACCGGGCGAGGAAATGTACATGTCCGGTCGAGCCCTTTATCCCTTGACGATTAATCTGGCGTATAAGTTAGCTGCGGAGTTCGGGGGGGATCTCAAAATCTCCTATTCAGGTGGAGCGGATGCTTTTAATATTGATCGAATCTTTGAGACGGGAATCCAGCCAATCACCGTGGCAACAACTCTGTTAAAACCCGGAGCCTATACGCGCTTTAAACAAATGGCGGATCTCTTAGATCCACTCATGGATAAGCAAGAGTCCGATAAGCTTGATATGAAAAAACTAAAAGCCCTTGCTGAAAGTTCGTTGGACGATGCTAACCATCTCAAGGAAAAGAGAGATGTGGTCAATCGTAAAACAGAGCTTAAGTTGCCCGTCTTTGATTGTTTCATGGCCCCATGTACTGTTGGATGTCCTATTGAACAAGATGTCCCAGAGTACCTTCGCCTGGTAGGTGAGGAACGCTATGAGGAAGCGTTTGATGTCATAGTCTCCAAAAACCCATTCCCGTTTATTACGGGGACGATTTGTACCCACAACTGTATGACCAAGTGTACCCGTTTAGATTATGATGAGTCAGTGCATATCCGTGGGCAGAAATTGGTGGCTGCAGAAAAAGGGTTTGATGCCTATATGCAGAAACTTCCTACGCTGAAACCTGAGTCATCTGCCAAAGTAGCCGTCATTGGAGCAGGTCCATCTGGCCTAGCAGCCGCTTATTTCCTTGCCAAAGGGGGCTTGGAGGTTACTGTTTTTGATAAACGTCAGAAAGCCGGGGGTACGGTCGAATACGTTATCCCGGATTTTAGAATCTCGAGAGAAGCGATCACTAAAGATATTAAGCTGATCGAAAAAATGGGCGTTAAGTTCAAATTTGGGATTGATCCAAACGTATCCGTGGCTGATTACAAAGCGAAAGGGTTCCAGTATGTCTATCTAGCAATCGGTGCGGGAAAGACCAATGATCTGGAAATCGAAGGGGATAGCGAAAGGGTAATGGGAGCGATCCCCTTCCTGGAAGCCTTTAACGCTAACAAAGATGCCTTAAAGCTTGGTAAGAACGTGGCAGTAGTCGGGGGCGGTAATTCTGCGATGGATGCTGCTCGGGCTGCCCTGAGAGTAAAAGGCGTGGAGAATGTCTATATTGTCTACCGTAGAACAAAAGACTACATGCCTGCTGACAAAGAAGAGCTTCACTATGCTCAGGAAGATGGGGTTATCTTCAAGGAACTTCTTGCGCCAGTCTCGTTGACTAAGGGTGTCTTGAAATGTCAGACGATGGAGCTAGGTCAAGCGGACGCCTCTGGGCGAAGGAAACCAGTGGCCAAGGCGGGTGCCTTTGAAGAATTGTCGATCGATACCGTCTTGTCAGCGATTGGGGAACTGATCGATTATGACCTCTTAAAGAGCAACGGTATTGAAGTAGGGGAGAAAGGGATCATTCGCGTCAACCAAGAAACGCTAGAAACTAGTGTGGAAAATGTCTTTATCGGTGGAGATGCCCTGGTTGGACCTTGGACGGTGGTCGGTGCTGCTAAGCACGGAACAATTGTGGCTAAAGCCATTCTAGAAAAGGAACAGCTGGAATTCAAACAAGAGTTTACGTCTAAGATCTCCTTTAATAACGAAAAGCAGTTATTAGAGATTGCTGAAAAGAAAGGCGTAATGAAAGCCGTTGCCGATCACAAGCTAGAATCTGAGAGATGTTTAGAGTGTAATAAAGTCTGTAATATCTGTGCTGAGGTCTGCCCAAACCGCGCCAACCTTATGATTCCGGTCAATGGCAAAGGTTTAACGAATATGAATCAGATTCTGCACATGGATGGAATGTGCAATGTCTGCGGAAACTGCGGGACCTTCTGCCCGTATTCCAGTGAGCCGTACAAGGTTAAACTAACTCTATTCTGGACTGAGAAAGATTTCATGGATAGTCCTAATATCGGCTTCTATTTCTTAGATGGTGGTTGCAATGGGGAATTCATGCTTCGCCTAGAGGAGAAAATCGACAAGGTGAAGTTTGATGAATCCGGTAAACCAAGTGTGCTGATGGATGACAAGGTCGCAGCCTTTATTTGGACAATTTATAAAGAATACGGTTATTTGTATAAAGTTTAAAAAAATGCGCATATTTAGAGAGGTCGATGTATATAGCGGGCCTCTCTAAATTTCACTTGTTATTAATGTCGAATTGTGCAAATATAGGTCGTATTACCAAATAATAACGAGTTAGAAATTTAGGGAGGATGGAAATTGAGGATGCTTCGGCGGCTTGCCGAAGTCGATAAGCGTGAAGATCTATCGAGAATGCGGCTTGGAGAGCTTACGCCGGAGTTAGGTGTCGATGATATTTATCTCGCCGATGCCAATGGGGTTTATGTGCTAGCCACTGAACCAGAAATCGAAGGAACGTGCGTCTATGATATTGATGCGGATTACCGGCGAATTTCGAAGGGAGAAATAGAATTTTTAGCCACTCCGATCATCAAACGCCTTGGGGATGACAAGCTTTTCAAGTTTATGACGGCCCGACGTATGGATGGGAAAAGGTCTGATGGCTATTTCCTTTTCGGTAGAAAGAATTTTATCGTTGGCTGGAGAAGCCACTCGGAAAGATTGAGGATTCTGAATCATTTCGATAACCATGCTTATCGAAATGATAATTAATAAAGTCCTCCCTCGCATCCAGCATCAATGTATATTTCAGGCGGAAATTTGTGAAGATACCCTTTTGAATCCTAAGAGATTACCATTTTGATAATTTCGTTACGGTAAATATTCAACAAAGGTGTATTTTAGGCAGGATTTGCAGTAAATGTCGAGCTGGCACGAATCTTGCTACATACTTCTTGAATAAGAAGAAAATTGTGTCTTTAAGAATGTTTTACCAATCTTATTTTCCCCGACCATTACGGGTTTGTATAAAGGTCGGTTGAAATAGACACCTTGATAAAGTTGCGGGACTAAATTCAAGGACGATGATCTGAAGGAGGTGATCTAGGTTTAATGAGATCTTTGACCCGCATCAAAAATAAAGGAGTGAAAGCAAATAATGGCTAATACCAAACATGGAGTGGCACCGGTCGACGAGATGCTACCTGCTGGAAAACTTTTTCTATACGGGTTACAACACGTACTGGCGATGTATGCTGGAGCGGTTGCCGTTCCTTTGATTATTGCGGGAGCAGCTGGCTTAACTCAAGCCCAAACGGCATTTTTGATTAACGCTGACTTATTTACTTGTGGTATTGCTACACTACTCCAAACCTTAGGGATTTGGAAAATTGGAATCAAGATTCCTGTCATTCAAGGGGTTACCTTTGCTGCTGTTACGCCTATGGTCATCATGGCCAAAACTGGCGGTATGACGTTGATCTTTGGCTCTGTCATAGTGGCTGGTCTATTTACTTTTTTAGCTGCTCCATATTTTAGTAAGTTAATTCGTTTCTTCCCCCCAATCGTCACGGGTACTATTATCACAATTATCGGGGTTTCTCTCCTACCAGTCGGTATTAACTGGGCTGCAGGCGGAGTTGGAAACAAGAGCTATGGCTCTTTAACCTTTATTCTGGTGGCAACAGTTGTGCTGGTGGCTATTCTCTTAATCAATAAACTTTTCAAAGGCTTTGTTTCCCATATTGCCGTTTTGCTGGGTTTACTGGTCGGCCTAGTTGTTGCCGTCCCCTTAGGCCTTGTGAGCTTCTCGGGAGTGGCTGCAGCTCCTTGGATTGGCATTACAACGCCCTTTTTCTTCGGAGTTCCAAAGTTTGAGATCGGTTCGATTATCGCCATGATTCTGGTAATGTTGGTTGTTATGGTTGAGTCAACGGGAGACTTTCTCGCTATTGGTGAAATGGTCGAGAAAAAGATTGGTGAAGAAGAACTTACTGCTGGCTTAAGAGCAGATGGCTTAGCCACTGCCCTTGGTGGCATCTTCAATGCTTTCCCGTACACGGCCTTTGCACAGAACGTCGGCTTGGTCGGTTTAACCGGAGTTAAGAGTCGTTTCGTCGTCGCAACATCCGGTGTCATTTTAGTTGTATTAGGCTTATTTCCTAAGATGGCTACCATTATTGCCTCCCTACCTACCCCAGTCCTTGGGGGAGCTGGAATAGCAATGTTCGGAATCGTCGCTGCCAGCGGGATTAAGACTCTCGCTAAAGTGGACTTTGAGAAGAACGTTAATAACATTTTCATTGTTGCTATTAGTATCGGAATTGGTGTTATTCCAGTAGTAACTCCAAACTTCTTTCAACATTTCCCTTCTTGGAGTCAGACCATTATGCATAGTGGAATTACCTTAGGTTCAATTACCGCTATTGCCCTTAACGCTTTCTTTAATGGAAGCAAAGGCGCAGGAGATTTAGATGAACTTAAGGCTCATGCCGGAATTCGAGAGTAATTAATCAGCGGTGGGAGAGATTTCTTTCCCACCCTCTCCATGGTTTAACGAAGTGCCAAAATTCATCTTTCATTCTACATGGGGGTGAATTTGGCCAATTTAATGGAGTGAGGAGGATAAGACCCCCACTCAATCACCCAGCAAAGTAATTTAGTTATAAATCAGTATTTTAAAGGGGTTATAGGAAGTGACAGTCGATTTATCCGTTGATTTTTGCGGAATCAGATTTGAAAACCCCTTTATCTTGGCTCCTTCGCCTAGTACAGATAATCTCGGTCTCTTGATACAGGCTTTTGAAGCTGGGTGGGCTGGAGCAGTCTTAAAGACCGTTGCAGTCGACTCTAAAATTGTAAGTCGAGTTTTCCCGTTGGTCACTCGCATTGAGCAAGCAGGCGAATTTATAGGTCTGCAAAACATCGACCTCGTCTCTGAACATTCCGTCGAACTGATTGAACACAATGTGCGTACCTTAAAAACACGTTTCCCGACTAAAATCGTCATTCCCAGTATTATGGCCTCTACGAAAGAAGATTGGCAATCGTTGGCTAGGCGGTTTGTAGACGCTGGCGCCGACATAATTGAGTGTAGTATTTGGCACCCGCATGGAACAGAGTGGGGGCTGTGTACGAAAGTTCAAGAGCCTGAGGAGACGGAACCGATCGCTCGCTGGGTGAAAGAAGTCGTGGGAAATGTTCCTGTAGTCATTAAATTATCTGCACAAGATTCCGATATTATTGCTACGGCTAAGGCGGTTAGACGTGGTGGTGCAGATGGAGTTAGTGCAATAAATACGATAAAATGTATTACTGGCGTCAACTTAGATACCCTAATTCCTTATCCTAATGTAGCCGGCTTATCGACCTATGGAGGACTTTCGGGATCGGCCTTGAAACCCATTGCGTTGCGTTGTACGGCGGAAATTGCCCAACAAGTGGATATTGATATTACAGCGAGTGGTGGAATAACTACTTGGCAAGATGGCGTAGAATTCCTCCTTCTTGGGGCTAGCACCTTGCAAATATGCACCGCGGTATTGCGTTTTGGCGTAGAGATCATCGGGGACTTATTACGTGGTTTAGAAGGTTTTATGGAGGAAAAGGGTTTTCAAAGCTTGACGGACCTTATTGGAAGATCTTTGCCTTATTTAGTGGAACATTCCCAACTCCCGAGGGGCATTCAAGTGGTCTCCAGCATTCAGTCCGAGATCTGTGATGGTTGTGGAGTTTGCTATACAGCTTGTCGAACAGGTGGACATGATGCTATAGTTCTGATCAAGGGTCGTCCACAGGTTGAAATAAGTAAGTGTATAGGGTGTGGACTATGTCGAGCGATGTGTTCTTTAAAGGCTATTTCGTTAGCCAGACCCATATTCTTTAGCGCGTTGGGTGAGTGAAGGTCTTGGGAAAAATAATTAAGAGAGGGTGATTGTATTGCTGTTAATCGGTAATGGTACGGTCTTAACTTTGGGCGAGCGGAATCAAGTCATTCCCAAGGGCGGGGTGCTAATTCAAGACAAGAAGATTCTGGAAATTGGGTCAACTCAGGATTTAAAGGCACGGTACCCGGATGTAGATTTTATTGATGCTCATGGAAAGCTGATCATGCCCGGGATGATCAATACCCATATGCATCTCTACAGTACGTTTGCCCGGGGCATGGATTCCAAGAGTAAAGCTCCAAAAAGCTTTGGAGATATCCTTGAAGGACTTTGGTGGAAACTCGACAAATTACTGACCCTTGACGATGTCTATTACAGTGGTCTGACTCCTTTGATTGAGTGTATCAAAACAGGAACGACTACAATTATTGATCACCATGCCAGCCCCATGGCTATTACAGGAAGCTTATCCACGCTTGCTAAGGCAGCCAAAGAGATGGGGGTTCGGGCAGCCTTCTGTTATGAGGTCTCAGATCGGGATGGGGAAAAAATTGCTCAAGAAGGAATCAAAGAGAACGTCGGCTTTATTAAAGCTTGTCAGGCTCAACCGGATGAAATGGTAGCAGGTATGTTCGGACTTCACGCTTCTTTGACCTTATCCGATCAAACTCTGACTCAGTGCAGTGAAGAAGCCAAACGTCTAGGAGCAGGATTTCACGTACATGTTGCCGAAGGAATTGAGGACTTAGAAGACAGTCTTGCCAAATACGGAATGAGGGTGGTCGAGCGCTTAGATAAGTTCAAGATTTTGGGACCCAAGACCATTGCAGTACACTGTGTACATATTGATGATCACGAGATTGAAATCCTTAATACTTCTCAAACCCAAGTTGTTCATAATCCAGAATCCAATATGGGGAATGCTGTTGGAGTAACACCCGTTCTTAAAATGCTCAGCCAAGGGGTTAAGGTGGGACTTGGAACGGATGGTTATACTTGTGATATGTTTGAAAGCGCCAAAGTAGGGAATGTACTTCATAAGCATGCCGCGGCGGATCCCAGTGTCGCTTGGGGTGAGATTCCTCAAATGCTTTATGGTAATAATCCTAAAATTGCCTCTGAACTGTTTGGCGGAAAATTCGGCGAATTGACAGAAGGAGCATGGGCGGATGTTATCGTTGTCGATTACACGCCTCCGACTCCCATCGGATCTAACAATTGGACCGGACATCTTCTGTTTGGAGTCTCAGGACGGGCTGTCGAAACAACGGTCATCAATGGGCGCGTGCGCATGCTTGAGCGAAAGCTGATCGACATTGATGAAGACGCTATCGGTGCTCGGTCCAGGGAATTGGCACAGGAAGTTTGGAATAGAATTTGAGGTGATCTTGATGAAGAATGTGTTAGGGCTCCGCTGTATTGATTGTGGAAAGGAAGTCCCTGCTGAAGCTGGGACGTATACTTGTCCTACTTGTGGTAAAAAAGGTGGCATCATGGATGTCCTGTACGATTACCAAGAGATTAATCGTTTGACGTCACGTGAGCAACTAAGCCAGTCCAAAGACTATTCAATTTTTCGCTACCTTCCTTTTCTGCCCATTCATCCAGATTCAGCTCGCCCCCATCTGAGAGTGGGCTGGAGCCCGCTTTATAAACCGCAGGGACTGGGCAAAAGTCTAGGGATGAGTAACCTTTATGTTAAAGACGACGGGCAGAATCCCACCGCTTCACTGAAGGACCGGGCTTCGATTATTGCCGTTATTAAAGCAGTCGAGGAAAAAGCGCCGACGGTTGCTGCTTCTTCAACTGGCAATGCCGCTTCATCCTTAGCTGGTAGTGCTGCGGCCATGGGGATTAAATCCGTTATTTTTGTCCCGAGCCGAGCACCCCAAGGGAAGATCGCTCAATTGCTGATCTTTGGAGCCACGGTGATTAGTGTCCAGGGGTCTTATGAAGATACCTTTAGACTTTCTGCAGAGGCGATTGATCGCTTTGGTTGGTATAATCGAAATGCGGCCATTAATCCGTATCTTGTCGAAGGTAAAAAGACGGTCGCCTTAGAGATTGCTGAGCAATTAAACTGGGAAGTGCCTGACTGGGTGATCCTGTCCGTTGGGGACGGCTGCACCATAGCAGGGGTCTGGAAAGGCTTTAAGGATCTATATAGTGCTGGGTGGATCGACCGCTTGCCCAAAATTGCCGGAGTTCAGTCCACAGGGTGTTGCCCCCTGGTCGATGCCTTCTTGGAAGATCGCCCCTGGCAACCTAAGGAAGAGAATACAATCGCGGATAGTATTGCAGTCGGCGTGCCGCGCAATCCAGATAAAGCCTTAACGGCCGTGCGCGAATCAGGTGGCACGATGGTTGCTGTCTCTGATGAAGCGATCTTGGATGCCATGCGCGAACTGGGTAGAACCAGCGGTATTTTCGGGGAACCAGCGGGTGTGACTGGAACGGCCGGACTTAAAGTTCTGGTGGAAAAAGGGATCATTGGAGCCGATGAAAAAGTAGTTTCTATTGTGACTGGTAATGGATTAAAGGATGTTCAGAATGCGATTAAAGCCGTGGGTGAGCCCATCAAAGTCGAGCCTTCGCTGAAAGAACTGTTAGTTAAGTTGGAAGGCAAGGTTTAATCGAGGCACGATGCGCGAGGTTCGATGCACGATAAGTCAACCACGACGCATACGGTGTGAGCACGAGGTGCGATAAACCAGACACGAGACAAAAAATACAAAGATATTTCACAATCGGACTTCGAGCCTCGAGCCTCGAACTTCGAAAAATAAGGAGGTCAAATATGAGAAGCTTGATTGATTTAACCATTAATGAAGAGCAGCTTAAAAAGACAGTGCAGAGTGTTAAGGAAAAAAATGTTGTTATCCCGACCCTAGCACAGATGAAAGATCCAAATAAGATACCTGCATCAGTAAAAGAGAAGTTAAAGAAAACTGGGTTATGGGACGTTGACCCCATTAACTTGTTCAGAATATCCTGGAAGAATCAACCGATAAAAGATGGCGGCCTATTTAATCCGTTACCGAACTATGTGGAGATTCCTTTCGAAATTTCAGGGGTTAAAGCTAGAATTATCGCTATGTCAGGAAAGTATTTTCCGACCGGAGCTCATAAGGTGGGAGCAAGTTTTGCTTGTTTGGTTCCCCGCTTAGTGACAGGACAATTTGATCCAAAATTTCATGAGGCAGTTTGGCCTTCAACAGGGAACTACTGCCGCGGTGGAGCCTATAATTCTGCCTTATTAGGTTGTAAGTCCATTGCTATCTTACCAGAGAATATGAGTAAAGAGCGTTTTGAATGGCTAAAACAAGTTGCTGGAGAAGTTATTGCCACACCCGGCAGTGAAAGTAATGTGAAGGAAATTTACGACAAAACCTGGGAACTTCGGAGAACCCGAGATAATGTTGTGATCTTCAATCAGTTCGGAGAACTAGGTAATAATCTCTGGCACTATGAAGTCACAGGTAATGCTATGCATGATATTATTAAAGCGGAAATTGGGGCAAAGGGTAAAGTAGCAGGGGTATGCTTAACATCTGGTTCTGCTGGCACACTTGGAAGTGGAGACTTCATAAAAGATCAGTATCCTCATGCTAAACTTGCCGTTGGTGAAGCCTTACAGTGCCCAACCTTATTGAACAATGGTTTTGGTGAACATAGAATTGAAGGGATCGGGGATAAACATATCCCTTGGGTTCATAATGTTAGAAATACCGATATGGTAATCGCCATTGATGACAATGATAGTTTGGGTATGTTCCGTCTCTTTAATGAGCCAGCTGGACAGGACTATCTGAGAGAACAAGGGATTTCTGAAGAGGTCATCTCGAAGCTTTCTTGGGTTGGAATTTCAGGTGCAGCCAATATTCTATCTTGTATTAAGTTTGCAAAATACTACGAGTTAACTGAAAATGATATTGTTATGACGGTGCTAACAGACTCTGCAGAAATGTATCAGTCGAGATTGCAAGAAATGGAAGCCGAAAGAGGCAAAGTATATAGTTCGACAGATGCTGCCATTGACCATCACAAAAGTGTCATGGGCGTAAGAACTGACAGCATGGAAGAGTTAACCTATCAAACTAAAAAGCGTATTCATAACCTCAAGTACTACACTTGGATTGAACAACAAGAGTATGACGTGGACGATCTGAATGCCCAATGGTATGACTATGACGAATACTGGGGCAGGTTGCATCAAATGGGTCCAGAACTCGATAAACTGATTGAACAGTTCAATGAAAAAACTGGTATTGCAAAATAATCATTTAAATATATCACTACCTATAGATAGTATATGCATTAAGGGGATTTCCAATAAAATAGGTAAGATACTATAGAGGCAGCGGTTCTTGCACAGGAACTACTGCCTCTTTTTCAAAAATATGAAAGGGGCTACTTCTATGTCAATTTTAATAAAAAATGCTTCCCACCTAATAACCTTTAATGATCGTGATGAAATACTTGAAAATGCTGATCTTCTCATAGAAGGGAAGGAAATTATTGCAGTAGGGCAAGATTTGAATTTAAAACTAACCTCTTCTGAAAAACCAGAAATTATTGATGCTCAGGGAATGGTTGTGCTTCCGGGGTTAGTAAATACTCATCACCACCTCTATCAAACCTTATTTCGCGGATTGCCAGAAGTTCAAGGAATGCCTCTCTTCTACTGGCTTATTAATCTTTACGAGTTTTGGCGTCATATCATCCCTGACGCTGTTTATTATGGGGCAATGGTAGGTTTTAGTGAGCTTCTGCGT
Organism: Desulfosporosinus burensis; assembly: GCF_054657535.1. Lineage (NCBI taxonomy): Bacteria > Bacillati > Bacillota > Clostridia > Eubacteriales > Desulfitobacteriaceae > Desulfosporosinus > Desulfosporosinus burensis. The sequence continues at coordinate 144,984 of NZ_BAAHYN010000006.1, forward strand.
ACAGGATGTACTTTAACGACGGACCATCATTATGTTTTTCCAAGAGGACAAGCTAGCAGCACCTTCATTGATACCCAAATCACAGCGGCTCGCGAGATCGGAATTCGCTTTCACGCCACCCGCGGTTCCATGTCTTTGGGTAAAAGCGAAGGGGGTTTACCTCCTGATGAGGTGGTTCAAGACGCAGGGACCATTCTCAAGGATTCACATCGTCTGATTGAGGCGTATCATGATCCCAATCCTTTGGCGATGACTCGTTTGGCGTTGGCACCTTGTTCTCCGTTCTCAGTAAGCCTAGATTTAATGAGGCAGTCCCAAATTTTGGCGAGAGGAAAAGGGGTAATGTTACATACTCATTTAGCAGAAACCCTTGATGAAGAGAAGTTTTGTTTAGAACGCTATGGACGGCGTCCAGTTGAATTGATGGAAGACGTAGGCTGGATAGGACCGGATGTTTGGTTTGCCCATGGGATTCATCTTAATGAGCGAGAAATTACTCTTCTGGCCAAGAGTGGATCAGGGGTTGCCCACTGTCCAAGCTCGAATATGAAACTCGGAAGTGGGATTTGCCCAACTTCAGATTTGGTTAAAGCAGGTGCCAAACTAGGAATTGCCGTAGATGGTAGTGCCAGTAATGATGGCTCTAATATGTCGAATATGGGGAGCTCCCCATATTCGACATTTTAGATCCTTGCAGTCGGGATATGGTAACGACACTGTATGTTACAAATGCATTACTAGGGAAAGACCGCTTTTGCAGAAATTACTTGAATGCTTACCGCAAAAATAAAATTGGTCCATTAAAAGTTGTAAACTAGTTTGGATATTATGTTCTGACGTACTAATGAAAGACTAAGTATTTATAAGTCTCCAAGAGTACACATGCATACCTCTTTACAACACAATTTTGCAATGGCGGCTGAGAAGCCGAGCTATCGATAGCGCCTTGGTGATGGGAGTGGGCCGTGATATTCCGGATTTTAAGGGGAAGGCCCATTGTAATTTCTGCAACTTACAAACAACTTGTCCATTTAATCAGGCTTTGTCGGCAAACCAAAACCCACTGGATACTAAAGTCGTATCCAGTGGGTTTTAGATTAATTACACAGAAGGTTTCCTAAAAGGTATCACCTTAGCATTATTCTTCTTTGGTGTTAGGTTGCTGTTGCCGCCGCAAGATTCGCACCCTCCACCACAGCCAGTTTTATTTCCGATAAAAACTTTGCGCCATGATATTTGCCATTTTTTGTCTATTTGATTAACGCGGGTCTCTATTTCATACTGGGGTCCACGTTGTTGATTGGCTAACCTAGCTTCGGTCGTGGCAACAATATTGGCAGTTTTTAAGGCTTGTTTCTCGGAGTCATAGAGGGTCTGGATTTTTACCCATTCCATTAATTCCATTTTGAATCGCTCCCATAATGAACACTTATATTACTATAATAACCACTTAATCAAAGAGATTACAATAGGAGTTACATTGGAGTTACATTGGAGTGTTTGCTTCACCCTTCGACTTATTTCTCGTAGAAGATAATGAAATTTTCATTTATCCAATTGTGAGACTCCCACTTCTTTCGTCACCGAAGTATAGATGTTTAATTTAGTTGAACGAGTCACTTAAGACCAATGGGAAATATCGGAAAGCAAATAAAAAGTTATTTTTTATCTATAACAATATTTATTGACAATATAGGGGTATTATATTATCCTGTATTTAGAAATTATAAATTAAGGTCAACTACACTCTATTACTCAACGGCACTTATCGGGATGGTAATAATCATAGATATTGTTCACTAGTTCAACTAGCTGATGGTTATAAGTACGAAAGAAAGGAACGGGCGCATTCCTTCCCATGTCTAAAGACAGGGGCATCCTGCGCCTAACGGTGGTTTAGGATGGAAATACGAAATTTAGCAGATATTCGTACAGGGCTTGTACTATCCAGAAAGAAAGCAGAGGTCGGTTGCAAAGTCGTCAGAAAATACAAAGTGCTAACGCTCAAGAGTTTTCATCCAGATGGCTATGTCATTAAGTCGGACTTCGATGATTACTTGGCAGATCAAGATATTCCTTCAGAATTTATCACGCAAGAAGGGGATGTCGTGATCAGACTAAGCGAACCAAATACTGCGGTGTATATCGATGCGACCTTAGCAGGATACATAATCCCTTCTTTATTTGCCATCCTTAGAATAAAAAGCGACCAATTGAATCCTAGGTATCTGATGTGGTTTTTGAACAGTTCTTATATCAAGAAGCATATTCGAAAGAGCCTGATTGGAAGTGCCATTCAAGTAATTCAGACGAGTTTTTTGAGGGGAATTTCAATTGAACTTTTGCCTATGGATAAGCAAGAAAGAATTACTGAACTTAACCAATTGTTTCTGAAAGAAAAAATGCTTTTATCAAAACTAATCGATGCAAAAGAACTTTTGTATGAAGGCGCGATGAACTCTATTTATGAAATGAATAGAATTGAACAAGGAGAGGATTTAAAATGATAACCCAAGAAACTATTAACATTACCTTGTGGAAGGCCTGTGATACCTTCCGGGGTAAGATCGATGCCTCTCTTTATAAGGATTACATATTAGTAATGCTCTTCGTTAAATATTTAAGTGATACATATAAAGAACGTTATGAGGATTATCAAACAAAGTATGCGGGTGATAAAGAACGAATCATGAGAGCCTTGACAAGAGAACGATTTGTGCTCGATGAGAAGTCGACGTTTGATTACATCTATAGCAAACGAAATGACAATGAAATAGGCGACGTCATTAATAAGGCCTTGGAACATATTGAAGAAGAAAACAAGGCCAAACTGAGAGGCGTCTTTCGAAATATTGACTTTAACTCCGAGATAGTCCTAGGTAAGACAAAAGAAAAAAATGCTGTCATCAAACATCTCCTGGAAGATTTTGGAGTTCTGGACCTCAGACCTTCTAATCTCTCAGGTAATGATGTAATTGGAGATTCCTACGAATACATGATTTCCCTGTTTGCCTCTGATGCTGGGAAAAAGGGAGGGGAATTTTTTACCCCGAGTATGGTCTCCGAACTAATAGCTAGGTTGGTGAAACCTGAAGAAAACGACCGAATCTATGATCCGACCTGTGGTTCGGGCTCGTTACTGATCAGAGCCTTCAATAAAGTACCCAATCGTAAAGCACAAATCTACGGACAGGAAAGAAATGGACAGACTCACTCCCTTTGTCGAATGAATATGTTTCTCCATGAAATCGATGACGCCAAAATTGCTTGGGGGGATACTCTAGCCAATCCGCTGCACTTAGAAGACGATTGCCTCATGAAATTTCAGGTCTGTGTCGCCAATCCTCCATTTTCGCTAGATAAATGGGCGATGGGCTTTGCTGGGGAAGCCGTCAATGATCGGGAATTTAAAATGGAAGCCTCACTGGATAAGTACCGACGGTTTGAATGGGGAGTACCACCGACTAGCAAAGGGGATTACGCCTTTGTTCAGCATATGCTCTACTCCTTAGCGGAAAATGGTAGAATGGGTGTCGTATTACCTCATGGTGTCTTATTTAGAGGTGCCAGTGAAGGCAAGATCAGAAAGCAGATCATCGATTTTAACTTACTGGACGGCGTGATCGGACTGCCCCAGAACTTGTTCTTTGGCACGGGCATACCTGCCAGTGTTCTTATCTTTAAGAAAAACAGAACTAGAAAAGACATTCTATTTATTGACGCTTCAGGTGAAGGCAATTACGAAAAAGGCAAAAATCAGAACAATCTCCGCGAACAGGATTTAAAAAAGATCGTAGAGACCTATGAGAAATATGAAACCATCGAAAAATATAGCTATGTAGCGACCATTGATGAAATTAAAGAAAATGACTATAACCTTAACATTCCTAGATATGTGGATACCTTCGAAGAGGAAGAACTCGTGGATATGGATGCCGTGAAAGAGAATATAGAGAAAATTAAAGCGGAACTTGTGGAAGTGGAAGCTCAGATGGCGAAGTATCTGGAGGAGTTGGGGTTATAAGTAATGAGCAATTCGCGATAGCGCTTTACGTAATAATTGAGGCCCGAACAAAGAAGCAGTTATCCGAATTTATCGAACAACTGATAATGTTTAGATTGGGGAAGGGGGAGTGTTTGAAGTGGATGATATTTGTTCCTATGAAAAAAGTATCTTTGAAAGTATCAAAAAAATAAATGAATATACTGCAGAGTTTTGGCATGCAAGAGATTTGCAGGAAGTACTTAAGTATAAAAGATGGGACAAATTTTTAAACGTAATTGAAAAGGCTAAGGAAGCTTGCAAGAACAGCAATATCGATATTGATGATCATTTTTCCCATGTGGGAAAAATGATCGAATTAGGCAAAACAGCACAGAGAGAAATTGAAGACATAGAACTATCGAGATATGCTTGTTATTTGGTTGTTCAAAATGCTGATCCAAGAAAAAAAGTGGTCGCACTGGGTCAATCTTATTTTGCTGTACAAACAAGAAAACAGGAACTCGAGGACAACTATAAACAATTAGACGAAGCAGCGAAACGGCTAGGCATCAGAGATGAACTTAAAACCCATAATAAAAGATTAGTGGAAGCTGCAAAAAATGCGGGGGTGGAAACAAGCCTCGAATACGCTATCTTCCAAGATCATGGCTATATGGGACTCTATGGTGGGATGAAGGCTAAAGACATCCATGCTAATAAAGGACTGAAAAAGAGTCAGAAAATATTAGACCATATGGGCAGTACAGAGTTGGCAGCTAATCTGTTCCGAGCAACGCAAACAGAAGAAAAGCTTAGGCGTGAAAAAGTTCAGGGAAAAGTAAAAGCAAACCAGACTCATTTTGAAGTTGGTTCAAAAGTTAGGCAAACCATCAAAGAACTAGGTGGCACCATGCCTGAGGAGCTTCCGACACCAAGAAAAAGCATTCAGCAACTAGAGATGGCACAGAAGAAGCTAAATGCGGGTGAAGTCGATGAATAGTGAGATTAGAGAACGGATTAAGAGGATAAATAGGGGGGAAGTGCCGGAGGGTTATAAGAGGACGAAAAGGGGCTTAATTCCAGAAAATTGGGATATAAAAAAGGTAAATAGTGTTTTGAAAAGAGTAAGAAACGCTGTCAAGGTAAAAAACGAAACGTGTTATCAACAAATAGGAATTCGTTCGCATGGAAAAGGGATTTTTTATAAAGAACATGTTACGGGTTTCGAACTTGGTAATAAATCAGTTTTCTGGATTGAACCAAATTGTTTTATCGTCAATATTGTTTTTGCTTGGGAGATGGCTGTTGCGAAAACCACGGAAAATGAGATTGGAATGATCGCTTCACATCGATTTCCGATGTATAAAGTTGTCAATACAAACTTAGATTTAGATTATCTAACCTATTTCTTTAAATCAACTCTTGGTAAAGAGCTACTTGGTTTAGCATCACCGGGTGGGGCTGGGCGTAATAAAACACTTGGACAACAAGAATTTTCGGAATTAGATATTCCTTTGCCAGTAAGTGTTTTAGAACAAAAAAAAATAGCCACCATCCTCTCCACTTGGGACAAGGCCATTGAACTCAAAGAAAAACTTATCGAACAGCAGAAGGGTCAGAAAAGAGGGCTGATGCAAAAACTTTTGACTGGAAAGGTCAGATTGTCTGGGTTTAATGGAGAGTGGAAAAAATTAAAGCTGGGACAAGTAGTCGATAAAATTGTAGGTGGAGGAACACCTGCAAAAGAGAGACAAGAGTATTATGATGGGGATATCCCTTGGGCTAGTGTTAAGGATTTATCATCAGATGTCGACTATAAAGATGACACTATTGATCACATCACTGAATTGGGATTAGCTAATAGCAGTACGAAAATTGTTGCGAAAGGAAATTTTATCATATCTACCAGAATGGGCTTAGGTAGAGGTATTATCAATACCGTCGATATGGCAATTAACCAAGATTTAAAAGGAATTTATGTTAACAAAAGTATGATAGGTGTTCAGTATCTAATGTACTGGTACAAATCAATGGATGAGTCTATTATGAGCCTTGGTATAGGCTCAACGGTAAAGGGAATTGATCTAAACACTTTAAGTAATCTCGTAATACTCCTACCACCAATTGATGAGCAAAAAACAATAACAAAAGTTTTTGGATTGCTTGATCAAGAAATTACCCTTTACCAACAACAACTCTCCCTCCTCAAACAACAAAAAAAAGGACTCATGCAACTCCTCCTCACTGGTAAAGTGCGTGTCTCCTGCGAGAACTGAGGTAAAAGCAATGGCACACGCCAAAGATTACAACGAACAATACATCTCTCAAATTCCTGCCGTCGAGGTGTTGCGAAAACTGGGATATGAGTATATGTATCCTCATGAAGCCGAAGCTTTAAGGGGGAATCTTTACAATGTCCTTTTGAAGGATGTTCTCCGCATCAAGCTCATAAATTTCAACAGCTATGAATACAAGGGCGTAGAGTATAAATTCAGCGAAAAAAACATTAATCTAGCGATACAGGACCTCGATGAAGCTCTGACCGATGGGCTGGTCAAAACCAATGAAAAGATCTTTGATTCCCTCATGCTGAGTAGAAGTTATCAGGAAAACCTACCGGATGGCACGAAGCGATCCTTTAACATAAAGTACATCGACTGGGATACAACGTTTAACAATTCATTCCATGTGGTCGAAGAGTTTTCTGTGGAAAATGACGATGGACAAGGAACTGCCAGACCGGATATTGTGCTGTTTATCAACGGCATCCCTCTAGGCGTGATTGAGTGTAAACGAGCTTCAATAGGGATTGATCAAGGGATTGAACAAATGATTCGGAATCAGGGTAAAGACTATATTCCGCAACTGTTTAAGTTTATTCAACTTGTGATGTCGACCAATAAAAATGACACTAAATACGCGACCTGTGCAACCCCCAAGAAATTCTGGTCGACTTGGAAGGAAGAGGATGAAAGATGGCTTCAGGAGATCCTTGCTGAAGCGGTGAAAGATCGACTTCCAACTAAACAAGACCAAGACATCATTTCCCTCTTTCACCCACAAAGGCTTCTGGAATTTACGCGTTTTTTTGTCCTCTTTGATAAAGATGTTAAGAAAATTACCCGTCATCAGCAATACTTCGCCATTCGAGAGATCATTTCCACGATCCGGGAAACGGATAAAAACGGCAAAAGGCAGTCCGGTGTTATTTGGCATACCCAAGGTTCAGGTAAATCGCTGACCATGGTCATGCTCGCCAAGTACATATTATCGCAAATGAGCGATTGCTATCCGAAAGTGATTGTGGTGACAGACAGAATCGATCTGGATAAACAGATTAGAAATACCTTTAATCATACACGGCTGAAAGCCAATCGAGCTACTTCTGGTAAGCACCTGATCAAACTGATTAAGGATAACAGCGCCGATGTCATTACCACACTCGTTCATAAATTTGATACTGCAGCTAGTCATCAAGAGCCTGTTGCCTCTAGAGATATCTTCGTCCTGGTGGATGAATCCCACCGAACTCAGTACGGGGAACTGCATATTAAGATGAAGAAAGTGTTCCCTAATGCCTGCTATCTAGGGTTTACAGGAACCCCTCTGATGAAAAATGAAAAGAATACCATGATTAAATTTGGACGTCTGATTCACAAATACACCATCGCTGATGGGGTAGCTGATAAGGCTATTTTACCTCTGCTTTACGAAGGCAAAATGGTGGAACAGACGGTTAACCGGAAAGCCATTGATATTCAGCTTGATATTATTACAAGGCACTTAACTGATCAACAAAAAGAGGATGTCATGAAAAAGTGGAGTCGGTTCGAACGGATTGCCTCCAGTGATCAACGCCTCAAGCTTATTGCTTTCGATATTAACGAACATTATAAAATGAACTATAAAACCCAGAGCACTCATTTTAAAGGCATGCTCGCTACTAACAGCAAAATTGAAGCCATACGATACCTTGAAGCGTTTGAAGAGTTAGAGGATTTGAGTGTTGCGGTAGTTATCTCCTCCCCGGATCAAAGGGAAGGTCAGGAAGAAGTGGACGTCGAATCTAAAAACCGAATCAAAACCTTCTGGGATAAGATGATGAACCGCTTTGGCAATGAAGATAATTATGAAGACTCGATAAAGGATGAGTTTGTCAATGGGGATGACCTGGATCTCTTAATTATTGTGGATAAACTCCTGACTGGGTTTGATGCGCCAAGAGCGACTGTGCTTTATATTGATAAGCCTATGAAAGAACATACGTTGCTGCAAGCGATTGCTAGAGTGAACAGACTCTATGAAGGCAAGGATTATGGCTTTATTATCGATTACCGGGGGCTGTTAAACAGACTGGATGAAGCACTGGAGATGTACTCAGGTTCGGGGCTAGAGAAGTTCGATCCAGAGGATATTAAAGGGGCGATCCATGATGTCATAAGTATTATAGGGACACTAAGGCAGCATTACTCAGACCTTATGGGCATTTTTCTGCCGGTGAATAATAAGAAGGACACCGAAGAATACGAGGTTCTCTTGGCCGACGAAGAATTGCGGGGGCATTTTTATAATAGTTTAAGTCAATTTGGCAGAAATCTAGCCATAGCTCTGGAGTCGGAGAAAACCTACAATGCATTGGGGCAAGATGAGTTGAACATATATAAAAAAGACTTTAAATTCTATCAAGAACTGCGCAAGTCGGTTAAAATCCGCTATTCGGATTCGATCGATCACCAGGAATATGAAGCCAAGATGCAAAAGCTCATGGACCAATATATTGCGGCTGAGGGAGTCATCAGAATCACCCAACCGATCGATATCATGGATGAGAAGAATTTTGATGCGGAATTGCAAAGGATGCAATCTCCAAGATCAAGAGCGGATGCTATCAGGACCCGACTTGCCAAGAGAATCGAAAAGCAATGGGATGAAAACCCTGCTTATTATAAAAAGTTTTCGGAGAGAATTGAGGAAACTCTGGAAAAATACATGGACAAGCGGATTTCTGAAGTAGAGTATTTAAAGCATATGTCCGAGATTATGAATGATTTTAGAAAGGGTGCGGAGCCCGAGGAGTATCCGGACAGTCTGCGCAATAATAGCCATGCAAAGGCGTTTTATGGGGTTGTTAAAGAAACCATGACTTCATACAACAGTGCTTCAGAGACAGCAGATTATGCAGAGATTCTTGCCAATATTGCCATAGATATTGACATCATCATTGATAAACACAGCAAAGTGGACTGGCATGGCAACCCGGATGTTCATAACCGAATCGAACAAGAAATTGAAGATATGCTGTATATCTATGAGAAAAAGCATGGTTTGAAACTCTCGTTTCAAGAACTAGACAAGATCATCGCTGACATAAAAACTGTTGCGCTGAGAAGATATTAGATGAGATTGGAAGAACATACATTGGAGAAACACTCGGTGGCTTATAACCAAGAAAGGATTGAATTTGAGCTTCGGCGGAAAAAAGTCAAAAAAATTAACTTATATATAAGACCTGATTTAACGGTCATTGTTTCCGCCAGTGACAACGTCCCACTTGATTTCATCAAAGACTATGTCAAGGAGAAAGCACCTTGGATTTTCAAAACGTTAAGTCATTTTAAGCAGACTCAGACCGAATATCAGGGCACAAAGGAGTACGTAAGCGGAGAATCTTTTAAATACCTAGGCAAGCAATTGCGCTTAAAACTTGAACCTTCTGAAGACAAAGACGAAAAGGCTCAATATGTCAGGGGTTATCTATACCTTTATGTTAAAAACAAGGATGACTATAAACGGAAAGAGCGGTTGATCAATTCCTGGTTTCGAGACCGAGCAGCCTGCGTCTTTCAAGAGTCACTTGCTAAAATGGCGTCTAGCGTCGAAAAATTCAAGATTATTAAGCCTCAATTAATGATTCGCTCTATGAAAGCCCGTTGGGGCTCTTGTCTCAAAGATAAAGGATTCATCATTCTCAACTCCGAACTTATTAAGGCACCGAAGTATTGTATCGAGTATGTGGTACTGCATGAGTTACTTCATTTTAAATATCGTTATCACGACAGGAACTTCAATGATTTGATGACCGTTCTAATGCCCGATTGGAAAGAACGAAAAAAGATCTTGGATGAGGAAGTGGTGAGAAATTTATAAGTTGATCTAAAAATCTACTATAGTACAGAGGTAAGCAGAGCCCTTGTGGATAACAAGTTAATTATGAGAAAGAGTAAGCAAAGCCTAAAACTATCAGGTCTTTGTAAAATAAAGAAAAATGAGTTCACTAGTAAGAATTATTAGCAAGGAGACGACTATCGTGATATGGAAACTATGGTCCAACAAAAAGAATGAGATGTTGGCACAAATGCAGGAATTACTGACCCCGATTAATCAACACCTAACTTTTATCAATCAACAAGCAACAGACAGCTCAGAGCAAATGGTGGAGATGGGTGACCAACTACGTAAGTTAGGCCGCCTTCAGTACAAATCAGGTCAAGATGTTCAGGGGAAATTGGAAGGGTTAAGTAGTCGATTAGAGACTGTGCAACAATGGCAGGAGGCTTATACCATCGATAAATCTCGGCTGGATTCACTCGAACAGCAAATTGGACAAGTAAGCGAAATGCTGCTCGTCTGGTTAGATGATTTAGACCTTTTATCTAATAGTTTACGGGAGCAAGGCCAAGATGGGTGGCTAAAGTTATTGGAAACTTGGACCAGTCAAGTGCTACAAGCTCTACAAATACATGGCGTAAATGAAATACTCGTGGTGGGTACTAGTTTTGACCCAAAGCTTGCTGAATCCATCGGAACTGTGGTCCGGCAACCAGTTAAAGCCAATGCAACGGAAGAGGACAGCTTGCCTGTTTCTCTACCTTATGAAGTTGCAGAAGTTGTCAAGCGCGGCTTCGTGAATAATGATGGCATACTTCTTCGTAAAGCTCAGGTAATGACTTATCAGGAGGATGATCATGCTGAAAAATAACAATCCCAATCAACAACCAAGTTTTCGCCCAATCGTCGGCATCGATTTAGGAACAACTACGTCAGCGGTGGCTTACATACACATGGGCAAACCAGACATGGTGCCATCTCCTCATAATAAGAGAATTATCCCTTCCGTAGTTTTGATTGACCTTCAGGGTAAGGTTATCATCGGTGAGGATGCACGCGCAGCGCTTATTGCTATGCCTGATCGTACTATAGCTGCGGTCAAACGGAAGATGGGTTCTTCAGAACCAATTTTATTAGCTGGACAAGCCTTACTTCCTCAGGAGATTTCTGCCTTGATTCTTAAAGAACTGAAAAGTTATGTTGACGCTCATTTCGGAGAAGGGGAGAAAGAGGCTGTTATTACAGTTCCAGCTTATTTTACAGATGAGCAACGGCGGGCTACGAAGCAGGCTGGTGAATTGGCTGGGTTTGTAGTTGAACGAATTATTAATGAACCGACAGCAGCAGCCTTAGCCTTTGGACTCGGGCATATCGACGAAGACCAACACGTTCTGGTCTATGACTTAGGGGGCGGAACGTTTGATGTCTCAGTCATAGAAATGATGAGCGGACTGATGGAAGTTAAAGCTTCAACGGGAAACAGTATTCTTGGCGGTGAGGACTTCGACTGGAAGATTGTAGATTGGTTGGCTGAGCGAATGATGGAGGAGCATGGTGTTGATCCGCGTTTAGACCTGCGTGCTAAGGCGCTACTTAAAGCTGAAGCTGAAAAAATCAAGATAACCTTATCCTCAGAGGAAGCAGTGACGGTGTCATTGCCCTTAGTAACCGTGCAAAATAACCGACCATTGGGATTGCTCGTCGAATTTACTCGCACCCAGTTTATTGCTCTCATAGAGAACCTGTTACAGGAAACGCTGTCCTGTGTGAAACGGGTATTAAAGGAAGTAGATTTAAAACCTAGTGATATTGATGAGATTTTGCTCGTCGGCGGCTCTACACGTATTCCGCGTGTTCACGAACTTATGCGTGATTATTTTGGTAAGGCCCCCCGCACGGATGTTCATCCTGATGAAGCGGTAGCTCTGGGGGCTGCTGTCCAAGCTGGTCTGAAATCTGGGGCTTTGGCTGAAAGTGGTTTGATTGCAACAGATGTGGCTCCTTTTTCCATGGGTATCTCCGTCTTGAAGGAAACGAAAGGACATCAAGTGCGGCCTGGTGGATTCCATGCTATTATTCCGCGCAACACGACGATCCCTGTGACTCGCTCGGATACATTTAGTACAGCAGCCGATGGTCAAACTTCCGCTGAGATTGAAATATTTCAAGGAGAACATGAATGGGTAAAATACAATCATCAATTGGGGGAGTTTCTTCTAGAAGGTATCCCAGCCAACCATGCGGGGGCAGAGGTGATCGAGGTCACTTACCGTTACAACCTAAATGGTATTTTGGAAGTGACAGCTAAGTGTGTTTCGACCGGAAAAGCGATGGCCGTGACAGTGCAGGATGCTTTGAACCGTGACACTCAAGAGGCTTTCGCTGAAAGTGCCGCTAAGTTAGAAGCGCTTTTTAATCAGGGTAGTCATGACGATTTCGATTTGGAGAGAGATGATGACCTAGGCGAAGATGACTTTGACGAATGGGAATTTGAGGATGAATCGGCAGACCATCTAAGCGATAATAGTCTTGAGATCGATGATTCCCCGACTGTCTTGCATGCTGAAGCAGCCGATTTGCTAGAACGAGTGCAAGAGTTACTGGGAGAAGCTGAGGGCCAAGAACGTACTCGAATTGAGAAAATCATTACTTCTTTACAGGACACTCTGGCGGGAGACGATATCGATCGTTTACAAAGCGTTATTGATGAAGCTACGGATCTATTAATCGATTTAGAAGTTTAGGGGGAGGGGCATGGAAACGACGAAACCTCGAAGCCGATCCAGGAAACCAAAACTAGAAAATTACTATAAGATCTTAGGAGTCAGGGCCAATGCAACCCAAGCTTCGATCAAACAAAAGTATATTGCAGCGGTCAAGGCCTTCCCGCCTGAAACTCATCCAGAAGAATTTCAACAAATTCGTCGAGCTTATGAGACGCTAAAAGACCCCTTGAAACGGCGAGAATATGACCTGATGCGCAAGTACGGTGGTAAACTTGAGAAAATGATGGAAGAAACGTGGAAATTTGTAGAGGCTGGGCGTTACGAGAAAGCTGAATCCTTAGTGAGACAAATCCTTGAGCTGACGCCTGAAGAGCATAATCTTCATCTGGTATTGGCTCAGATTGCATTACTGAAAGAGGATTTAGTGACCTTTAAAGTGGAATTCGATATAGTCGAAGAGAATGCTTCCGATCAGGATAAACCCATGATTTTAGTAGTTAAGGCAAGAATGTTGCTCGAAGCGGAAGAAGCTGAAGAAGCCCTTCATGTTTTAGATGGGGCTCGCGCAAGGTACCCTGAATTTATCCACATGTTTCTGCAGTTATATACAGACGTATATTGTGATTTAGACCGTGAAGATGACTTATGGCAGCTCACTTTGGCGTTAGTGCCTGCGCCTGGGACTGAAACTCCGGCGGATATACTCATCTTTATTCACTGGCTCAATACTATGTTCGAACTTAAACAATGGAGCTTTAAAGCCAAAATCCAGCAGCGCCTCCGTAAGTTATTAAAGTCAGTTAAAAGTGACGAGGACAAGCTGATGATTACGGATGCGCTGCAATATGAACACGATAGTTTTTTTGAAGTGGGGCGTTTTCGAGAAGCAGAAATCTATGTAGATTTTTTATATTACATCGATTCAACGAATCCCGAGGTGCAAAAGCAACGCAGTAAAACACAGGAATTGATGCGGGTAGACAAAGAGATTGATAAAATGAAAAACGATGTAAATATCTTTCCCCCTCTTATGATTCGCGCCTTGGAGTGGTTTTATAATGACTATTGGTCGCCTGAAGAACTTGAATTAATGCGTGAAGGCTTGCCTTTTCTCAATGACCCAGCGGGTGAAAATTTAGAACTTGATGAAATGTTTGCGCAAGGAATCTTCTATATGCGAAAAAAATATCCTTTACTCTACAGGTATTTTCAGGATGATTGGGATGAACTGTTTCTTGAACGATCTCATAATCTTAATCGCGAGGCCCGCAGACAACTAAAAATTTGATAAGAGAAAGCCCCCAGACATCGAAAATGATATCTAGAATCTAGGGGCTTTTTGATGTCTGGGGGACGGTCCTTTCGATGTCTGGGGCGATGTCTGGGGGACGGTCCTTTCGACACATTCAAAAAGACCGTCTCCTTAACTTATAAAGTGGAATAATCTGAATTGTCCCTGTTGTCGCGTTGGAAAAAGGTGGATATAATAGATTTAAGGCAGGAATGGGGGAGGAGTTAGTTGGCGAGATTACAGCGGAAGTATAGTAATACAGGGTGTTATCATATAATGCTTCGGGGTAACGAACGGAAGACTATATTTCTAGATGATGAAGATCGGCTAAGATTTATTAATATTTTACATAAGTAACAATCTGAAGCTGAGCTAGCGTTCTATGCTTATTGTATAATGGACAATCATGTTCATCTGGTTCTGAAAGACTACATAAATGAGATATCACTTATCATGAAGGGCATAGCTACTAGCAATGCCATGTATTTTAATAAGAAATCAAACGTGTTGGCCATGTATTTCTGGACCGATTCAAGAGTGAGGCGGTCGAAGATGAACGGTATCTGATGGCGGTTATCCGATATGTTCACCACAATCCGATCAAAGCAAAGATGGTGGAAAGTCCTGAGCACTATATGTGGAGTAGTTATCAATGGTATATGGATCCTGATGAGGCAGAAGGAAAGCTTGTAGATGCTCAGTATATTGAAATTATTGAGGATCATTTCTTTAACTATAGCTGTTATTATGGTAATATATAGAAAAGGCTGTATTCACTAACTGATTTAAGGGAAGTGGTTAGTATGTATCCCTATAATATGGAGATTGAGAATATTAAGAATCAACTTATCATAAAGTATAGTCCGCATGACATTATTCTTTTTGGTTCCTGTGCCAAAAGAAGAGTTTCTCGAAGTAGTGATGTAGATATTTGTATAATTCTAGAAACAAAAGATAAAAGGAAAATCGTTAGAGATATTTTGATTGAGGTTGAATATAACGTTGATCTGGATGTAGTGATTTACACTCCGCAAGAATGGCAAAATAATAAGGATGATAAAGCTACTTTTGCTGGTATTATTAAGAAGACTGGGGTGAGCTTGCTTGGTCGATTCTGACAAATACAATGAATGGTTTGTAATGGCTCAAAAAGATCTAAGAAGTGCTAAGATTCTATTCGATCATGATGCTGACAATGAAATTATCTGTTTTCATTGTCAGCAAACTTTAGAAAAGTATCTTAAAGGATACCTAATATTTGTCACGGGAGAACTACAGGAAGGGCATAATCTCTTGAAACTTTGCAAGAAAGCACTGTTGTATGACAATAAGTTTACTGAGTTTTTGAAAGACATGGCTTTCGTTAATGCGTTTTATATCGAGACACGATACCCAGCAATTGATCCGTTAATTGTTAGTCAAGAGGATACTGAAGAGTGCCTTAGAATAGTTGACAGAGTCTTGGCTAGAATAAATAACCTTGTCGATAGTCTTTGAAAGTAGCGGTAGTCAGTTATGCTAGAATTTCAAAATTGTTCAAATGGAACCCAAGTTGCAGAAAGCACTTGGGGTTCTTTTTGTTTGGCTAATCAATCAGAAACATAATGAAATGCAACTAGAAAAGTTGGCACATTAATTGCATATAAAATAAGCGAAAGTCAAATCGTCCATGGTCAATGAATTCGATTTAGGGGGAGATAGAAGGTCAATAGAAAAAACAAGAAATTGTTTTTTAAATACCGTATAAATAGCTAGTTTAATTGCACAATATTAAAAAGAGGAGCGTTATTTAAAATGAATGATAAAATCAAATGGATTCAAAACAATATGGTAAAGAAGAACGGGACAGGTGTTTCAACTGAACTTTTTAGTAAAAAAGAAATAGATAAGGCAATAAATTTTCACAGAACCTTCCCTGATTATCAACCAACCCCGCTTCGTCAACTCGACAGACTTGCTAATAACTTAGGCGTCGGTGGGATCTATGTTAAAGATGAGTCTTATCGGTTTGGTTTAAATGCGTTTAAGGCCCTAGGTGGTTCATATGCGATCGGGAGATACCTAGCGCAGCGCCTCAACAAAGATATAAGCGAACTGCCATTCGAAGTTCTTACTTCCCCAGAGATTAAGGAGCAATTAGGCAATATCACATTTGCCACCACCACTGACGGGAATCATGGTCGAGGAGTTGCCTGGACAGCCCGTCAATTGCGTCAAAAGTCCGTAGTCTATATGCCTAAGGGATCTTCTGAATATCGACTTGAAAGAATTAGGTCTGAAGGTGCAGAGGCTGAGATCACGGATATGAATTACGATGATGCTGTGCGTATGACAGCTGTTGAGGCTGAAAAACACGGTTGGGTCGTTGTGCAAGATACGTCTTGGGAAGGGTATGAGGAGATTCCGACCTGGATTATGCAAGGCTATGGTACAATGTCAGCTGAGGCCTTGGAACAACTCAATAACATTGGTATCGAGAAACCAACTCATGTTTTTGTTCAGGCCGGAGTCGGTGCTCTGGCAGGGTCTGTACAAGGTTATTTTGCTTCCTTGTTTAAAGAGGATTGCCCAAAAACCGTGATCGTGGAAGCTAATCAAGCGGATTGTTTATATAAATCAGCCCTGGCAGGAGATGGTAAACCTCGGGTGGTCGGCGGAGACATGGCCACTGTTATGGCAGGACTCGCTTGTGGAGAGCCTAACTTAATTGGGTGGAATATCTTGAGGGATTACAGCGACTTGTTTTTTTCTTGCCCTGACTGGGTAGCAGCCAAAGGAATGAGAGTGCTGGCTAATCCATTGCTTGGGGATCCAAAGGTAATTTCGGGCGAATCCGGCGCAGTGACAGCTGGGTTGCTTAGTTCGATTTTACTAGACGAAGCCTTCAAAGGCGCTCGGGAAGCACTCCAGCTGGATGAAAAATCCCAAATCCTGATCTTTAACACTGAAGGAAATACAGATCCTTATAAATATCGTAGTATTGTATGGGATGGAGAATTGCCGTCAACGGGACGTTAATCTAGTTCTCTATGAAAAATACCTAATTGAAGGAAGCACACAGTCGTTAAGATAAGGTGCTTCCTTTTCCTTTTCTAAATAGTTAAATTCTTGAGGAATCATTTGAGTTGGATTAAAATGCGAAGCGGCGAAAAGTTGTATATAATGTAAGCTAAAGCAAATAATATGAGGTGTGAAGCATGTTGTATCACCTGCGCAGTATTAAGAGTACGGTCCAACAAACTGCAGACGCTATTGCTGCAGCCCTGAAAATTGAAGTTGAAATTGCCGATATCGATCTAATTCGGGTTGCCGGAACCGGGAAGTATAAAAGCAAATGTGGTGGCCCAATGGACGATGGTTTTGTTTATCGGCATGTGATCAAAACAGGGGAGCCAGTAATCATTGACAATCCTGGCTTCAACGAACTCTGCCAGCCCTGTCCCTGCAGGGGAAACTGTGTTGAATATGCGGAAGTAGCTATACCTATCCGCATTGATGATCAAATCATAGGGGTTATTGGCTTAGTGAGCTTTGATGAAGAGCAAACAAAGCGGCTGATGGACAATAAACAATCCCTCCTGCTCTTTCTGGAAAAGATGGCGGAACTCCTGGTTGGGAAGGCAGCAGAAATTCAACAGAATCACGATCGAGACCTTATAACCAGCCAATTAATCACAGTATTAAATCTATTGCATGATGGGATTTTATTGGTCAATGATCAGCAACAAGTGACTCATTTCAACACTTTGGCTGGTAAATTGTTAGATATTGATGAGCAAGAAGAACAGGCTTTATATCACTTGTTGGATGACAAAAAACTATGGCAGGTCGTTGAACGTGGCGAGACGTTTTCTGGAAACATCCAAGGAAAGAGGGTGGCTACTCAACTTTACTGTGATGTTGTGCCGATTAAAAAGGAAGGAAAGATTGAGGGGGCGGTCATTACTCTTAGGGATATTCAACAAATTAAGAAGTTGGTCAAAGCGGCCACCGTCAGTGATATTGAAACCCATTTTTCGCAGATTATCGGAGAATCTAGAAAGATGAAAGATATAAAGGCCATGGCCTTACATGTAGCTCCCAGTAAGGCAACCCTCTTGATTCAAGGAGAAAGTGGAACAGGAAAAGAACTTTTTGCCCGGGCTATCCATCAGAGCAGTAAACGAAAAGGGCATACGTTTATCGCCATAAACTGTGGGGCCATTCCTGAGAATCTCCTGGAGAGTGAATTGTTCGGATATGAAGAAGGATCGTTCACAGGTGCGAAGCGAGGCGGAAAACTCGGGAAATTTGAGCTGGCTCACAATGGGACGCTTTTTTTGGACGAGATTGGGGACATGCCCCTTCACCTACAGGTAAAAATATTAAGAGTATTACAAGAACGCAGAGTCGAGCGTATAGGTAGTACACGTTCAATTCCAGTGGACGTACGTGTGATTGCCGCCACTCACAGAGATTTGGATAACATGGTAAAAACGGGGGAGTTTCGGGAAGATCTCTATTATCGTTTAAATGTAATTCCCTTAACGATTCCTCCATTACGTGAACGTTTAGAGGACGTCCCAACACTAGTTCACTTCTATTTAGATTATTATGCTACCGTAACCGATCGAAAGGTTAGTGGAATTACTCCGGAAGCTATTGAAATCCTATCCCACTTCACTTGGCCTGGAAATGTCCGAGAACTAGGTAATGTCGTTGAATACTGTGTCACAATGGTAGCTGGGGGGATGATTACTGCTGATACCTTGCCACAAAGGATCAAAACAGAGGATAAACCAGAAATCAAACATTCACCGATAAACCTAAAAGTGCTAGAACGGGAAGCGATTATGAAAGCGTTGACTTTGGTTGATACTGAGGGGCATAAGGAAGATGCGGCAAAATTATTAGGAATTAGCAGGGCATCTCTCTATCGTAAGATTAAGGAATACCAAATTGGTGAGAATAGAACTTTTTCTTAGTAGGTATATTGACTTCGAATCCCCATTCTTCCAAGAATCGGCGTTTCAAAGATAGACGTTTGTATCAAAATGAGACTCACGGGGAAGATTGTCGAATTGGCAGCTATTCCAGACTTTTTATGGTTTCAATCCGCTTTATCAGGTGTCTCAAATTGAGAACTGGGATAACGTGATAAAAAAATAATTCTAGGGAACGATACGACTAATCACGATAAAATGAATAAATTTAATTTTTAAGATAGCTTGGCATGGTTTTTGCAATATAATAAAGCATGTCGACCATACAGGTTATCTAATGGGTGACCTGAACTACCAATAATCCAACAGTACTGAAAGGGGAATTTATTTTGAAAATGGATTTTGCAAAAGTTCTTGAACTGGCCAAGAAATATGAACCCGAAATGAGTCGCTTTTTAAGAGACCTTATCGCCATCCCGGGAGAAAGCTGTGATGAAAAGGGGACAGTGCTTCGCATCAAGGAAGAGATGGAAAAAGTCGGCTTTGATAAAGTTGAAATTGACCCTCAAGGTAACGTTCTTGGCTATATCGGTCATGGAAAACACCTAATTGCTATGGATGCGCATATTGACACAGTGGGCGTAGGAAGCCTGGAGAATTGGCAGTATGACCCTTATAAAGGGTTTGAAGATGATGAGATTATTATCGGACGAGGTGCCTCTGACCAAATCGGTGGAATGGCATCGATGGTTTATGCTGGAAAGATTATCAAAGATCTCGGCTTAGAAGATGATTACACCCTGGTGGTTGTCGGTTCCGTACAGGAAGAAGATTGTGATGGATTATGCTGGCAGTACATTATTAAAGAAGACAAAGTTGTACCTGAATTTGTGGTCATTACCGAACCAACCGATGGAAAGATTTATCGTGGACATCGTGGTCGGATGGAAATTAAGGTATTGACAAAAGGTGTTAGTTGTCATGGTTCGGCTCCAGAGCGTGGCGACAATGCAATTTACAAAATGGCTCCAATTCTACAAGAACTACGTAGCTTACATGAAAACCTTATGGACCATCCGTTTCTTGGTAAAGGGAGTTTGACAGTTTCGGAAATCTTCCATACTTCCCCTTCACGCTGTGCAGTTGCAGATAGTTGCTGGATTTCTGTCGATCGTCGCTTAACTGCGGGAGAATCATGGGAATATGCAGTTCAACAAATTAAAAACCTTCCTTCAGTCAAAGCTGCTGGTGCAGAAGTTACAATGTACATGTATGATCGACCATCCTATACTAACCTAGTTTATCCTACAGAATGCTATTTCCCAACCTGGCTTATCGAAGAAGGACATCCAGTAACCAGTACTCTTGAAGATGCGTACAAAGGATTATTCGGTAAAGATCCAGTGGTAGACAAGTGGACATTCTCCACGAACGGTGTTTCGATCATGGGACGCTATGGAATTCCTTGCATCGGTTTCGGACCAGGACACGAGGACCAAGCACATGCTCCCAATGAGCGGACCTGGAAAAAAGAACTGGTGGATTGTGCAGCTATGTATGCAGCTATCCCTACTCTTTATGTTCAAGACTATGCTGATAAGATGCCAAAGGATACGGAGAATTTAGTAGAGATTAAAAAGTAGTATGGAGCAAGGCGTCATTACTGCGTTCGCACACGTTGCGTCGCTACTCCGGTCAGCGCTGAGGCTAAAACGGGGCGAGTCGTGATTACGCCGTCGCACACGTTCCGTTGCTACTCCGGTCAGCACTGAGGCTAAAACGTCGAAACCTCCTAGCTTTCTGCAAGTCAACCTCGACGTTTCTTCACGCCTCAGCACTAACCTCCGTTTAACGCAACTTCACTAACGTGCTCACTCTGTAATAACGCCCCGCCTGGCTGGGGACGACTGGGGCTTTGTCGCGATTCGGCGTTGACCTTCGGTTAACGCTACTGCGCTCCGGTGGTAACCTTCGGTTACAGCGGACGTCGAGATAAGTTAACGAGTTTGTAGCCTAATTGGCTACTGAAATAAAATAAACCATAATTTTTAGGAGGAATAATAAATGAATACAGTATTTAGAGGAAGACATTTTATTAACTTAGAGGACTTTACTAAAGAAGAAATAGACACAATGCTTGAGGTTTCTTTGGATCTTAAGAGGAAGTTTGCGATGGGCGAAGATACTGATTACCTTCATAACAAAACTGGCTTTTTAATGTTCTTTGAGCAATCCACCCGGACCAGAAACTCGATGGAAGCTGGTATGGCTCAATTGGGCGGTCATGCTGGATTCTTGGATTCTAGCAGTATGCAGATTGCTCATGGTGAGACTGCGAAGGATACCGCGATTATTCTTTCCCGTTTTGGACACATGATTGCTTGCCGTTATTGCAACTGGGGTCGCGGTAACGAGTACTTGAACGAAATGGCTAAATGGTCAGCAGTTCCGATCATGAACTTGCAGGATGACCTTTATCATCCGTTCCAAGGTTTGGCAGATTTGCTGACGATTAAAGAGAAACATCAAGATTTAAGACGTAAAAAGATTTCGATCATCTGGGCGTACGCTGAGAGCCACAAGAAACCGATTTCTGTGCCTGTAACCCAAGTTCTTCTCTTCCCTCGTTATGGTATGGATGTCTGGCTGGCATATCCAAAAGGCTGGGAGCTTCCTGAGTGGGTTATTACTCAAGCCAGAGAGAATGCAGAGAAGCATGGTGGAACTTTGACAATCACGCATGATGAAGCTGCTGCCTATAAAGATGCAGATATCGTTATTCCTAAGAGCTGGGGCAACTGGGTTACTGACCAAACTGGGGCTTCTGTTTCTGGCGCCACTGCAGTTATTGACGATGCGCTTATTGCCAATAAGAGCTGGAAATGCACGGAAGCCAAAATGGCTACTGCTAGCAAAGATGTTATGTATATGCATGCATTACCTGCAGACCGTAACAATGAAGTTGAGGATTCAGTCATTGATGGACCACACTCGATTGCCTATGATGCTGCTGAAAACCGCTTGCATACAGCTAAAGCTGTTATGACCCTGTTGGTAGGTGGAAAATAACTGTGAGTACACTAGCTGTAGTAGCCATCGGTGGGAATTCTCTGATTCGTGATAACGCGCATGAGTCCGTTGAGGATCAATATCAGGCTGTTGTAGAAACAGCTAAGCATATTGTCGGTATGATCGAGCAGGGCTATGAAGTGATTGTTACTCATGGCAATGGTCCACAAGTTGGGTTTATCTTAAGAAGGTCCGAGATTGCTAAGGATGTTGCAGCGATGCATCAGGTGCCGTTGGTCAGCTGTGGGGCAGATACGCAAGGGGCTATCGGTTACCAAATTCAGCAAGCCATGGATAATGAATTCAGAAAAAGAGGTATGGATAAAACCGCTGTTACAGTTGTGACACAAGTTGTGGTTTCGGATAATGACCCAGCCTTTCAGAAACCATCCAAACCTATTGGATCATTTTACACCAAGGAGCAAACTGAGCAAATTCAAAAAGCTAACCCATCGTGGGTTATGATTGAAGATGCTGGGAGAGGGTATCGCCGGATGGTTGCCTCTCCGCTACCTCAAGAGATTGTAGAAAAAGATGTTATCAATAAGCTGGTACGCGATGGCTATTGTGTTATCAGTGTAGGTGGTGGCGGAATTCCTGTAGTCAAAAACGCAGATGGCATGTTGCAGGGTATCGACGCCGTAATTGATAAGGATTTTGCTACTAGTCTTTTGGCCTCAGATATTAAGGCTGATTTGTTAATCATCTCAACGGGTGTACCGACAGTTTATCTAAACTATGGTAAGCCTAATGAAAAAGCTTTAGATAAGGTGACTTTAGCAGAATTAAGGCAATATGTGTCAGAAAACCATTTTGCCCCTGGGAGTATGCTTCCTAAGATTCAGGCGGTGATTAGTTTCTTAGAAAATGGCGGAAAAGAAGCGATCATTACTAATCCAGAGTCCTTGGAAGAGGCTGTTGCGGGAAAGACGGGGACCCATATATACGCTTAAGCGAGGTTCGATGCGCGAGGAGCGATGTTCGAGTTTTGAGTTCGAGGTTCATAGTTTAAGATTGGTTTGTAGTTGGAAGTTAAGGCTCGTATTTACGCTTACGCCTAAATTAGTATAACAAGACTTGAGATGGGGGTAAAACTCCATCTCAAGTAGGTATCCTATATATGAGAGTGCATACAGAACACTCAAGGTTATTTAGAATGTGCAGCAGGGTTAGAAGAATTAAAGGCATGTAGAGTTCTGCATACAGCAAAATCTGAATGTTTCCATAGTATATAAGTAGAGCGAATGTTGGTTTGAGCAGCTTTTTTTTGAATAAGGATGAGCGCAGAGGGATTCTAAGTCTGATGTTCGAGCATCGCGCATCGAACATCGCACTTCGAGAAGTGCTCTGCATCGAGGTTCGAGGTTCGAGGTGCGAAGTCCGAGGGATGAAGGTTTAAAGGTCCGCTGGCCGGGGTTTGGAATTCTAAGTCCGATGTTCGCGCATCGCGCATCGTGCATCGCACTTCGCAAAGGAGAAATGAACATGGGTATAGTGTTAAACGGTGGAACGATAGTTACGGCTGCAGATATGTATCAAGCAGACGTCCGCATTGAAGGCGAGAGAATTGTGGCCATAGGCTACGAGATCAAGCAACCTGGAGATCAGGCGATAGATGTGGATGGCTGCTTTTTATTTCCGGGGGGGATTGATCCGCATACCCACTTTGACCTGCCGATGGGAACGTTTTCTACAGCGGATGATTTTTTCACGGGGTCGAAAGCAGCAGTACTGGGTGGGACAACGACCATCCTTGATTTTGCCACTCAGTTTAAAGGAGAAACCCTGAAAGAGGCTTTGGAAAATTGGCATGCCAAGGCCGAGGGTAAGTGTTATGTGGACTATGGATTTCATATGGCCATCACAGATTGGAATGAACAAATAGCGCAAGAAATCACGGATTTAGTTCAAGTGGAAGGTGTGCCATCATTTAAACTCTATATGGCCTATAAAAATATTTTGCAAGTGGATGACGGTGCTTTATTACAAGCTTTACGCCATGCCGGAGAGAGTGGCGCACTTGTTTGTGTTCATTGTGAAAATGGGGATGTCATCTATGATTTAGTCCACGAGGCTGTCGCTCAAGGAAAAACTTCGCCGAAATATCACCCCTTAACTAGACCTCCAGAAGCAGAAGAGGAAGCGACTGCCCGGGTTATAGCCCTTGCCCAAATTGCAAAAGCTCCTCTCTACATTGTCCATCTCACCTGCAAGGGTGCGCTCCAAGCAGTGACGAAGGCTAAGCTGAAAGGAATCGAGGTTTATGCTGAAACCTGCCCACAATACCTTTTGCTAGACAACAGCTATTACAACTTAGAAGGGTTTAATAGTGCTAAGTATGTGATTTCTCCACCCTTACGATCCATTGATCATCAGCAAGAGTTATGGTCAGGTCTGCAAACGGGGATTTTGGATGTTGTGGCGACGGATCATTGTGCGTTTAACTATCAAGGACAAAAAGAGTTAGGTTTTAACGATTTTAGTAAAATCCCCAACGGAGCGCCCGGAGTGGAAACTAGGATGGGTTTGCTCTACACTTATGGGGTTATGACTGGAAAACTATCAATTCATGAATTCGTGGCCCTAACTTCTACGAATGCGGCAAAATTATTTGGACTGTTTCCTCGTAAAGGAACCATTGCTCCTGGAAGCGATGCAGACCTTGTGGTCTGGGATCCGCGTATCTCATCCGTAATTTCGGTTGATTCACTGCATCAAGACGTCGATTATACTCCTTTCGAAGGGTTTAAACAGACCGGTCAAGCGACTCAGGTGTTTTTACGCGGCAAGCAAGTTGTTCAAAATGGGCATCTTATTGAAGAAAAACCCACGGGAAACTATTTACCCCGTAAGCCATTCCTTAAGAGAAAGGTTGAGGAAAGTGTATAACATTGATATTAATGACACAGTTTACTCTGTGCAAGAGGATATGAACCTACTAGATTATTTACGAGACGAAATTCAGGTTACTTCCTTGAAGAACGGGTGTGGAGAAGGCGCTTGTGGTGCTTGCATGTTGTTGGTTGATGGTAAAGCGATGCGAGCCTGTATATTAACGGTCGCCAAAGCATCCGGTAAAAAACTCCTAACGGTAGAAGGTCTATCCGAGCGAGAAAAGGAAGCTTATACATGGGCCTTCGCCGAAGCCGGCGCAGTTCAATGCGGGTTTTGTATACCTGGTATGATTATCAGCGCCAAAGCCTTAATTGATAAGAATGATAACCCCACATCCCAGGAAATTAAACAGAGTATTCGTGGCAATATTTGTCGTTGCACAGGGTATATAAAGATTGAGCAAGGTATCTTCTTAGCGGCTCAAGTATTACGAGGGGAAATTCACCCTAAGTCTTTACAGCCTGGGGCTAGAATTGGTACAAGTGTTCAACGTGTGGATGCTCGTGAAAAGGCTATGGGAACGGGTGAATATGCCGATGATATGCATGTCGATAATATGCTTTACGCAGCGGTTCTAAGGACCAAATACCCTCGAGCTCTTGTCAAAAACATTGATGTCTCTGCAGCACGTGCTTATCCAGGTGTGGAAGCTGCCTTAACCGCAGAAGACATTCCGGCAGACCGCTATCACGGTCATATTTTTCATGATTGGCCGACCATGGTATCGATTGGAGAAGAAACACGGTATATCGGCGATGCTATTGCCATAGTAGCAGCTCAAACGAAAAAACAAGCCAAAGAAGCCTTGGACTTGATTAAAGTGGACTATGAAGAGCTCAAACCGATTCTCAGTCCGACTGAAGCCCTGGCAGATCAAGCCCCACGTCTTCACCAGAAAGGGAATCTGCTGAGCACGACCAAGGTTAAACGAGGGAATACTGAGGAAGCGTTAGCTAAATCCGCTCATGTCGTTACGAATCGCTATACAACTCCACCTACTGAACACGCTTTTATGGAACCGGAAAGTGCTTTAGCAATCCCTCAGGAAGACGGGGGAG
This sequence comes from Desulfosporosinus burensis, assembly GCF_054657535.1. Taxonomy (NCBI): domain Bacteria; kingdom Bacillati; phylum Bacillota; class Clostridia; order Eubacteriales; family Desulfitobacteriaceae; genus Desulfosporosinus; species Desulfosporosinus burensis. The sequence goes on from NZ_BAAHYN010000006.1 coordinate 171,038, forward strand.
TAACGGTTTATGTTGGGGATCAGAGCGTTTATGACGATCAACATGGGATTATGGCAATGCTCGGTCTTCCAGCAGAAAAAGTGCGTGTGATAAGCAAGCTGGTTGGCGGCGGGTTTGGCGGCAAAGAGGATCTAAGCGTCCAGCATCACGCTGCTTTGCTAGCGATTAAAACGAAGAAACCTGTCAAGCTCACGTTTACTCGCCAAGAAAGCATCTTAGTTCATCCCAAGCGGCACGCCATGGAAATGGAAGTTACAACAGGTTGTGATGCAGAAGGCAAACTTACGGCCATGGTCGCCAAAATCGTGGCGGATACTGGGGCCTATGCTTCGTTAGGTACAGCGGTTCTGCAAAGGGCCTGTACCCATGCTAGCGGTCCTTATCAGTTAGCGAATGTCGATATTGTTGGGCAATGTGTTTATACCAATAATCCCCCGGCAGGCGCATTTAGGGGTTTCGGTGTCCCGCAGTCCTCTTTTGCTGCTGAGACAAATATGGACCTCTTAGCTGAAAAGGTTGGGATTTCCCCCTGGGAAATTCGATATCTCAATGCTTTAGAACCAGGAATGGTAAATTCCACAGGTCAGATCACGGATGAAGGAACAGCAATCAAGGAAACTCTACGTGCAGTTCGTGAGGTGTATGAGTCCCATCCTCATGCTGCTGGTATTGCCTGTGCGATGAAAAATACCGGAATTGGAGTGGGCCTACCTGATACTGGGCGGGTAAAAATAAAAATCACTAATGGCAAAGCATTGGTGCTGACAAGTGCTGCTTGCATTGGACAGGGTTTTGCTACGATTGCAACTCAGATCGTCCATGAAGCAACAGGGTTATCAATCGAACTGATTGAAGTGGGAGCCCCGGATACCTGTATGACGCCTAATTCTGGTACGACAACCGCTTCGCGCCAGACCATGTTTAGTGGTGAGGCAGTGCGTCAGGCTGCTCTAAAATTACAACAAGCTATGCATAATTCCTCGTTTGAGGATTTAGATGGACACGAATTTGATGGAGAATACTTGGGGGAAACTGACCCTATGGATTCGGATAAGCCGAACCCGATTAGTCACGTGGCTTATAGTTACGCAACCCATGTGGTATTATTAAATGAGCAGGGAATGGTAGAAAAAGTTGTCGCTGCACACGATGTCGGACGGGCTATCAATCCCAAAGCAATAGAAGGGCAGATCGAAGGCGGGGTATGTATGGGGTTAGGATATGCTTTGCGTGAGGATTTCCCCCTTCTAAATGGTGTACCAACAACCAAGTATGCAAAGTTAGGACTCCTGCGTTCGACAGAAATGCCCGAAGTTGAATCGGTGATTATAGAAAAGAATTCCTCCCCACTGGCTTATGGCGCCAAAGGAGTAGGCGAGATTGCCTCTATTCCAACGGCACCAGCGGTTGCTTCAGCATATTATAAGTTTGATGGCAAGCTTAGATGTTCCCTTCCCTTACAGGGAACCCCCTATAAGAAGTAGGAGCAATTCATGAATTGCCTCTACAACAGAGTAGAATTTATAGGTAGAGGGTGAATTGGGTGAATTGCCCCTAGGTTAGGAGAAGAACGTGACTAGTTCAGACATTCGGTCAAGAAATGGTTGCATATCTGGTAGTTTGTGGGATATGATTAGACGTGTACAGGTTGTAACGTTTATAGGAGCTGGAGGAAAAACAACCTGTTTGCGCTCGATCACTCAGGAACTTAAGTCGGCCGGACAGCAGGTCATTGCTACGACGACGACAAAAGTTTTTCCTGAGCAACAGATGTACATTTGGAAAAGTGCTGATCCGCCAGAGGAACAAGATGGTGCTTGTTTTTGGTATGTCAAGGTAGAGGATAAAAGCGGAAAATGGATCGGTCCATCAGTTGAAGCGGTCGATGCAGCTATCGACGCGGATCGTCTTTCGTTGGGGTGCCATGCAAGTGAAAGAACCGTCCCTAACTTGCATAAACGGTGTTGGGTGATTGAGGGAGATGGGGCTCGAAGGCTTCGGTTGAAGTGCTGGGAGTCCCATGAGCCCCAGATTCCTTTGCGATCAGATTGTGCGGTGATAGTATTGGATCGGGGTTTATGGGGAAACGTCCTACAGCCAGATCAAGTTCACCGATCTGAAAGGTGTTCGGACCTGATTGGGCGTGTTTTGAACGCTGAGAGCGCCTGGCGCTATTTCTTGAGATCTCCCGTTTTTGCTCCCCAATATGAGAATCTTTCGTGGGTCATTTTCTTGAACAGTCCCAGAGGAGTGGCAGAAACGTCAGATCCCACTGACAAACAAGAATTAATAGGGGATATCGATCTTTTACGAGATCTTTCTCACAAATGGGCTGAGCTTCAAGAGGAAGCTAGTAATCTTAAACAGAAACCAATTCATTTGCGACTTGCCGTAGGGGATGCCAAGGAGGGAGTAATTCAGTGGTGCGATTTGTGGTAATGGCTGCGGGTCTAGCTACTCGGATGGGGCAAGATAAGCTGGCGCTACCATGGAAAGAAGCCACGGTGCTCGCTTATGTTCTACAGACTGTCCTAGAGGGAATTGAACTTCGGCACACGAATGCTGAGGTTTTTGTTGTAGCTAGACTGCCGATTGAGAGATATATTCCGACAAAGGGTATAGCTAGATTTAAGTCCTGCGGTGGAATATGGTACCAGGCACCTGGACCGCAACCTCTAGCGGAGACAATCCGTATGGGCTTGCAAGACTTAAACGCAGAGGTGCAAGGGATCGGATTTTTACCTGGTGACCAAGTGGGCATATCGGTTCAATGTCTGTCCGCCTGCCTACAGGCAGTCTTCGATACTCAACCAGACTTTCTTGTACCGATGGCGGGAGAGAAGGCTGGATCTCCAGTATTTTTCCATCGGCGTTATCTATCTGAACTTTTGGAGCTTAAAGGGGAACAAGGCGGCAGGGAAGTCTTATATCGCTATCCAGAACGATGGAGCAAGTTTCCGGTGGAGGAACACATATTTCAAGATGTCGACACACCCGAAGAATATCGAGCCTTACTTAAACTTAATCTCTAGACATTTCCATCCATTCTCAAGCTCCTTGGGGTAGGAGCAAGTTAAACGGTGCGTTAGACCTAAGTAGGAAGCATTGAAACAGAAGGTTTTTGTGTTGTGTTTACTAGAAAGATACTGTTTGCGGATTTGGGTAAAGGATTTGCTAAAGGATACTAGTAAGGAGAAACGAGCCTATGAAAAAGAATCTCGTTATGAATGGGCCGGTCGTATTAGTGCGGGGTGCTGGAGAACAAGCCTCTGGAGTGGCTTGGACTTTGGCTAGAGCAGGGTTTAGAGTCGTAATGACTGAGGTGGCAAAGCCACTCATGGTTCGTTGGCCAGTCTGTTTTGGGACAGCGGTGGCTGAAGGTAGATGCCAGGTGGAAGGAATTAGCGCTTGCCGAGTGGAGCATTCTAAAGAGTGTGAAGTTGCCTGGCAAGCTGGGGAAATACCTATTTTAGTTGACCCTGATTTAGAGAAGTTGCCAGAACTTAAACCTTCTATATTGATCGATGCGATCCTGGCCAAACGTAACATAGGGACCAAGCGAGATATGGCTCTGCTGACGATTGGATTGGGGCCGGGTTTCACGGCACAAATCGATGTCGATGTGGTCGTTGAGACGAATCGTGGTCATTTCTTAGGCCAATTGATCTATTCTGGAACTGCTCAGGCAAATACGGGAATTCCGGGGGTTATCGAAGGTTTTTCCAAGGAACGAGTCGTCTATTCCTCACAAGCCGGAGTATTCAAAGCGCAAAGAAACATTGGAGAACAGATCATGGCTGGGGATTGCTTAGGCGAGATTGAAGACGGAATAGCTAAGGAGAAAATCGTTTCATCGATAAACGGCGTTTTAAGAGGATTATTGCGAACAGATACTCCGGTTGAAGCGTTCGTTAAAGTTGGAGATATAGATCCTCGGGGGCGTGAGGAATACTGTTGGACAATTTCGGAGAAAGCTCGGGCGATTGGGAGCGCCGTATTGCTAAGTATTCTGTCGAGCCACTTACTCGAACCTCTCAGCTTGAAAGAGAACCTATAGACGCCTAACTTAACGCTTGCAACTTCCAAAATATTGATAAATTGTAATAATAAAAATTCTAAATTTTTTTTTTATTCTCGGGAGGATAATTCAATTTCATCGCGAATTTGTATACTGTAATGTGAATTGAATAATGTTTTATATCTCATATATCCTTGATAATAGGGTCAGGGGTTTCTACGAGGCGACCGTAATTGCTTCTCTATGAGCCAACAGATGGTTTATAGAGTTTTATACACGGTCGCTTTTTGTTGTGTTCAAATATAGAGGGGGTGGGGAAAAATGAAGTATTTTCAACCGCAGAGCGTGAGAGAAGCTGTGGAAATTGCCCGGACATCCGAGGCTGCCTTTTTGGCTGGGGGAACCGATCTAGTACTGTTTATGCAAACAGGTAAAATTCAGCCGATCGCCCTCATTGATCTCGGCAAAATTTCTGATCTCAAATTAATTCGGAAAACGCCAGAGTATTTAGAGATTGGCAGTATGGTGACCTTTGCTGAACTGGGACAAAACGAACTTATTGATAAGCATGCCCATGCTCTGTGGCTCGCTTGCCAAACGATGGGCTCTCCTCAAATTCGTAATCAAGCGACTCTTGGTGGAAACTTGGGCAACTGTTCGCCGGCGGCTGACGGACTACCACCGCTGCTAGCATTGGGTGCAGAGGTTGAGCTAATTTCTGGGAATGGTGACGAGGTAGTTTCATTAGAACGTTTATTAAGTCGTACGCCACTTCTGACACAGGATACTCTCATCCGGGGATTCAGGATTCCTTTAAAAGGTTTACAAAGTGGGTTTGCAAAACTAGGTCGACGACGTGCTTTAGCCATTGCTCGCCTCAGTGTCGCAGTGGCAATCGAAATAGAGGGCGATCTGGCTACCGATGTCCGAGTCGCTTTGGGAGCAGTGGGCAGACGGGCGTTTTTAAGTGAATCTCTCGCTCAAGAATTGAGCGGTCAGGAAATAAATGAGGCTTGGATCGAAAAAGGGGTCGAACAAGTACAAAGGATCGTTCGGGAAGCTTTAGGCGCTCGAGCGTCAGCTCCGTACAAACAGGTAGCGGTATCCGGGGTCTTTAGAGAGGCACTTGCTTCATTCATTCCAGAAGGGGGTTTAATGGCATGATGGACATGAAACTAGTTGTCAATAATAAGCCCTATACCTTAAACATCGATCCCAAGGAACGTTTAATTGATGTGTTGCGCAATCGTTTAGGCCTGATGGGAACTAAAGAGGGATGTGGCGAAGGAGAATGTGGTGCCTGTACCGTTATAATCGATGGGAAAACCGTCAACTCCTGCTTAGTTCTCGCAGCTCAAGCGAATGGAAGTGTAATTACTACAATTGAAGGAGTAGGGAATCGGCACAAGCCTCATACGGTTCAAAAAGCGTTCGTCGAAGTTGGCGCAGTACAATGTGGTTTTTGTACGCCGGGTATGGTGCTTTCTGCTAAAAACCTCCTCGATAAGAATTCGCAGCCTAGTGATGATGAAATATCGGTGGCCATGTCGGGAAATCTTTGTCGTTGTACAGGGTATGATAAGATCCTGCGTGCCGTTAAAATAGCTTCTCAGGAGGGAAAACAATGAACACGACCGTAGTGGGTTCCCGTGTTATCCGAGAAGATGCGTGGGGAAAAGTTTTCGGACAGACCAGATTCCCAGCGGATGTGAATTTGCCAGATCAACTCTATGGAGTCATCGTACGAAGCCCCTATCCCCATGCACGGGTTCGCAAAATCGTGACCGATAAGGCAATGGAGTTAGAGGGTGTGGTCACTGTCTTAACGGCAAAGGATGTTCCGCATAATTCCCATGGTGTGCTTTTCCGTGATCAACCTGTCTTAGCAGAGTATATACGCATGGTCGGAGACCCAGTCGCCGTGGTAGGTGCTGAAACTCTTGAAATTGCCAGAGCTGCTGCTAAACTGGTTGAAGTTGATTACGAAGTGCTGCCTGCGGTTTTCGAACCAGAGCAGGCTATGTTGCCAGAGGCACTCCCTCTTCATCCCGAGATCAAGCCAACTAATGTCCTCTACCATATGCCAATCCGTCGCGGAACGATGGAAGAAGGTTGGGCTTTGGCAGATGTGGTGATAGAGAATGATTATAATACCCAACATGTCGACCATGCCTTTTTGCAGCCTGAGGCAGTGCTCGCCTATGTCGATGAACGAGGACACATGGTAGTACAGACTGCAACCCAATACGCCCACTATGACAGAGGCGAAATAGCCCATGCTCTAGGACTCCGCTTTAGCCAAGTCCAAGTCAAAACCTTAGCAGTTGGAGGGGCTTTTGGAGGACGTGAAGACATTTCGCTCCAGATTATTGCCGCTTTATTAGCTTTGACAACGCTCCGACCTGTAAAAATGGAAAATAACCGGGAAGAGTCGTTTTATTCTCATTCGAAACGCCATCCGATGCGGATGCATTATAAGACTGGAGCAACTAAGGACGGCAAACTAGTGGCCATGGAAGCAAAAATTATTGGAGACGCTGGTGCTTATGCATCCTGGAGTATCAATGTTTTGCGTAAGTCTGCCGTACACGCTACCGGACCCTATGTCATTCCGAACGTGTCCATTGATAGTTATGCTGTCTTCACCAACAACCCATATGCAGGAGCAATGCGTGGTTTTGGAGCGGCTCAAACAGTTCTAGCCTATGAGAGCCAAATGGATCTCTTGGCCAAGGCATTGGGAATTACTCCGCTCGAAATTCGCTTACTCAATCATTTTAAAGTGGGAAGTACGACAGCCACCGGGCAAGTTTTAACGGGTAGCATCCCACTTGATCAGTGTCTGGCAAAAATCGCACCGTATCTCCAAAAGGGGGAGGACAGGTTATGAAAAAGCGCGGAATCGGTCTAGGCTGTGCCTGGTATGGGACAGGTTATGGGAATGGCTTCCCAGACGTCTCGAGTGCCTATGTGGAAATTCATGATGATGGCTCAGCGACGGTCCTGACAGGGGCGGTCGATGTGGGTCAGGGAAGTAATTCAATTTATGCTCAAATCGTTGCCGAAGAACTTGGACTTGAAGCTCAGGATATCTGTGTCTATTCTGCTGACACGGATGCTACGCCGGATTCGGGGACAACCGCCGCGACTCGACAAACCTACAATACGGGGAATGCTGTTTTAAGAGCGGTTCGTCAAGCAAAAGTTCGTTTGTTAGATTATGCTGCTCACAAATTTTCTTGTCCAACGGCTGAGGGGATCGAGCTGAAAGAGGGCTTTATAGGAGTCAAAGGGGATCCATCCCGTCGAATGCCTCTCGAGGAAATGGTCTTTCATGCGCGTTTGCAAGGTGAGCGCTTTATTAGTGCAGAAAGTTCGACAGCGCGTTCAACTCCGGTAGATCCTGAAACCGGGCAGGGAGCACCGTACTGGCCTTATGCGTTTGGGTGTCAGGTAGCTGAAGTGGAGGTAGATACTGAAACAGGGATGGTTCATGTCCTTAAAGTCGTCGCAGTTCATGATGTAGGAAAAGCTCTCAACCCTACACAAGTCGAAGGACAAATTGCGGGCGGTGTAGCTCAAGGAATTGGCTATGCATTGCTTGAGGAGCTAGAGTTACACGAAGGAAAAATCAAGAACCCGGCCTTATCGAGTTATTTGATTCCCACGGCCTTAGATGTGCCTAATATAGAAGCCTTTTTTGTAGAAGAAGCAGAATGCACAGGTCCCTTCGGCGCCAAGGGACTTGGAGAACCTGCAATGCTTCCGACGGTTGCGGCGGTCATCAATGCAATTGATGACGCTGTGGGAGTGAGGATCACATCATTACCAGCGACGCCAGAAAAAATTCTGCTAGCACTTGCAGACAAGAAGGAGGGTTTGGGAGCGTAAAAAGAAAGAGAATAGTGGGAGCAGAGAGGTAAGAGAGAAAGAGTTAAAGGTTAGAAGCGAGAAGCGAGAAGGGAGAAGGGAGAAGGGAGAATCAGGAATCAGGATCAAAAGGTTAAGTATTGTTTAAGTGTTAATTATTTATGATGCACTTATTATTACCGTAAAATCCATCCGAAGAAGCATGCCACATTAAGTTTAATAAAATTAGTAGGTTTAGCTTAAACTACCCAAGTAGAAATGAAGCAAATGATAAAAAATCCTATTTTAATGGGAGGGCTGTTCATGTCAACCGTTACAAATAAGAAGAATCCACCGTCAGACAAACCAGAAGGCTTTTTAGAAAGGTTCTTTCACCTTAACGAATTAGGTTCCAATGTACGGACAGAAATTTTGGCAGGGGTAACCACGTTCGTTACCATGGCATATATTTTGTTTGTTAACCCGATAATTTTAAAGGACGCCGGGATGCCTATTAGCGCTACGTTTGCCGCCACGGCCATTGCCGCAGCATTTGGTACCCTGATTATGGGCTTGTATGCCAACTATCCGATCGCCTTAGCACCGGGAATGGGGCTTAACGCCTTCTTTACGTACACTGTTGTTCTTGGTATGGGACTTAGTTGGCAAACCGCACTTGGTGCAGTTTTCATTTCTGGTGTCGTCTTCTTTCTCATGACGGTCACGAAAGTTCGAGAGTGGATTATTGAAGGTGTCCCTCCCGTCTTACGGATTTCTATCGGGGTAGGAATAGGCTTGTTTATTGCGTTTATTGGACTTAAAAACGGTGGGCTTATTGTAGCTGACCAGGCCACGTTTGTAAAACTGGGCGATATGAAGTCAGCGGGCGTTCTCGTCACTGTCTTCGGTCTGATCTTTACGGGCGCGTTGATCGCTAGGAAAGTTAAAGGCGGTTTGTTGATCGGGATTATTGCTACGACAGTGTTGAGTATGATTATGAGCGTTTCTCCGTATCCAACTGGAATATCCAGTTTTATCTCAATGACCAATCCTTTGGCAGCAATTGCACCGGTGGCGTTTGAACTGGATATTTTGGGAGCTATAAGTTATGGTTTTATTTCAATTCTCTTTGCCTTCACTCTTGTAGACTTGTTTGACAATATCGGTACCTTACTCGGAGTATCACGTAAAGCGGGACTTTTAGATAAGAACGGGAATTTACCCCGTGCTGGAAAAGCCTTGATGGCAGATTCAGTGGGAACGATGTTCGGAGCTGCAGTGGGAACTCCTACAGTAACCTCTTATATTGAAAGTGCCTCCGGCGTAGCCGAGGGCGGTAAAAGCGGACTGACTGCAGTAACAGTTGCAGGTCTCTTCTTAGTCTCACTTGTTTTTGCTCCTCTGGTCGGATTGATTCCTGGGCAAGCAACCGCACCTGTTCTAATTTTGGTGGGTGTCTTGATGATGAGTGAAGTAGTTCACATTAATTTTGACGACTTTACTGAGGCTTTGCCTGCCTTCATGACGATCGTCATGATGCCTCTAACCTTCTCGATTGCCCAAGGTATCGCGTTTGGATTTATGTCTTACACGCTCATCAAATTAGTGAGCGGCAGGCATAAGGAAAACAATATGGTTATGTATGTCTTCACGGTGCTCTTTATCATCCACTTTATTATCGGTGGTCATTAATCTAACTTACAAAGTAGTTTGGAGAGATGTGGCTGGAACACATCTCTCCATATAGAAAATTTTGGTGTAATTTCTAGTCTATATGAAGTATAGTTAATCTAATCTAGGAGCTATATCGACGTGCGGCATACTACAATAACTTAACCCAGCTCGTATTATTAATCTCGGACTTCGGACTTCTATATAGTCTTAGGTAAACCTAACGCTTGGCGCCTTTCGGTCGCTTTCGTGTAAAGGGGAAGGATGGAATAGGATGCGTATTCTCTTTAAAAATGCAAATATTGTGACTATGAATGCACAACGTGAAATTATTCAGGGTGATCTGCTTGTCGACGGATCAAGGATCGTGGCAATTGGAGGAGTCATCGAACAGCCAGCCGATCAGGTGATTGACATCCGTGGTGACCTGTTAATTCCCGGTTTGATTCAAACTCACATTCATCTATGTCAGACATTATTTCGGGGACAGGCCGATGATTTAGAATTATTAGACTGGCTAAAACTAAAAATTTGGCCGCTAGAAGGTGGACATGACCCAGAATCTTTATATGATTCTGCATTACTTGGAATTGGTGAACTGTTCCTTGGAGGAACGACGACAATTGTAGACATGGAAACTGTGCATCATACGGAACATGCCTTTGAGGCTATCCTCTCCAGTGGCTTGAGAGCTTTAAGTGGAAAGGTTATGATGGATGATTGCAATGGTGATATACCAAGTTCGTTGCAAGAATCGACAGAAGATTCCTTACAAGAAAGCGTTAATTTATATGATAAATATCACGGGCAAGGGAATGGCCGTCTCGAAGTGGCGTTTACACCTCGATTTGTTATTTCCTGTACCGATACATTATTAAATGAAGTATCCCGACTTGCTCGTAAGAAAAACGCCTTTGTGCACACCCACGCCTCTGAAAACCGTTCGGAAATTCAGATAGTGGAGAGTACACGGGGGATGCGTAATATTATTTATTTGGACAAAGTTGGGCTAACCGGTCCAAAGTTGATCTTAGCACACTGTATCTGGCTGGATGAAGCAGAAAAAGAAATTTTGACCCGGACAAAAACGAGAGTTTCCCACTGCCCTTCTTCAAATTTGAAATTGGCATCAGGAATTGCGCCGATTCCAGAACTTATCAAACGTGGAGCAGAGGTATCCTTAGCTGCAGATGGGGCACCCTGCAATAATAATCTCGATGGATTCCGAGAGATGCGTCACGCAGCTTTGATCCAAAAACCCCTGCACGGACCGACCGTCATGCCAGCCCATAAAGTATTTGAATTAGCCACACTAGGTGGGGCACGGGCTATAGGTCATGAACATGATTTGGGAAGTTTGGAAGTTGGGAAAAAAGCGGATTTGGCAGTGGTGAGCTTACAGGGGTTACACACTTGGCCTAACGAACATGTCGATGTTTATTCACAACTTGTCTATCAGGTAACATCATCCGATGTGCGCCTTACTATGGTGGATGGACAAATTGTGATGAAAGACCGACAGCTTCTGACGATCGACGTTCCTCGGCTTAAAGAGAGCTCGACACGGAGTCTAAACCGAGTCATGAAGCGGGTAGGACTTGCGTAGGGACTTGTATGGTACACAAAGTCCATTCCATGTGCAACGTCTAAGGAAGCAGGGATGGTTCTTAAATGCAAGTTTAAGAACCGTCCCTGACTTGCATTTGGAAGTCAGTATGATAGGAGCGTAGATAAGTATGTCGAGTTTTAAGCAGCGAATGGATGAGGCCCGGGGACTGGTAAAGATTGACTTGGTTCTGAGAAGGGCAAGGTTAGTTAATGTTTTTTCGGGCGAAATTCATGAAACGGAAATCGGTATTCACCAAGGATATTTCGTCGGCATTGGAACGTTTAAAGATGCGGAGATGGAATTGGATTTGAACGGAAATTATGTTGTTCCTGGATTGATCGATGGACATGTTCATATCGAAAGCTCGCTGCTCAGTCCGGAGGAATTCTGTTCACTCCTTCTTTCTCACGGCGTAACCACGGCCGTCGTTGATCCTCACGAAATCGCCAACGTTATGGGAACCAAAGGAATTAGTTACATACTCGATAGCCTCGACACCTTACCCTTTAATGCCTATGTTGCTCTACCTTCTTGCGTTCCTGCGACAAGCTTAGAAACATCTGGGTCTAGACTTGGTGCAAAGGATTTGTCCGAGTTTTTAGAACATCCTAGAGTAATAGGACTTGGAGAAGTTATGGATTTTCATGGGGTAATCGCAGCACTGCCTGACATGGTGGAAAAGTTAGAACTTCCGCTTTCTTTTAAGGATGGTCATGCCCCCGGAATTTCAGCGCAGGATCTTAACGCCTATTATCGAGCTGGGATACATACCGAACATGAATGTTCAACGGTTGAAGAGATGAGAGATCGTTTACGCCGCGGGTTTCATGTTATGCTCCGTGAGGGAAGCGCCGCTAAAAACCTTTTGGACCTCTTACCAGCAGTGACGAGCAAAAACTCCGGACAATGCCTTTTGGTAACGGATGATCGTCATCCGACTGATCTAATCCACGAAGGAAGTATTGACTATCTGGTACGCTTAGCAATTAAAGCAGGGATGGACCCAATCCAAGTAATTCAAATGGCGACCATCAATGCAGCTCGGGCGACTGGGCTTCATGGTTTGGGTGCAGTTGCTCCAGGGTATCAAGCGGATTTTGTCATTTTAAAAGACCTAGATCGCTTTGAAATTGAAGAAGTCTATTGGCGCGGAGTAAAACAAAGTACTAGAGGGGAGCGTCCAAGGTTTTCACACTTTAGTGTTTCAGAACTCACGGAAAGTGTACATCTTGGGAATTGGTCTCCTTCAAAACTTAGAGTTTCGGCGAAACGTAATCTAAATCTTGAATTAGATCCAAATTCCGATCCTGTTACAAATCAAGTTACAGATCCAGGTCTCGCTCAGGTCCAGGTTATTGGGGTCCAGGGTCATTCCCTAGTTACTTCAGCTTTGATACGCAAACTTCCAGTCAACGACGGATTTGTTCAAACAGATGCTACTCAGAAAATAGCAAAAATCGCGGTGCTCGAACGTCATCATGGAACAGGGAATGTGGGTGTTGGATTTGTGGAAGGACTAGGCTTAGTAAAAGGAGCTATTGCTTCTACAGTTGCCCATGATTCTCACAATCTTGTGGTCGTAGGTATGAGCGATGAAGAAATGAATTTAGCGATTCAAACTTGCGTAGAAATGGGTGGAGGACTTTGTCTAGTTTGTGGAAATCAGGTGATCGGGAAGATTTCCCTGCCGATTGCAGGTCTCATGACGGACCTGGATGCTGAAGCAGTCGCCCAAATCCTAGATGAGTTACACGAGAAAGCACTAACTCTGGGGATTAGTAAAAACGTGGACCCTTTTATGACTTTAGCCTTTCTCTCTCTGCCAGTGATTCCAGAATTGAAGATAACGGATTTAGGTCTGGTCGATGTGGATCAATTTCGACTGACGGAGACAGTTTTGTAAGTCCGATGACGGGAGAGCTTTTTTAAGGATGTAAATAATGATAGAAATGCCTTCTTCAGTAAAGAATATTAATGAGAAAGGGCTTTTTTGGTTTGGCATAAAAAGCAAAGGAAGCTACTAGGAGGTGTAGTTGGTTGTAAATAAGTATTATTATCAGTATCCTTGTAGAAGTCAACTTAAAATTCAAAGCGACTGGCTGAGGTAAGTAAGAAAAATAAAAATAATATAAGTGAAATAATAAAAAATACTAGAGAAATCCAAAAAATGATAGAAATGAAGTGAACATGTATGAAACAAGAAACTCCGAAAAAACGTGAAGGTTTTTCAAGTAGTATTGGTGTCATCGCGGCAGTGCTCGGTTCTGCGGTTGGATTGGGTAACATATGGAAATTCCCTTATGTCACAGGGGCAAATGGCGGTGCCGCTTTCATATTGGTCTATTTATTGTGTCTCGCAGTGATGGGTTTGCCAGTAATGTTATCTGAACATTTGATTGGTCGTCACACGAAAGCAAATGCAGTTGGGGCTTTCAAAGCTTTGCAACCAAGAAAACCTTGGTACTTAGTGGGAAGTGCAGGAGTGTTAAGCGCCTTCTTGATTATGGCCTTCTACACATCAGTAGCTGGATGGGTTTATGCTTATATCTTTAAAGCGGCTGGCGGGACACTCCTTTCAACCGAACCAGAAGAAACATCCCTTGTCTTTAAAACACTTGTGTCTGGAGTAGGGGAACCCTTGTTTTGGCAAGTGTTTGTCTTACTTGTGACTGGAACCATCATTATGGCTGGGGTGACCAAAGGAATTGAACGGGTAACAAAAGTACTGATGCCACTACTCTTTATCCTGCTCATAGTTATAGATATCCGATCTTTGACACTCCCGGGCGCGGCAGAGGGACTCTCCTTCTTATTTAAACCTGATTTTTCAAAGATAACCGTTAGTGTGGTTTTAGCTGCCTTGGGCTTAGCTTTTTTCAAGCTGAGTGTTGGAATGGGTGCCATGATCACCTACGGTAGTTATGTGGGTGAGAATGAAAACCTTCCCAAAATGGCGCTAAAGGTGGCTTTGGCGGATACGTTAGTTTCTCTAATGGCGGGTATTGCGATTTTCCCGGCTGTCTTTGCGTTTGGGTTTGAACCGAATGCGGGACCACCGTTGCTGTTTATCACCATTCCCACGGTCTTTAGTTCCATGCCCTTTGGCAGTGTCTTTATGGTCTTGTTTTTTGTCTTAACGGCAATAGCTGCTACCGGAGCCATGTTATCTTTACTGGAAGTTCCGGTTGCCTATCTAACAGAGCAGTACCATTGGTCAAGGCGAAATGCCACCTTGTTAACTATTTTTGGTATAGGTCTACTAGGATCGACGGCGACTCTTTCTAACAGCATCTTGGCTAATGTCACAGTCTTTTCTATGAATTTCTTTGATTTCTATGACTTCACGACGTCTAATGTACTTCTTCCCCTAGGGGGCATCTTTATTGCTTTATTTGTGGGCTGGCAGTGGGGCCAGGACGAGGTTTATCAAGAAATCTCAAATAATGGTCAAATTAAAAATATGGGTTTAGCCGGGGTATATCTGTTCTTAGTCAGATTTATTGTTCCAGTTGGGATAACCTTAGTTCTTTTAGCGGGTTTAAAAGTTCTTAAATTTTAAATTGTTTCTAAAAACTAAGGGCATTTAATAAGAAAAGTTGCATTCTAAAGATATGCAAATGATTGCGAGGTAGTATTATAGGACTAAAGGGAAAAGTTTTTAAGACTGCTTAATTACTGAAGGTTTTTAGGGAATTTTGGCGAACTGAATCGTTTAGAGGTAAATGCGACGAATTTTGGATAGGGTGAGAGATCAATGCGTTTGGTAAATACTCGTTATGTCCAGGAAGGATCTATTCTTGCACGTCCAGTGATTAACTCTTCTGGTAGGGTTTTATTACAGTCTGGAATACGCGTGACTGCTTCATATATTGACCGATTAATAAGTATGGGTTATGATGTCTTATTTATTCAGGACGATCGACTGGATGACGTAGAATTTCATTTAGCAATTACAGGTCAAACTCGTGAGGTAGCGTATAAGACAATTCAAAATGTGAGCAATTACATTGAAAGTGGTTTGCAAAGTTCTTTGGTTGTGACAAACGTCCGCTCGACTGTCCAAGAAATGATCAATGATCTATTGTATAGCACTGATATTCTGGGAAACTTATCGGAGATACAAGGATATGACGATTACACGTTTCACCATTCAGTTAACACTACCATCATTTCACTCGTCTTGGGAATCGCTTCTGAATATTCTGAACAGAAGTTGATAGAACTGGGTATGGGTGTTCTCATGCATGATATAGGAAAGATCATGATCCCAGCGCAAATTCTAAATAAGAAGACGCCGCTAACAGAAGAAGAATTTGGGGAAATCAAAAAGCACACAACAAATGGGTTTGAGATTCTTCGTAAGAACCACGACTTCAGTTTACTATCTGCTCATGTTGCTTTTCAGCACCAAGAAAAATGGGATGGGAATGGTTATCCTAGGGGGCTCAAAGGAAATAAAATTCATGAGTACGGCAGATTAGCGGCTGTAGCAGATGTATATGAAGCTCTGACAAGTAAACGAGTTTATCGGAAGGCTATTGAGCCGAATGAGGCCTATGAATATATTGTTTCCCAAGGGAATACACATTTTGAACCGCGAATCATTGAAATCTTTAAAAAGCATATATCCGTTTATCCCTCTGGGTCTGGTATTCTCTTGAGTAATGGTCAAAGAGGGAATGTTGTAAAACAAAATAGTGCTTTTCCGAATCGTCCCTTTGTGAGAGTTTTTTACGAAAATGAGAAAACGCTGCCGTTACCCATCGATTATAATTTGGCAGAATATCCGTCTCTGATGATCGTCGCGGTGGATAATCGATAAGTATTTTTACAGGTATTTATAAATGAGGCTTGATGGTGAAATTGTTCACAAGTAGATGAATAATGATTTAGTAATAGATCATTAAGGCTAAGAATTAAAATAAGCCTGCCAAATGGCAGGTTTATTTTATGTTCTTAGGAGTTTTGTAGAAGGGCTCTGAATGCATCAAAGCTGTGGGCTAAGATCTCATAAGCGTTAGAGATAACCTCTTTGCCCCAAGTTTGAAACGCTTCGGACGTTGACCTCTGATCGTCCTGTGAGGAGAGGTCGTTGATTGGAGAAGAGAGGGTCGTAGGTTTAGTGGGGAGAGATCGCTGGGATTGGCAGAGGGAGATACCTCAGATAATATCATTAAGTTGACAATTATTTGGATAGAATATATATTTATTGTAAACCAAAATATTATAACTAGTTTACAATAGTAATGCGTAAATATATATTTATGAAGGAATTAGAAGCTAAGTATCAATAAAAAGGGGCAGAGTGGATGAAAAATTTTTACACGAATCTGGAAAATGCGTTGCATAAATTAGATGAACAGCATCTTTTCCGAGAGATGAAAATTGTACATGGGGCATCGACCGAATGGGTGGAGATCAAGGGAAAAAAGCTATTAAATCTTAGCAGCAATAATTATCTGGGCATTGCTGATCATCCTATGTTGAAAAGAGCAGCCATTCAAGCGATTCAACAATCGGGCTGTAGTGCTACTGCGGCACGCCTGATAGTGGGAAACTACGAGTTGTATGATCAGGTGGAAAGAGACTTAGCCCGGTTTAAAAACACTGAAGCAGCTCTGATATTTAACTCCGGATATGCGGCTAATGTGGGAATAATTACGGCTCTGGTAGGCAGAGGAGATATAATCATCAGTGATAAACTCAACCATGCCAGTATTATTGACGGTGCCCGCCTGAGTGGGGCAGAAATTCTGCGCTATAAGCATAAAGATATGGCAGATTTGGAGCGGTGTATGCAAAAGGCGGAGGGTTACAGTCGTAAATTGATTGTCACTGACAGTGTCTTTAGTATGGACGGAGACCTTGCTCCCCTTCCTGCAATAGTAGAATTAAAGGAAAAGTACAGAGCGGTTTTGATGATAGATGAAGCCCATGGGAGTGGAGTCTTTGGAGAAAACGGCCGGGGATTAGCGGATTTCTACGGGGTTTCTGATCGGGTAGAAATTAACATGGGTACATTGGGTAAGGCTTTCGGCTGTTCCGGTGCCTATGTAGCTGGGCGGAAAGTATTAATAGACTATCTGTGTAATAAAGCTCGCAGCTTTATTTTTACCACGGGTCTCCCACCAGCCGTCGTGGCCAGTATCCAAGCGGCCATTCAGGTAGTACAACTGGAGAATTGGCGGCAAAAAGATGTTTTGGCTAAAGCTTCCTGGGTGAGGGGAGAACTAGCCAAGGCAGGATTCAATTTGTTAAACAGTGAAAGCCAGATTATTCCTATCTTAGTAGGGGATAATGAAGTAACTCTGGAGTTTAGTAGCCGCCTTTTTGATGTAAATATCTTAGCAGTGGCTATCAGGCCGCCAACGGTACCACCCAAGGCAGCCCGCTTACGTTTGACTATTATGGCCACTCACAGCAGAGAAGATTTGGCTTGGGCAGTGGAACAGATAAAGCTTATCGGTCGGGAACTGGGGATAATTTAAGAGGGAAGTGAACGGAGATAAATAATATCGTACTTATTCATGGCTGGGCCTGTGATGAAAGTATCTGGCAGGAGACCAAAAACTACCTAGAACAAAAATATCGCTTGTATACTATTAACTTGCCTTCAATAAAAAATATGCATAGTTATCGAGATGCTGTGATTGAGTTGATTGAGCAAAAGGGTCTGACTAGAGTAGTTTTGGTAGGTTGGTCTATGGGGTCCCTTGTTGCCATCCAGGTGGCAAGTTACCTTCTACATAAAGTACAGGGATTGGTATTAGTCAGTGGAACGAGTAAATTTCTAGCAGAAACGCAGACACAGGAGGTTTTGGGTAGCGGAACCTTTCTCGAAGTGGATACAGATAATAAAAATAACGGGGATTCCATAAAGAATGCGTATTCAATAAATAACTCTATGAAGTATGGAGAATATGCTAAGTACCACAGGGTACGTTTGATGGAGCTTTATCAGGGAGGTATTCCTTCAGTATTGGTAACAAAAATGAAAAAACGACTGAGTAAAAATCCGGAGAGAACTTTGAATGACTTTTACAAGCTGATGTTTAGTTCTAAGGAGCAGGCTCGGGAATTGGATGACAAAATTATAGACAATTACCTCTGCCATGGACGGATATGGGATCTTCTCGAAGCCCAGTCTGGTTTAGATTTTCTGATGGAAGCTGATGTCAGGGCATATTTGCCCAATATTACTTGTCCTACTTTGTTGCTTCATGGTGAAGAGGATAACCTTTGTCCCTTAGAGGGCGCTAATTTTATTGAACGGCAGTTACCCTGTGCTCAATTAGTCAGTTTCCCCGGAGTAGGACACATCCCGTTCTTAACTGAATTTAGAAATTTTCATCAAACTCTAGAGGAGTGGTTATCTGTTCTATGATGGTAAATAAACTGCAGGTGCAAAAAAACTTTGGTCAAAGTGCAGCTACTTATGACGATTATGCTATAGTTCAGAAGGAGATGGCTAGGGAACTCCTTGCTAAGATCAAGAGCACGGAGCGTCGCTTTCAGACCATATTAGAGATCGGCTGTGGTACTGGTTTTTTTACAGAACTCCTTGCCAGAGAATACCCAAAAGCCCTAATTACAGCGGTTGACATTGCTCCGGAAATGATCGATTTAGCTAAAGATAAGTTATCGGGTTTTGCCAATATTAGCTATTTAATAGCTGATGGGGAAAAGCTGCAAATAGGTAACGAATCACTAGGCGCCCCATCCTTTGACTTAATTGTATCCAATGTAGTTTTTCAGTGGTTTACCGACTATGCCAAGCCCTTAGCTCAGTACTATGCATTGTTAAATACCGATGGTTATCTGATTTTTAGCACGCTTGGCGCCGGAACCTTTAAGGAATTATATGTTTGCTTGAATAATAGCTCAAAGGTTAATACCCAACATGAGCTAAGTTGCCGTGAAGGGCACACAAAAAGGGAACCATTTATTGAAGGCAAATGCCTTCATGACTACTTAATTAGAACTGGATTTAAGTTTGTTAGTGTAGAAGAAGTCACAAAACAAGAATATTTTAGTTCGTGCCGCGAATTTTTAAGAGCTTTAAAAAAGATTGGGGCTAATAATTACCTTGTTAGGGAACTGGTTGTACAGGGGATAGGTTCTGGCATTTTTTCTCTCATGAAGAGCTATGATTCGATGTTTATTAATGAGCAGGGGGTGTTTGCCACCTATCAGTGTTTATTTGGCTGGGGGCAGAGAGATATATAAGTGAATATCTAAATAAATTTTAAGGAATATTGGTGGTGTTTGTAGATGTCTTATATTAAAAAACTAAAAAATAATATTATTAATGGTTACAGAATAACAAAGGAAGAGGCTCTATTACTTTATGATTGGCCCCTTGATGAACTGTTAGCGTTGGCTAATGAGATTAGACAAGTTTTATGTAAAAACGCTTTTGATATATGCACAATAATTAATGGAAAAAGTGGGAATTGTTCAGAGAACTGTAAATATTGCGCCCAGTCAGTACATTTTAAAGCTTGTGTCGAGGAGTATTCACTACTTTGTGGAGAGGAGATTTTAGACAGTGCTTTAACCAATTACCAAAAAGGCGTGCTTCGCTTCTCAGTTGTTACATCTGGACGTGGTTTGGATAATAATGAGATTTTGGATATTTGCGATACATACAAGTCAATTAAAGAAAAATGTAACATATCGTTATGTGCTTCTCATGGCTTATTAACCTATGAGCAGTTCAAACTGCTTAAAAAAGCAGGGGTTACAAGATATCATTGTAATCTTGAGACATCAAGAAGATTTTTCCCAAATATCTGCACTACGCATACGTATGATGACAAAATAACGGCAATTAAAAATGCTCAACAGGTAGGATTTGAAATTTGTAGCGGTGGTATTTTGGGGCTTGGAGAAGAATTTGAGGATAGATTGGATATGGTGATGGATTTAAGAGAGCTTGGCATTAGGTCCATACCTGTTAATATTCTAAACCCTATTGAAGGTACTCCTTTGGAGCATAACCCAAAGCTTTCCGACGAAGAGGTACTAAGAACAATTGCTATTTTCAGGTTTATCATTCCTGATGGCGCAATTCGCCTTGCAGGAGGCAGGGGGTTGCTTGCTGACAAAGGTAAGAGAGCCTTCTTATCTGGAGCTAATGCTGCTATCACGGGTGATATGCTTACTACAAGCGGTATATCTATTAAAGAAGATAAAGAAATAATAAGTGGCTGCGGGTATAAGGTGCAAATGCTATGAGTAAAGGAATATTTATCACTGCAACAGGTACAGATGTTGGTAAAACCTACATTACTGCATTAATTACAAAAGCTTTATGTGATCATGGAATAAATGCAGGGTACTATAAAGCGGTACTTAGCGGAGCAGAAATAATCAACGAAAAGATTATTGCTGGTGATGCCAAACTTGTGTTTGATTGTGCAAAAATTGAAAAAGAACCGAATGATTATGTTTCCTACATTTTAAAAACTCCTGTCTCACCACATTTAGCGGCAGAACTTGAAAACGTTACTATTGAACTTAATACTATTTATAGTCATTTTAATCGGATTAAATCAGAATTTGAGTATATAACGGTTGAGGGAAGCGGTGGCATTATATGTCCAATACGGTTAGATGGTGAAGTGATAATGCTGACTGATATTATTAAAAAACTAGGGCTTGAAGTGCTTATAGTTGCTTCAGCAGAACTCGGAACAATAAATCATACTGTTTTGACAGTTGAATATGTAAAACAACAGGGTATTTGCATTAGAGGAATTATTCTTAATAATTATGACGACAAAAGCTTTATGCACAGGGATAACAAACAGATTATAGAAAGGTTGACTGGCATCGAGGTGATTGCAATGGTAGAGAAAGGTGCAAAAAGGCTGAATGTGCAAAATGATATGCTGTGCAGCTTATATAAGGAGATTTGAAAGGAGATTTGAGTATATGAATCTTGTGGAAAAAGACCTTAAATATATTTGGCATCCATGCTCTCAAATGAAGGACTATGAAGAACTTAAACCAATCGTTATAAAAAACGGAAAGGGTGCTTATATCTTCGATATAAACGGGAAGAGATATCTAGATGCTGTATCCTCTTGGTGGGTAAATCTTTTTGGCCACTCAAACAACAGGATAAATAGAGCAATTAACGAACAAATAGAAAAACTGGAACACGTTATTTTTGCAAATTTTACCCATGAACCTGCTATTCAGCTTGCAGAAAAAATAGTGAATATTACTCCTGATGGATTAGATAAAGTTTTCTTTTCAGATAATGGTTCGTCTGCTATCGAAGTTGCATTAAAAATGAGCTTTCAGTATCATCAACAAACGGGAAAAATAAAAAAACAACGGTTTGCGGCATTGCAAAACGCATATCATGGTGAGACTTTAGGTGCTTTGTCAGTAGGAGATCTTGATTTATATAGCAACGTTTTTAATCCACTTTTGCTCAATACATTACGTCTTGAAAGCCCTGATTGTTACCGATGTGTATATGGTAAATGTAGAGATAATTGCAATTTTGAGTGTTTTGCGAACATGGAAAAGGATATTATATTGCATCATGAAGAACTGTGTGCTGTTATTATAGAACCATTGATACAGTGTGCTGCCGGTATGAAAATGTATCCACCTGCTTATCTAAAAAGGTTAAGAAAATTATGTGATGAATATGATATACATCTAATTGCAGATGAAATAGCTGTTGGTTTTGGGAGAACAGGTAAAATGTTTGCCTGTGAGCATGCAGGAATTTCACCGGACATCATGTGCCTATCAAAGGGGATTACAGCAGGGTATCTTCCACTTGCCCTAACCTTAACTTCAGATAAAATATATGAGACCTTCTATGGTGATTATTTAGAGCACAAGGCATTCATGCACAGCCATAGTTATACTGGCAATCCGATATCTTGTGCAGTTGCAAATGAGTCACTAAGCATTTTTGAAACTGAGGATATAGTTGCAAAGAACAAATTTACCGCAAAGTACATGTTAGAGTGTGCAAATACCTATTTCTCTGAGAGTAAAAATATCGGTGAGTATAGACAGATAGGAATGGTTGGAGCTATTGAGCTGGTTATGGATAAAAACACAAAACAGAGTTTTGAACCGCAAAAACGCATAGGTTATGAAGTGTATAAGAAAGGCCTAAACAAAGGTATTGTAATTAGACCTTTAGATAATGTGATTTATTTTATGCCACCTTATGTTGTTAATCAAAATGATATTGACTTTTTATATTCTCGAACTTTAGAATCTATAACTGAGGTTTTAAATCAGTAATGCGTTCTCTTGTCGAAAGCGAGGGTGGTTCGAGGAAACAATGAGTTGATGTTCATAAAGTAATTATTGGTTCAAGAAACGTACATGCCATCAGTGACATGTAAACTTCGTGACCCACTAGGAATACCCAATAGATAGGAAAATAGGCTTGTTCTCAGCCTTCGCTTTCTGAAAAGCTTCATCTCCCCAAGGAAACCAGTTTACAGGGTTGTTTGCGTGTTGGAGTAGATATGGTGATTTTTCCTTGGATAATCTATTGGGTATTACTATAGTAGCAGTCATCGGCAACACCTCCTTTACAGTTAGTATGCCGATAGTATATCCCAGAGCAACTTTAATTACTTTAAGTCCCTATAGAAAATTTACTTCTATTACATAAGTGTCATCTTTCCTATCCCAAACAATGTGGGATATTATGGACTTATACAGTTCATTTAATTCTGTATCAGTAAGATTTCCTTTTGCCATCTGTTCCTTGAATTTGTCGATGATATTCAAACGTTCCATATCGGTCATTTCTTTGCTGTTGTTCAGCTTTATTTGAAGGAGATTGAGTTTTGTTTCTGCTTGATCGAGAGAAACTTTGAGATCAGCTTTTCTCTGCCTAGCTTCCGCTGGTGTGTAGTATTCTTCCTCTACAAGATCATCAATCTTTACGAGCTTACGCTCTAACTTGGATATTTCGGTAAGGGTCATGTCGATCTCTCTTAACAGGCTTTTATTGTCGGTAATATCACCAGACGTAGACTGTCTTAATTCCTCTTCATATACTGCTAACTGCTCTAATATAACTGTGCGAACAATGTCTGTCTTTCCTCCACTGTTGCCACATTTATTACCGTATTGATCTCTGTACCAGCAGGGGAGTATCTGTCCTATCTGTTTTCTATCTGCTCTATATCTGACTACCATGGTGTGTCCACACTTTGCACATTTCAGCAATCCAGAAAGGGGATAGATTCTACTACCTTGTTTCCTTGGTGTGGTTGGGATTACTCTGGAGAAAAACATTTGCACTCTTTCATGCTCTTTTACAGTCTTTACTGCTTCATGACAGTTATCCACTATTACCCATTCGCTTCTTGGAAAATAAACAACGTCCTTACTGTCCTTGCTTCTTTTTACTTTGTGACCATCACCAGCACTTTTGTTAGAGATAACTTTACCTAAGTGTGTTTCGTCTAACAGAATCCTCTGGATAGTGTTACCGTGCCATCTGCCGTTCCTTGGTGAAGGTTTTCCCTGCCGATTTAACTCCCAAGCGACATGATCCGCTGGCACATTTTCTACAATAACTTTCTCTAATATATAACGATATATTTCATACTTTTCTTTGTTAACTACCAGACCTTTTTCATTTCTGTACATTTCTTTGTTTTTTTCGTCAAACCATTCCTGATATTCGTATGGATACGGTGGAGTACCGTTTGTCCAGTCACCTCTTCTTGCTCCTTGCTTCTTACCTCTTTTTAACCGCTTCTTGATCTGCTTGTACTCAACCCTTGCCATTAGTCCTTCGAAGTCAGAGTACATATCATCGCCATCATCATTTAAGTCATACACTTTATTAGGAGTTACAATAAAAGTACCTGATCTGCGGAGTACATTCTTTATCCTTGCTTGTTCCTCACCGTCACCCCTGCTTAATCTGTCCATATCCATGACAACTACTGCGTCAAACAGATCATTCTCAATATCTTTCAGTAACTGAATCATTTTAGGACGGAGGTCAATGCTGTCGGAAGTTCCAATCTCTGAGTATTCTGTGTACCTCCAACCTTTTATCTTACAGAGATCTTCAAGATCAGTTCTGTGTTTTTCTAAATCTTCTTCTTCCCCTCTGGATTTACGGAGATATAATGCAACATCTTTTATCTCGATTACAGGTTGCGGTGCGTAGCTACTTCTTGCTTGCATTGTCCACCTCTTCGTATATTTGTTATTACGGATATCCGTTATACGCAGTATAGCAATAGACTAGCAAATAAGCAATAGGTAAGTCACAACTGTATGATTTTACCTACATAATAAGTGTAGAGGATAATTAACCTCTCAGTAACTTACTTCTCATTCCATTACTCAATCATCTCCTCCTCTCTTACTAATAGCACTGGCTTAACTGCTGGTGCTTCTTTTTTTTTCTACAGCAATAGTCCATTATAAAAATTGATATGGCAGAAAATCCAGTGAAAGCAAGGCTTACAGGGATTTGTATTATAAAATCTGATATGTAAGTAAAGTATTTAACAGTACTATATGTATTTACTTTAATATTACTTGGGTTATAAAAATTGAAATAGAAAAAGTCACAAAGATAAAACATCCCCTACATGATTACTGTAAACCAAAAGAAACTGTAGGGGGAAAGAGAAATGTGTAATGAGATTTTTATTCTGGATCGCAAGCTTAAAGAAAACGGTGATAGTGAGTTATTCTTGACAATTCCAATGGAGATTCTGAAGGCTGCTTTGCTCGGCAATCTATCTGGCAATGAGTTCAAGATGTTTGTAGCGATAGCAAGCTTCATGGATGACCGTGGGGAATGTAGTCCTTCTCAGGAGACTCTCAGTGTCTTAACAGGTATGGCAATAGCTACTACGAACACTGCTATCAATGCATTGTTGAAGAAGAGAATCGGAGACTCACCAATATTACACAGGGAACTGGTCGGTAAGGGTTCAACTAAGTACTCCATGTACCGTATACCTAAACTGAACGAAGAGAATGTCCTAGCAGCAGAAACTGCAAACAAGCCGATGACTTCTCCAGAGGTTATGAAGCTGTTTAGAGAAAAGTATCAAGAGAAGTATAATGTCCCTTATAAGCCTGATTACCGTAGAGAAATGGGAATGATTAAGAAGTCGCTACTGCCCAATTACACTGATGAGCAGATCGTGGTAATGATAGAGACTGTGTTTGATGAGTTCGACAAACGTTGGAAGCAACCACAGTATCCTGCTCCAACAATAGGAGCGATCTGTAGCTGGCTGGGTGGGCAAGCTTTAAAACTCAGTGCTGACAGGGTTAAGGCAAAGACCGCAGTGTCCAAGTGGGATGAACTTGAAAACACTGATGAAGATTTAATGCTGTAAGGAGGTAGACCCTGTGGATATTGTAGGCAAGAAGGGTTACAAGAAGACTGGATATTTCAGTGGTCTTATCGGGACTATTGCAAAAGGTGACGGTGTTGTTGGTTTTGAACATCTGTATAAAATTGTGTTTAAAAATGGTAGTGCTGTTATGGCTTCTAAGAAAGACATTCAGGTTATAGAAGAATAGTCAACTGGAGTTGTCAAATTTGGTTTAGTCCCTAAACTCGTAATTTTAGTACCAATTTATGGTTATAATATAACTGGCTCTTATCTACAGGCAGGATAGTGAAATGCTGGAGAGCAACACGAGCGGCCGGTAGAGTTCTGCTAAGGATAGCCAGGGGATATATTTAATCACCCTGGTATCTTTATTTCTATCCTTAGGAGAACCAAAAAGCGATAAACTCAAGAGGCGAAGCCTCTTAACTGTTACACCGCTTGGGGTAAACGCTCTCGATAATACTGTGAACGCATTACTAGGGGCGGATAACCTCCGTTTGGAGTGTAAATTCGTTTCCGATTGTAATAGGTTTCTATAAATCTAAACACTATGCTTTTAATCTTTTCCATACTCATTGTTTCGGTTCTGAATTTATAGATGCTTTCTTTCTTTAATGTGGCAAAAAAGGACTCCATTCTGGCATTGTCATAACATTTACCAGTACTGCTCATACTCTGTTTCGCACCATGCTGGGCGAGTGCTTGACGGTAGATCCCGCTTGTGTATTGACTACCCCTGTCCGAATGAAAGACCATCCCATAGGCTTGATACCTCTTAACACCCGAGGTAAAGGCTTCGACACATAGCTCGGCTCTCATGTGATTTGCCATTTTAAATCCCACGATACTTCCATCGAAACAATCCAATACGGCGGCTAAATAAAGCTTTCCGTCAGCCGTTGGGATTTCTGTGACATCTCCAAGCCATTTTTGATTGGGTGATACTGCAGAAAAGTCTTGTTTGATGAGATTGGCACTGGCTTGAGCGGCTAGATCTGCTTTGGTTATTCCTCTACAGTGATGTTTCTTCTTGAGCATAAGATGGTTGATTTTACAGAGCTTAAGGATTACATAATAGCTACCGGTATAGCCTTGATAAAGTTTTAAATGGAGATAAATCCTGTATGCTCCATAGTCCGGGTTGTCCGCACGAATTTGAAGGATCTTAGCCAAAAGTTCTTCGTATTTGTAAGGCTTGGACTGCCTTTTTAACCACTTATAATATCCGGCTTCACTAACCAGTAATACTCTGCACATGGTTTTTATGCTGTGCTTGGTTTTCTCTTTAGTTTTGTGAAACCACATCCAATGAAAAAGCTCTCGTGCAGCTATTTCTTTTGGCTCTCTGCGAAAAAACCTAAGGCCCTTTTTAGAATATCATTGGCGGCTTCAAGGTCTTTAATCTTCTTTTCCATTGCTTTGGTTTCAGCTGTTTTTGGGTCAATACGTTTATGTCCGCTGCCAACAAAACTTACTTCTCCATACCGTTTTGATTGATTTTTCCATGAGTATAGCGTTGTTACTGGAATCCCCAGTTTCTCTGAGGCAGCCGTCGTCCCTAATTCGTAAGACAACTTGATGGCCTCTTGTTTGAAGTCTTTGTCGTATTCTCGCATCTGGATTTACCTTCTTTCGTTTTTCCTATTCTTACCAGAATTACGAGTTTTCTGACTTAACTAAAATGATACTACTCCAAACAGGTAACACAGGGGAGCAGAAATGCTTCCTCTTTTTTTATGTCACAAACTGAAAGTCTCACCTACATGACTGTTGAGAAATGGAGAGTAGGAGGTTGATTTCAGTGGACTGTAAGTTAAGCAAAACATGTAAGCGATTCAACACAGATCAATGTAATGTCACCTGTTATCCTTACGTGTTCCTGCATGGGACTAACGGTAAAGGTGGATTCTGGGAGACTACAAACGTCCCAAGGAAGTATAAGGCTTCTTTCCGAGAGAATCTGCCAATCGAAAAGGATAACCCAAAAGTACACATTGCTGTAAATCGTTATATTGACGAAGTTCTTGACAGAGTTCAGCGAACAAACAGAGGTATTTACTTCAGTGGCACTACAGGCACAGGGAAGACAACGGTTGCTATCACTATCCTAAACGAATATCTGATCGCCAGATGTGTACAGCACCTTAAAGGTGACAAGAAGATAGAAGTCAATCCAGTGTTGTTTATTAGACTGGCAGAGTTACAGAACATCTACAACAGCCAATTCAGAGGTTCGTCAGACATGCAGAATGACAGTGCTGTAAAGTACTACAAGTTCAAGCAGAGGATGAAAGAGGTTGACCTGTTAGTTGTCGATGACATTGCTCTACGTGGGTGTCCAGAGGGTTTCATGAATGAACTGTATGAGATTATTGATTACCGAGCCACAGAAGACGCTACAACACTCTTTACATCGAACGTGCCTTACAAGGAATTACATGAATATGTGGGTGAGCGTATTGCCAGCAGGATAAAAGGAATGTGCGGTAATGAAGTGTTCCTAAAAGGTACGGATCACAGAGATGGAGGATTATTCTAATGGAAAATAAGTTGCTGAGTAAGGTTATAGACGAACAGAATATCTCCATTCTCTACAAAGGGAACATCACTGCGGAGGACTTTTATACCCAGTCTGCTACCTACAAATTCCTTATTAACTACAGCAAGCAGTATGGCGAAGTTCCTCCAATGGAAACTGTGGTGGCTGAGTGTAAGAATTTCGAGTATGCACCTGATGTCAAAGACAATTTTAACTACATGATTAAGTCCGTTAAGAATGCCACTGCCAAAAGAAAAGCGTTTGAGTTATTGCAGAAACAGGCTGGAGAAAAGTTCTCTACGCTACAAGGTGTAGATTTTGTAAACTGGCTGGCTGAGTCGGCTAACAACATTAAGGAAATGGTCGAATCTGATAGTGGTTTAGGTACTAACTTTGCTGTCAATGGAAAAGAAAGAGCTAACAGCTATATGGATCGCAAAGAAAACCGATCAGGCAAATATATCCCTACTCCATATCGCTCTTTGACTCAGTGGCTCGGTGGTGGATTTGAACTTGGTGATTTCATACTGTTGAACGCTTACACCAACAGAGGTAAATCGTGGATCGCCAGTCAGATCGGTGTCGTGGGATGGAATGAAGGATTCGGAGTCATACACTACTCTCCTGAGTTATCTAAGAGCCAGCAGTTGGACAGGCTTGATACTTGTTTTGGTCACTTCAACAACACTGCTCTAAAGGCTGGAAACTTGGACAATGAAGAGACATTCCTCAGTTATCTCAAGGGATTCAATGACACCAACGAGACTCCCTATATGGTGAAGACGATGGAAGATTTAAACAAGGGTCTCTCACTCGAAGTAATAGAAGCTGATCTCCAAGCTAACCCAGATATCAAGATGGTGATTCTTGATGGTTTCAATTTGATCGCTCATAAGACAGGTAAAGGCAGTTCCAACAGGGACGCAATGAGCAACACTTCACGGAGACTTCGCCAGTTATTCGGACAGTACGGTGTTGTTGGTCTGGTAGTACATCAAACTCCGACCAGTGCTGAGAAGGATAATATGGAGAAGGACGAAGCTGGAACACGTATGGTCAAGCCACCCCTCCTCCATCAGTACAGCGAGACTGTGGCTCTTATCCAAGACAGTTGCACAATAATAAATTTCGATCAGTTCCAAGGAGTCGGCAAATTACTGTTGGCAAAAGCGAGAACACCATATGTCAACAGCGAGTTAGAGTTGCACTGTGATTTTAATTTAGGATTTATCAGGGAAGTTGAAGCTGTAGATTTCTTCTAGGGCAGCAGGAGGTAACAGATTATGCAAATTAAAGATCATGATTTAGATGTTGATATCCTAGAGGAATTGCAGTACTTCGACTGGACTGGGGAATCGGTTAAGGGGATTAAGTTCATAGCTTGCTCCCCTTTCCGTACAGAGAGAAATCCGTCCTTCGCAGTTAACCTAGAAAATGGCACTTTCATGGATTCTGGTAATGATGATGAATACTTCCGTAAGGGAAACTTTATCAAACTGCTGGCACTGCTCCGCAACGAAGAGTACGAAGATATCGAGGATTATCTGATCTGGAAGTACACCAGCTACCTCGCGGATACAGAATTACTTGAACTACGCATGAAGCTGACTGTTGATGAAGGTAAAAAGGAACTCCGTTATATAGACCGTTCCGACATCACACACCTGTACCAGCAACGCTCAGATTACCTCACAGGACGAGGTATTTCTCTTGAGGTACAGACATTATTCCAGACAGGCTATAACCCTCAGAATAGAACTATAGCTTTTCTGTGGACAGATAAGCAGGGTAGGATAATCAACATCAAATACAGGAGAACTGATGTCAAAGCTTTCTTTTATCAGAAGGGTGGGCAGCAGATCAAGCACCATGTCTTCGGCATTTACCAGTGTATTCAACACAAGGCTAAAAGGGTCTTTATCTGTGAGTCCGAGATTGACGCTATGACATTGTGGACATATGGATACCCAGCAGTCGCAGTGGGTGGAAGTTCCCTTTCGGAAAACCAGAAAAGGATATTATTGTCATCTGGAATTGAAGAGTTAGTTATAGCTACAGACAATGATAAAGTTGGTGGCAGATTTAGAGAATACCTCACAGAAGAGTTTGCTGGAAATCTTGTGATCCTGAGTTTTGCCTTCCCTGACAGAGTGAAAGATATCAATGATATGACAGGAGAACAAATTCATAAGGCAGTTCAAACCCTTGCCACGCCTACATTCTCATTCTTAAACCTCGGCTAAACGCTGGGGTTTTTCTTTGTTATTGCTCTCAACATTTTTTTGCCTAAGTCATCTGTTATACTAATAAGCGTGATAACTAATGGGGCATATAACTACCAATAATTTACGTCTATGTAATCTAACGTATATACGTTACACTAATACAAGATAAACAGATCCTTACAAATTAAAGAACTTCCTTACAAATCCAAGGAAAAAATCCCTAATGAGTCCCGATTCAATTACCAGTCGGGGGCTTACTTTTTTATTGCCTTCTTTCTAACGGATATTAGTTATAACCGAAAAAGGTATAACGGAAAAATGATTTTAAAAAGTTTGTCACAAGTCAGGTCACTTCCCTACATGACTTATGAAACCAACGAAGAGGAGAGAAAAAAATGACAAACACAGAGATGATTAACGGATTGGCAATGAACGCTTCTAAGGATGGTGGTGCTTTCAATGAACTTTTTCTAGCAGTAGAGCCACAGTTCCAAAAGATTGTGGACAGCTACCTCATTAAGAACAACTTAACTGGATTCAACTTTGACCAAGCTGATTACATTTCAGCTACTGGACAAGCCATGTGGGAATGTGTTGCTGGATATGACAGTGCTAAAGGTAACTTCATGCCAAGAGTAGCAATCTTCGCCTTCAAACGCATGAAAGAGGTCACTGACTACAACTTGGCTGGTAAACGGTTCAACAAGGCTCAAAGTGCTGTCAGCTATGACCAGTTGTTTGGAATGGAAGAGTTTGCTATTAACTTCAAATTTGACAATGAAGATTACCTCTCTGCAAGTAACCCTGACATTGAGGTTACTGATGAATCCAATGAGACTGAGCAACTAATCAACGAGTTCATCAAGCATGACAAAGACGGTGAGGTAATTGAAATCCTACTGTCTACTAACGATACCAAACTCCGCAATTCTCGTTTTGTTAAACTCTTCGGACAGTACGGTGCGACTGAGAGAAAAAAGGTACAACGTGCTAGAGAACGTCTTCAAACACACCTAACATCAAATGGTGTTTTGATATAGAGATTCAAACAACAAGGGTAAAAAACCCAAATTAAAGCTGGCGAGCAGAAACGCAGGAGGTACTTCAAATGGCTTTAGTAACAGGTAAGGGTTCAGAGATTAATTTCAACAGCAACGTAGATCTCAAGAAAGTTTATATCCGTTTGAAAGAGAATGAGTCAGTCCGAGTTCGTGTTCTTGGTCTTACCGATTATGTTGAGTACAAAGCACACAGCGAGT
Organism: Desulfosporosinus burensis; assembly: GCF_054657535.1. NCBI lineage: Bacteria > Bacillati > Bacillota > Clostridia > Eubacteriales > Desulfitobacteriaceae > Desulfosporosinus > Desulfosporosinus burensis. Next base: position 202,580 of record NZ_BAAHYN010000006.1, read on the forward strand.
ACGCTTTGAAGGTTTACACCCAGCCTTGCCCAGAGCCTAATGGTCAGCCTTGCCCACTGTGTGTTGCCAGCAAATCAGGTATTGACGGTTTTGACAAGTTATATGGTAAGAAGCGTTATCTCTTCGCTTTTGCAGACATCGACACTGGTGAACTTCGCGTTTGGGATTGTAGTAAATCTCAAGCAAAAGATTTACTCGGTCAGATCAAAGAGTATGAAGAAGATATTGCGGAAGTCGCATTTAATTTCAAACGTACTGGTCAAAAGACAGAGACCTCCTACAAGCTTAACCCGATCTTGAAGATGAAGGGTGACGATGTGGACAAGTTCCATAAGTTCGATGATGTAGAGGTTGAGTTGACTTTCTTCGAGTCTTGCTTAGTTCCACGCTCTGAGAAGATGATGTTGGATATCCTCAATGACGCAGGATTCCCTATGGCTCAATACTTCCCCAACTACACCCCAGAGGGAGAACAAGCCGCACCAGCTACCGAGGACGATCAGCCTAACTTCTAAATTAAATAAGGATCAGGGAGGGCAGAAAATGCTCTCTCTTTTCTTTTTGTCAAGCGTCACAAACTGGAAGTTATCCCTACATGACTTATGAAACCAAGAAAGGGGATGGCAAGATTGTCGTTAGTCAAGAAAGTAGACCTGAGTGTTGCTGTGGAAGTAGACAGTCGCGGTAATGAGTTAGCTGGAGCATTGTTCAACCAGTTCAACACATTCCACAGCAGAGACTACAGACCAGACAAAGAGGTAGAGAGAATTGCCTTTCTACAGAAGACTTTGGAATTTGACCTAGTAGGAGTTAAGACTCCCAGACCTTCCACTTATATCTTCAGTCCATCAGGTGCGTCTAAGTGTTCGCGAGAACTGTATTTAAAGGCTCTCGGAACTAAGATCGAGGATGATAAGTATCCCTATCACAGACGATGGACACGGAACTCTACAGCAGTCCATGAAGCTGTCCAGAAGGATTTGCTTTATATGTCAAAGGTACTGCCTAATCCAGCGTTCACAGTAAAAATGGCAGAAAACGGATTACCTTGCTGGGAAGAGAACTTGAAAACATTCGTAGAGGTTGTTCATAACGGTGTCGAGTTCGCGGTCTTAGGCATGATGGACGGTGTTCTGAACTACACCAAGGATGGAGCAGAGATCGGGTTCGAGTTCAAGACCAAGAGCAACAGTATCGGACAGGTTGGCAATTACAAGATGAAAGAGCCAGCACCATATCACAAAGAGCAGTGTACAGCTTATAGCATTTTGTTCGGAATGAGCGAGTTTATCCTGATGTATGAAGCTGTAGCTAAAGACCAGTGGAATAAGGGTGCGGAAGCAAAGTCTGATATTCGGACGTTCTATTACAAAGTCACAGAGGAAGCTAAGACAGCACTGCTAGACAAGTTCGCCAATGTTGTCAATGCAGTAGAAGCCAAAGAGACTCCACCAAAGCAAGAAGACAAGTGCGTGTTCTGTCAATACAAACATTTATGTGAAGGAGTAGATTAAGATGGCAAATTTCATTACAGCATTACTGGTTATCACTATTGGTATCGCTGAGTTCTTAGGGATCGCTTGGATTCTGAAGTTTGCCCTTACCTCTTTCGTTGCTGGTAATATTACGATGTTGTCAACTGGCAGTTTATTACTTGTACTTCTATGGTTAGGTTGGAAAGACAGTAATACCAAGAAGGTACAGTAACTTGGCAAATAAAAATGTAAAGCGTTTGCTGGCGATGGACTTATCCATGTCCTTCCCAGCCTTCGCAGTAATAGACATCGTAATGGGCAAAGCATTAGTCAAGGAAATTAGATACACGGATAACAAGTCGGGTCAGTTCCCCAAGCTGTCACATGCTGAGAGATTAGATAGGATCGCCAAGGACATCATTCAGATATTTATTGATTACCCTGATATTGAAGCAGTGGTCAGGGAGAAAGGTTTTCATAGATATGCCAATACTACGCAAGTCCTATTCCGTGTGGTCGGTGTGAGTGACTTGAAAGTGTTTGAAGCTTCGGGGATCACCAAGATAGATGAGATCGCTCCTACTTCGGTTAAACTGTTGATTGCTGGTAGTGGTAAGTCCAGTAAAGATGAAGTAGCAGCTGGTGTCAGAGAACATTTAGTTCCTCTACAGAAGGATATAGATTTCTACACTGATGACTGTTCGGACGCTGTAGCAGTGGGTATCGCTTGGATGATTAAGCACGGACTACTAATTTAAAAAAGTCACAAAGGTTACACCGAAGGCAGGAAATTACTTCCTGTCTTTTTTCTATTCTCTTCATGTCACAAAACTGGTCGCAGTCCTACATGACTCATGTAAGCAACAAAATTCTAAGGAGCGATTTAGCAATGAGAAAAGTTAACGAGGTTGAAGCTAAGTGGATTCAATTGGTCAGCAGTGTGGGGCTGGATAAGAAGTCAATAGCAGATCGGTACAACTACAAATACATGGATGTTGTCAACGTACTTCGCGGAAATGCCTACAGTCATGTAACAGGTATTCTCAATCGGAACATCGGTTCAGAAGAAGTCACCGTTGTCAAGTACCTTCTTAAACAGGAACATCCGTACAGAGAAATCGCAAGTTTCGCTGGCATTGACGCTAACAAAGTCAGGAATATCAGGGGTTATCTACAGCACAAGAAAGTGATTTAGGAGGAACAGACATGGAAGTTGAAGTTCAGAACATGACTGCTATGGAGTTCATTCAGTTCCGAATAGATGTAATCACGGAAGAGATCAGCGAGTTAATCCTTGAACTGGAACGACTGTCCCACAGTCCTAATGAGTTGGGTTTCACAGCAGGACGGATCACAGAGTTAAACTACGAAATCATCCTGTTGAAGAAGTATTTAAGGCAATGGCAGGATCGCTTGGAAGAGGAAGATTTATATGAAGATAGAGATTAGCATAACCCTCGATGACCAGTCCACTAGGTGTATAACAAGGTTCATCAGTGAGTTTGAACTGGAAATGGCTAGATATCCAGAGAGCATTGTTTCTAACCTGATTGATGAAATGTACGAAAAGTTGTTTGAGAAACAGTAACAAAAGTACTGGGGGGAGCGTTGTTATCCCCCTTTTAAGTTAGATGAGATTATAACCCGACTATCGGGATTAAGAAGCTGTAGGAGGAAATGAAATGTTGTTGACCGATACGTTTATTAGTAAGTACGAGGGTTTAACACCCATGAAGCAGTTAGGCTCTTTTGTTTATTACAGGACATATAGCAGATGGATACCTGAGTTGAACAGACGAGAAACTTGGTTAGAAACTGTTCGCAGAGCAGTCGAATATAACTGTTCCTTAGACCCAAACTGCACCAGAGAAGAAGCAGAAGCACTCTTCGATAATGTATTCAATCTCAGAACTTTCCTGTCAGGACGGACATTCTGGATTGGCGGTACAGAAGCAGTAGAACAGCACCCATTAGCAAACTTTAACTGTAGTGGAATTGTGTTAAACAAGTTCGAGAAGCTAACTGAACTCTTTTATGCTCTCATGGTCGGCACTGGTGCTGGATTCAGAGTAATGATTGATGAAGATATATCTCAGCTACCTAAATTATGGAATGTAGCTGTGGCTCATAAAAAATACAAAGCTAAAGAAAAAGGTAAACGGTCTGAAAGTACGAGTCTTAGATTCCGTAGAAACAATAAGCAAGCAGTTATCCACGTAGGAGATAGTAAAGAAGGCTGGACGCAGGCAATGCGGTTCTACTTCGATATCATCACCAAGAATGAGTATCGTCACATTGAGAAGATTACAATCGAGTATGATTCTGTCCGACCAAAAGGTGAGCGTCTTTTAAGATTTGGTGGAACTGCGTCAGGGCATTTCGCATTACAGAATCTATTTTCCAAGATTACAAATGTTATTCACAGCAAATTTAAAGGTGCAGAGCAGTATGTAGCTGTAGAATCAGTAGATATGCTTGACTTCGCTAATATAATCGCCGAAGGAGTCATCGTGGGGGGAGTCAGAAGATCGGCAGAAATTGGCATGATTTCGGCTTCTGACACGAAATGTATTCAAGCTAAGAATGACCTCTACACGCAAGATAAGGATGGCAACTGGATAATCAATCAGGACATCATCTATCGCTCACTCAGCAACAACACTATCATTCACTGGGACAAGCCTAGTCGCGAGTTCTGGAAATGGCAGTTCCAACAAATGCGGTACAGTGGAGAGCCAGCTTTCTACAATGGTGAACACGCTAAGAGGAGAAACCCATTCTTTAAACTAACTAATCCTTGCGGTGAGGTACTTCTTGATGACGAGCAGACCTGTAATCTCGTAACAAATAATGTCATGGGATTCGTAAAAGACGGTGTTCTGGATTTAGTTGCACTACTAGAAGCACAGCGTCTAAATGCAAGAGCCAGCTACAGAATGACTCTCGTAGAACTTGAATTACCTGAGTGGAACTTCAAGCTTCATAGAGATCGGTTACTTGGTGTTAGCTTGACAGGATGGCAAGACATGGTTAATGCTACAGGACTGGGCAGTGGTACTCAGATGGCGGCGTTGGAATCACAGAAAGCGATCCTCAAAGCACTGCGAGACTCTGCTAGAAAAGGTGCTGACCAGTTAGCTGATGAGTTGGGTCTCAACCGTTCCCTGCTAGTCACTACTGTTAAGCCAGAGGGAACACTATCCCTACTTCCTACAGTATCATCAGGACTTCACTTCTCTCACAGCGATTATTATATCCGCAGAATTCGTATCAATGCCGAGGACGCACTGGTCAAAGTCTGCATGGCACTGGGCTATCGTGTTGAGCCTGTTGACGGAAGTACATGGGAAAACGCTACTACGTTAGTCATTGAGTTCCCTGTCAAATCTCCAGCAGGACGCACTAAATTCGATGTCTCTGCTCTTGAACAACTGGAGATTTACAAGATGTTCATGGAGTATTACGTAGATCACAATGCTTCTATCACAGTCCATGTAAGGGATAATGAGTGGGACGCTGTAGAAGATTGGGTTTATGAGAACTGGGATTCCTGCATTGGAATTAGCTTTATTTCTCTAAGTGATAGCTACTTTACACAAATGCCTTATGAAGCTACTACGAAAGAGGACTATGAAGCTAGAGTTGCTGAAATGAAAGAGTTTGACCCTAGATTGCTTCTACGCTTTGAGAAAGGTGAAGCGCATGAGGAGGATAACAGTGAGTGTGTTTCTGGTGCTTGCCCAATAAAATAATTAAAACAACAGAGGGAGCGTAACTGCTCCTTCTTTTTTTGTCTTTTTACCAAGTCACAAAGCGATCTCGACACCTACATGACTTATGAAACCAGAACAAAGGAAAGCAAGGAGGAAACAACATGACGCATGATTACCGAGCAGATAACGAATTCGCACCAGTTATGAAACTCAGAGGATTTGAAGTGGTTTCACAGGCTCATAGGACACACGTTGATGTACAGCTACCTGTCAGGGGTACTAAGACTTCAGCAGGATATGACTTCTTTGCCACAGAGGAATTGGTTATTAAGCCACAGCAAACCGTCAAGTTCAAGACAAATGTTAAGGCTTACATGGGAGCAGATGAAGTGCTTCTCATTGATATCCGCAGTTCTATCGGCACTAAAAAAGACCTGATGATCGCCAATACTCTCGGAGTTGTTGACAGTGATTACTACGAGAACGTGGACAATGACGGAAACCTGATGATCGCTTTGAGAAACCTCAAACCAGCACTCGAAGCTACAGGATTGTTTGTAGAGGTTGTTGATACTGAGGGAGTCCCAGTCGGTATTCCTTTTATCGCAGATATGAATGAGAAGAACACAGTGGTCATTAAAGCTGGGGAACGAGTAGCACAGGGGATCTTCGTCAAGTTCTTAGAGTCTGACAACTGCAACACAGAGAACGAACGAGTCGGTGGAGTAGGAAGTACAAGCAAGCAACACAAGTAAAAAACAGGAGGAAACCATGAAGATAGATTTTTTAAAGGTTATCGGTAATTGGTTAGATGTCAAGGGAGCTACTAGGAACACTGTTGGCTTGGAGGGAGCAGGGAAAGAGCCTGACTCTCTCTGGAAACGCAGACTTCTTATGTCAGAACACAGTCCAATTCGTAAACTGCACATCGCTTGGAAATGGCTAGGTTTACCCTACTGGGTATCTGTACACTTCGTCCGTCACAAGTACGGTATAGAACACTGGGTGTCCACGCAGAGGATAGATCGGGCAGGACAAGACCGTGATATCAAATCCCAGGACTCTGTTGTTATGCACGAATCAGAAGCCAATGCACAGGCACTTATCACGATCTCTCGCAAACGGCTATGTAGTGGGGCAAGCCCAGAGACTCGGCTGGCATGGCAGAAGGTTAAAGCAGAGGTAGCCAAAGTAGAGCCTGAGTTAGCTTCTGTAATGGTCAAAGAGTGTATCTACAGGGGATTCTGCCCAGAGTTCGTGTCCTGTGGTTATCACAAAACTCCAGCGTTTGCAAAAGAACTGGCTGAGTATAGAAAGGGGATCAACGACTGATGTATATGTTTAATGCAGTAATTGACCGAGTGATAGATGGAGATACCTTTGTAATGACAATTGACGCAGGATTTAATATGTTTACCAAGCAGAAGGTGCGGTTGCTCGGAATCAACTGCCCAGAAATGAGTACTCCTGATGGTCGAGCAGTTAAAGCAATTGTTGAAGATATGTTAGCTGGTAAATCAGTGGTAATTCAGACAACTGAAAAGGATAGTTTTGGACGGTGGCTCGGTACTGTTTATTTTGATGGCATGAACGTAAACCAGTGGATTTTAGATAATAGGTTTGCAGTAGTGTACACGAAATAAACAGTGCTGGGGGGAATGATGAATGTCAAGGGCAAGATTGCTTTATGAAGATAAAGAATTCAGACTACTGAAGTCAAGGGATTATGTTGTAGTCAGAAAGGATCACCCATATGAGTTCCACAGCCACTTCCAGAAGTATACTGGGGCAATGAGCCTGATCAGCTTATTCTACAAACGACTTATACCCTCAGAAGAGTACTTCCGTATTGCTATGGAACGGATAATTACAGAAGCAGAACACGAAGATTTTGCAGAACAACGAGTAAAGCAAATGTATTTTAACGTAAATAAGAAAGGTGTTAGAGGTAACAAAAGGTGCAGGAGGCAATAGTGTGGGAATTTTAGTTGGTATTTTATTTATAAATTCGATTTTAATGGCAATAACCATCTGGCTGTTAAATATCAAAATCAATAGTATAAGCAACGTGCTGGCCGATTTGTCAATAGATATCATGGTGTACGAGAGCTATAAAGAGCATGAGAAAAGAAGACAATTGGCAAAAAGAACTTCAGATAAAGTTGGCAACTGGACTAAATAGATGTCACAAAAGGTAAAGCAATCCTACATGACAAGTGGGAGTCACAAATTAAAAGAAAGCTGGAGGAAAACGAAATGAGATCATTAGCTACTTTGATCAGACGGTATGGGGTTATGTTCTTTGAGGGTTCAGAAGTAGAACAGGTTGAAATTGCAAGGGAAATTTACAAGGAGTTTATTGATCTCGGTGTATTAAGTGGGGAAATGGCTGATTATGAGTTCAATATGCCACTACTGGCTGATTTTACTTTGCCTGATGAGGTAAAAGAAGCACTAGCAGCGGAACTTGAGGTTATTGCAGAGGATGACTTAGATGAGTTTGTGTCAACTGAGGAATACGACATCTATGAATATGCAGAGATTGACACACTTTACACGATGTCCTTGGTTCGGATGAACTTAGAACGCAGAGATAAAACCACTGAAATGATTCCCCTTGTATTTACAGCACTAAAAGATATCACGCTGTATGTAGATAATAAGTGCGTAGTAGAATCTGCTGAGAATATCATGACTGGCAGGGACGCAGACATCGGTACTTTCGGATTGTTAGCTGTAGAGGACGCAAAGGACGCTCTGGACAGTCTGGGCATTGAAGGTATGCTGATAGCTGAACAGATTCCAGAGAACGCTGTAGCAGTCATCGTGCTAATCAAAACAAACAAAGATCATGATATTATGTTCGATTCTGATATGTACGTGATCCATGAAGCAACTGAATATGTAGCAAGGATTTAACAGTACAAAGGTGTGATGTGGAGGTAATTACCATGTCACACTCTTTCTTTTTCTCCTACATGACTTTCAGAGAGAGTTTATCAGGAGGAATTGACATGGAGTTAAAACTGGATTTAAAGCTGGTGGACACTGAGCCACAGAAAAAGGAAAGGGTGAAAAAGGCTAAGGAAAAGAAGGTCACTGCGTCCTACGAGCCAACTTGGGAAGAAGTATGGTACACAGGATACGGCAATAAAAAAGCAGATGGAACATTTACTAAGAAAGGTATTCTCAAGTCTAAACTCTCCGATCTGGACAAGGGTAGACTACTGGAAGTAAAGACCGCAATCGACAACGGTGAGATCGGTACTGGTGTAGAGTCACTAAAGAAATTCAGCAAGTCACACGCATTTACACTATATAAGGCACTGATGGACAGTAGAAGAGACAAGATCATTGCTAAGATGATTGCTGAGAAGCCTGATAACTACCACCTGATCAACACTCAGGACGCTTTTGATAATCTGTTAGTTGACTTGAAGCATGAGAAAGAGACAGGTCTTGACACGGAGACCAACGGATTAGACTACGATAAGAATCACATTGTAGGTATCTCGATCACACTGCCAAGAGCAGATTATCACGTTTATATCCCTGTGAGACATGAGTTGGCATTAGTACAACAGCTTTCACCAGAGATCGTATTCCATGGACTGCGGAAGTACTTAGAGGACAGCATTATCGGTAAGGTACTGCATAATTCCAAGTTCGACTTCCATATGTTCTTGAGAGAAGGCATTATGGTTGAAGGTCTGCTGATGGATACCATGATTGCTATGAAGATATTGAACGAGAATGAGCCATCCTATGCTCTTAAAAATCTCTCTACAAAATATGGTAAGTACTTTGGGTTTGAAGATAAGTCCAGCACCTATGAAGAATTGTTTGGTAAGGGTGGATTTGAGCGTACCCCACTTGATATTGGTACTGTTTACGCTTGTAAGGATACCCACCTGTGTTATGAGTTTTACAAGTGGATAGATACCCAGTTCAAGAGACTGCCGAAGCTGGGCAAAATCTACTATGAGATCGAGTTGCCGAATACATTGGTAGCTTTCGATATGGAGAGAAATGGATTCCTTGTAGACTTAGAGTTCGCTGAAGAGTATACCAAGACTTTACGAGTCAAAGTAGAGGGATTAGCTGATCAATTAAAAGTTATCTTCGGTGATATCAACATGAATAGTAATGAGCAGTTGGCTAAAGTTCTCTATGATGACTGGGGATTAGAAGACAAGAGCAAGAAGCGATCCGTTGACGCTGACACCATTAAGTTCTTAGCAGAAGATAACAAGAAGCTGAAAGTGCTGCTGGAATACAGGGAAATGAATAAGCTCCTGACCACTTACTTTGAAGCACTGCCACAGAAGATATGGGACAGGGATGGTAGACTGCATGGTTCTTTTAATCAGACAGGGACAGGTACAGGACGTTATTCCTCTAATAATCCTAACCTCCAGAATATCCCTCCAGAAGCGAGACCGATGTTCATTGCTCCCAAAGGGAAAGTCATTATCGGAAAGGACTTATCACAGATCGAGCCACGCTGCCTTGCTTATATGTCAAAGGACAAAGAGTTCCAAGCACCTTATCTAAACAAAACAGACTTGTACTCGACTCTGGCCAGTAAAGTGTTTCAGATCGCTATGGAGTATTGTCTGGATGGAGCATATGACCCGACCCACACCTTTAAGCCGCGGAAAAGGATGAAGACAGGCTTACTCGCGGTCATGTACGGAACATCCACGTTTACACTATCAAAGCAGTTGGAGATAACTCAGGAGGAAGCAGATCAGTTCATTGAGGACTTCCTGAACAATTACCCAGAAGCCAAGGCTTATATGCAAGCTATCAGGGATTTTGTCGATGAACATGAATATGTAGAAACCTATCTCGGACGCAAGAGAAGATTCCCAGGACACAAACAAGTAGCTATCAAGTACAAAGCAGTGGTCAAGAAGATCGAAGTTATCTGCGGTAAAGTGCCATCTAACATCTGGGCAAGTGATCTGCCTTACAAAGTGAAGCAAGAGTATTGGGCAGTGGCAAAACAGTATAGTCGCGTAGCACGACAGGCTGTTAATGCTGTAATTCAAGGCTCAAGTGCTGACTATATCAAACAGGTTATGCTGCGAGTTAATGCTTATTTAAAAACACTTGGAGAAGATTATAAGATGATCGGTTCTATCCATGACGAAATTCTAATGGAAGTTCCCGACACGATCACTCCTGAGATCATCGCTGAACTAGACAGAATCATGACCTCGATAGAATGGTTCAACTTCCCGATCAAGACCGATACCGTAGTCATGTACCAGTGGGGAAAAGAAATCCCAGTATCCGATTGGATGGAAAACAGAGAAGAGTACAACGAGAAAAGGGTGGCTTAACAGCTATCCTTTCTTTTTTTCTGATGATGGTTGCTATGTCACAAAAGCAGTTTTTCACCTACATGATCAGTGTAAGGGAGATAAACAACAAGGAGGAAAAAGCAATGGATAGATTCGCTGATTTCTTTGGCACTTTCAAGTATTACAACGAAGCTAAAGTCACTGCTGAATGTGAGACCTGTGGTTGCGATATTAAAGAGGGCGAAGAGGTCTACAACAATCCCATCACAGAGGAATACTACTGTTGTCAGGACTGTGCGATCAAGAGTATAGGATTTGTGCAGATCGTAGCAGTCGAGAGTGTATGCGAACAGTGTGGTGCTATTCTTTCTGCTGAATCAGAGTCAGTAGCGTCATGTGGGGATGTTTTCTGTGATGAGGATTGCTTACTACAATACAATGAAATTTCGGAGGTAGAAGCCTAATGGCAGATATAAAGAAGCTGATGGATGATTTGCAGAATGAGTTGGTTACTGGTATCGCAGAGGAAGCAATTAAGGTATTCACAGAAACAGGTTCTGAAATTACGCCAGATAAAGTTACAGGATTTGTCCTAGGGTATCTTCATTCTCTTTTTAAAGAGTCAGAGCGTAGGAGGAAATCACAATGACACTGTTAGATCGACTAGGTAATGACTTCTGGGTGACTGCTGACAGGCGGTTCTACTTCTTCTTTGAAATGGAAGATAGTCACCTTGAAAATACAATAAGTCTACTCCAACGTAAAGTACAGTATCTACAGTTGATGTCTGGACGAGATACTGATCGTCACCCCATAAACTGGTTAGCACAACAGCCAGCTTACAGAGGACTTGTGGCAGAGAAAAGACGTAGAGCAGCATATGGGAGGTCACAAAGATGGCACGAAGAAGAATCGGTTTTAGGACTACTGACGTGATTGATGATGAGAGTGACCTAACAACAGTCGAGACCGCAGAAGCCACTCTGGACTTGCATGATGAACTGGTAAAAGCGATCAACACACTAATTCAGATAACACTGTACTACCAAGGTAACATCAAGGGAATCACGATCAACATTGATAACAAAGGCAACTACACTTCAAAAATAAAATACTAGAAGAAACAGGAGGACGTTAAAGTGAAGGTTTTTATTAACGGTAAGATCACTCGTGAGGGTCGCATGGACGAATTAGTTAGTGAGATAGTCAACACTATGGGGAAGAGAATTGGTGTCCCTGAGAACACTAAAATCACTATCGAGGGACTGGGGTTCAAGGTTATATTCCACATTGACGGTGTTGACACTTATGCTACTGTACCAAGGGATGTCAATGGTGAGACTGTAAATGAAATGTTCTCAGTGTCTGTCCACTTAGATGAAGATGGCAATATCATCCAGACTGAAGATAACGAAGAGGAAAGCTTCTATGACGGTTATACACTGGCTAAGTCAGTCGGTCAGGAGTACCAGTATGAGGGTACAGAAAGTGCTTACAGCAACGATGAACTGGAGTTATTGGAATCGCTCGGTGAGAACACTGGTGATGATGTGATGGCAGTAAAGTACCGAGTAATTGCTGATCCTGAGACAGAGGTTCTCAGACATTACAAAGGCGATCTGCTCGTAGCTGAATATGTATACAAACCAAAAGGTGAACTGAACTAAATAGGCACAAAAAAAGAGGGAGCAAAACGCTCTCTCTTTCTCTTTAATCTCTAATGTTTGGACTGAATTGGCTTACTGCGTGATCGGCATAAATCTTAACAACACCTTCTGGGATTATGTCCTCCTCAATCCACTTTTTACGTTCCATATCAAACTGCTCTTTCACTTCAGGAGCAAACTCTATATCAATGATCTCTCGGATATCTGTAATCCGCAGAGCAACCATTATACAGGCGATATGAGTCTTCGTGATTGCCAGCCTTGAAGAGTTAACTATCTCAGATATTGTTGTGGGACGCAATCCTGTCAAGGTGGCTAACTTTCCTTGGGTAAGACCTCTAGCTTTTAATGCGTCATCCAGCTTAGTTACAAATCTCAATTCAGGAACACTCTCTAAAATACTAAAAAGCAAATCGCTTGAGTTTTCATTCATTATTTTATCCATAGGTACTTTTTTCATGCTTTATCTCCTCCAAGTGTTTAACTTATTTGTAGTATAACGCAAATTAGTCATAACTGTCAAGTATTCCTTAGTCACAAAACGTTTCTACTCCCTACATAACCAGTGAGAAAGGTTTTAGGGAGGTACAGAAATGCGGATAGCACTGGTGGGTAAAATGCGATCTGGCAAGGACACAGTAGCTTCTCTGTTATTAGAAAAGGGATTCACTCAGATTGCCTTCGGTGACGGTATTAGAGAGATAGTAGCTGAGTATTTCCCAGAAGCGTTAGCAGAGGGTAAGCCAAGATCACATTATCAGAAGATCGGCCAATGGCTAAGGGAATTGAATGGTGATGTCTGGATTAACTATGTAGATCGCAAATCAAAGGGTTGGGAAAACGTGTTGGTCTCCGATTGCAGACAGATGAACGAAGCCAAATATCTGAGAGAAAACGGTTATATGATCCTCAAAGTTCATGCGGATGATGAGGTACGGAAGAAAAGAATCATTGAATCTGGTGAGACTTTCAGTCCTGAGTTATTCAATCATGAAACCGAACAACAGGTAGACAGCATCGAGTATGATCTACTGCTGGTCAACAATGGCACTCTTGATGAACTTAAACGTGATGTTGCTTTAGCTTTCATGTACTACAAAAATTACTTTCTCGCAGATCAACAATACAGAAAGCTATTGGAGGAATACAGCTATGGCAGTCAAGGGTAACTACACTGTTCCGTTCATAGTGTCACTGGTTCAGAACAGTCATAAAATCGGAGAGCAGAGGTACTACAAGGCTGATCTCTCTGCCAGCGATATGCTGATGGATTTAGATATCGTACTGGAAAGAGCAAGTCTCACGGCTAAACAAAGATATATCCTAGAGTACTATTGGATCGCTGGTTATACACAGGAAGAGGTCGCTAAGACACTGGGGATAACTCAGCAAATGGTCGAGAAACACTGCCGAGCAGTTAAGAAGAAAATAAGAAAAGTACTGAAAGAGATGGGTGAAGTCGCATGACAAACAGTGGCTTAAAGAATAATTTGTTAGCTGAGTTTGAAGAGATGATTGATGACATGGTGGCTGATAGACCAGCACCTGAGATGTCCGAGAGATTCCAGCTTATCGAGATCACTAACGAAGAGTTCCTTAAACAAACAGGAGAGAATCTACCGTCATTTATGCTGAGCAAGTTTGCCGATTGGTGTCTGTTAGAAGTTCTAAATGATCGTGATGTGGACAAGGTATCCAACAATGATTTCGCAGTACTCAGTCCCAGACAGTTAAGACGCAGGGACAGACGAGAGAACTCTGTTGATGGTGAAGTTATGGACTATCTCAATCAGCGATATGTCAAGAAGAAAGACAGTTTAGCTAAGAAAGCTAAGAAGGACAGTGACTATTAAAAAAATGGGGGTGGCTGTGGTCGGTCATCCCCTTTTATTACAGGAAGGTAGCAGTTATGGCAAGGAAGTGTATACAGGAAGAAAGATACCAGTACAAGAAGTTTCCAGATAGATTGAACTTCGAGGTCTATCATAAGATTAGGCAGAGGAGATTACAAATGCTTGTGCATAGCCTTCTGTACTACAGGATGGACAGCAACATCATCAGTGACATTGACCACTTGGGAAAGGAACTGTTTGAATTACAGCGAGACTATCCAGCAGCGAATAAAGCCTGCAATCTTTACAGGGAATTTAAAGACTGGACAGGTGCTTCTAGTTATCATCTGCAACAGTATGAGTGGGTCGAAGAGATAGCACATCGGTTGTTAAAAAACGGCTATGTTCGTTGGTAAGGGGTTCTTCCTTAAATTTTTTATTTAGCAACTTGACGGTATAAGAATAATGGGAGTTTAATGGAACAGGCACGAATGTCTATACTTGGAACTTGAAAGTTATAAAAAATACGGTTCTTTTGCCCCCAGGAAGTGTCTGCTTGAAGAGTTGGATGAAGAAATATTTAATACGTTGGTTACTCCAAAATGGAACCCCCTAGTTCTTTTACGTACTGGGTCTTATCCGTTCGGAGCTCCTTTAATCTGACTCTCAATACTATCTAAAATAGAACGAAATTGGTTAATTTGTTCAATCATAGAATTAATAGTTTCATCCTTAGTCGTACTCGGAATTACAGTGCCCGGTAATGTTTGAACGATTGGTAAAGTACCTTGGCCCAGAGTAGTAGGTTGCGGAGCATTTTCGCCGAAAATCTCGACCAGCGCTTGCCCTAAATTCTCGGCCATTACCAATTTTTCTTGATAAGCCAATATTACTCTTTTTATCTCTGGAATACTGCCACCTTTATCTGATTGCATGTAGATAGGCTCGACATAAAGGAAATTACCGCCTATTGGAAAAGCCAAAAGATTTCCTCTTATGATGCTTGAGCCTTTTTGATTCCATAATGAAAGTTGTTTAGATATCTCCGGGTCTTGATCAATCCGGGACTCTATCTGCAATGGCCCATCAATTTCTGTATTTTTCGGTAACTTATAGAGCAGCAATTGTCCGTACTTATCTCCATCCATCCGTGCAGCTAACCAAGAAACCATATTATTACGGGTATTAGTCAAACTGGAGGCTGGAGTAAAGGGTAACATCAGAATAAATTCCGGCTTGTTATTGCCAGGCATTTTCAAGACAGTGTAATAGGGACTGACATTCTGAGGGGTGTTATTGAAGAGTTCTTTCGCAATATCCCAAGCATCTTCTTTATTATAAAAAACTGCAGAATCGGTCATGTGAAATGTTTTCAACATATTAGCCTGAACGGTAAATAGGGTCTCCGGATAGCGCAAATGTGATTTTAGAGAACCGGGCATCATAGACAAGTCCTTAAAAACACCAGGGAAAATCTGGAGATAGGTCTGTATGATCGGATCACTGGTATCAACAGCGTAAAAATCTACCGTTCCATCGTAAGCATCCACGATAACCTTCACAGAATTACGAATATAGTTAAAGTTTTGATCACTATATTTACTGGCATAAGGTAATTGAGCTGAGGTAGTGTAAGCATCCATAATCCATTTTAACTGTCCATTGTCAATGACTAAATAGGGGTCAGAATCATATGTCAGAAAAGGTGCTAACTTTTGAACTCTTTCTTTGATATTACGGTTTATTAATAGACGACTCTGTGAATTAACTTCACTTGCAAAGTATAATCTGATAGTTCCATGGTGTAAAGAAATCATTAGTTTATTAAGTGGAGTGAGCATAATTCCTGTACTTCCCTGATAATTATTTTCAGAATTGGTATTGCCGAGCGGATAATCAAATTCCTTCACGGATGTATTTACGACGACCCAGTCATTTGTTAATTCTCCATAATAAATTCGAGGCTCCTTAATTCTTAGCTCATTAAAATCTGTAACCGGTGGTACATCTTTAATCGCAAACGAAGGTAATCCTTCCGAGGTAACCGCATTGGCGAAAGAGGCAGATACGCCAAATCCGTGAGTATATTTAAAGCGGGTATTGACAAAGGTTTTGGCTTTAGGATCTAAATCATTTGAAGATAATTCGCGTGCGGAAAGCATAACTTGGCGATAGTCCTTATTGATTGTATAACGGTCAATATCAATATCATTGAATTTATAATATAAACGAATTCCTTGTTTCTGATTATACGTTTGTAACATCGGTCGAGGGTCATTCAAACGAATATTATTAAGTGTTTCTTGATTAGATTTTAAACTATCAACAGTTAGAACACTGTCGCCCGGGTAATCTTGCTCTTGAATCTTATCAAGGCCATACCCAAAACGTGTCAAGGCAATTTCGTTTTGAATATACGGTGCTTCTTTAGCTAATTCGTTAGGTATTACTATAAAAGACTGGATTAGAGAAGGATAAATACCGTAAAGCAAGATCCCCAAAACGAAGATTCCAGTTACGGGTAAAGTCAATAAACGTACTTCCTTTATTATTAAGCCTGACCAAGAAAGCAAAAACCCTAGAATACTAAGGACGATAAGAATTTTTAAAACAGGGAGATTAACGTTTAGATCCGTATACCCTGCACCTACGACATGACCATGGACTGAATATAACATTTGAAAAATGTCTAAGAAATATCCGAAAGCTTTAAAAACAAAAAGTATGCCAATTAATAAGGCTAAATGTCGACGTGCGGCCATGCCGATCTCCACAGCCTTCGATTGCCAAAGTTTAAGAGAACGGAAGCGTAAGACACCAGTAACAAGATAAAAAAGCCCAGTGAATAAGGTCAGTAGAAATAGTGGCCTGAAAAAGGCATTATATAATGTTTGTAAAAAGGGTAATCTGAAGAAATAGAAGGACAGCTCTTTACCGAAGATTGGATCAACTTTTCCAAAAGGTGTAGCGTTCACAAAAGTTAGCACTTCCAACCAACCAGTAAATCCAGCAACAAAGCTTACTGAAAAACTAATTACTGCAGATAAAATTACTAGCCATATCGTCACTCTCTTTTGGTTTAGACTTAAAACCTGACGATCCATATTTTGGACAAGACGAAGATTACTACTTAAACGGTGATTGATAAAAGTAACAATAGCATGGCGAACAGACAAGAGTGTCGATACTATAAAAGCAAATAAAATTGTTCCATTAACAGTTTGAATGAGCCATTTGCTCAAAAGAGGTGTCCAAAATAGTTGTGAATAACCAAGATCTCTAAACCAAAGCCAATCTTCGTAAAAGCCACTTGAAGCGGACAATATAGCGATAAGTACGAACAAGCCGATAATAAATTTTCCGTAACGAAGCAAGATAAATTCCTCCTAGACTAAATATTTAACCTATATCCAAATACTTTTTATATTCTGCCCACAGAAAGGATATACCTTCATGTATTTATAAAAGAACTATAAAAACGTTATTATATACAATAGAAGGTGAAATTTTTAAACCCTGAATAAGGTTGGACCAATGTAGTTTTGGGAGCAACTATGATAGTATGTATTTAGAAAGGGGGAGTATCATGCCAAAAAAAAGGAACAGGATTGGTAGGTTTCTCAAGAAATATGCTTTGCTTTTTATTGGTTCAGTACTTGCAGCAGTTGGTCTGGAAATATTTCTAGTCCCTAACTCTATCGTAGATGGGGGCATAACGGGAATTTCTATTATGGCTAGCTATCTGACCAAGCTACCTCTAGGTGCTTTTATTTTCATCCTCAATATTCCGTTTATTGTTTTGGGTTATTATCAAATTGGAAAAACGTTTGTATTTTCAACTTTATTTTCTATTACAATACTTTCAATAGGAGTCAGTATCCTACACCCTATTCCAGGCTTAACAAAGGATATTTTACTGGCCGCAGTATTCGGCGGCATCATCCTTGGGATAGGAGTAGGATTGGTTGTTCGTTATGGAGGCTCTTTAGATGGAACAGAAATGATAGCAATAGTTGTAACCAAGCGAATAGGTCTCTCCGTCGGCGAAGTTGTTATGTTTCTTAATATTTTTATTTTAAGTGGTGCTGGTTTAATCTTCGGTTGGGATAGAGCAATGTACTCGCTTTTAGCTTATTTTATTGCCTTTAAAGTCATTGACATGACAATTCAAGGCTTGGATGAATCCAAAGCCATAATGATAGTTACTGATAAAGCAGAGGAACTTGCGGAAGTCCTTATGGCTCGCTTAGGTCGAGGAGTTACTTTCCTAGAGGGTAGGGGAGGATATTCTGGAGAATCAAAAAGTGTATTATATTCTGTAATCAACCGACTAGAGATAGCAAAATTGAAGATAATCATTGATGAAATAGACGAAAATGCTTTTGTAACCATCCATGATGTTCACGAAGTATTTGAAGGTAAATTAAAGAAACGGGCAATTCATTAGATTATTTTAAAAATCAAAAAGATTTTAGTTCCTATGTAAGCAATCCCTTCGTGTCTTAACAAGTGGGGCCGTTATTAGTTAGCAATTTACCTGGTAAATGCTGTAAATTTATTTTTGGAGGTATTTAATGAAATCTAATAAAAATTTGAGTAATATCCTTTTTTTCAATTTAATACTACTAGTTACTATCTTAGGAGATTTATTTAAGAATTTTTTACCCCTCTCTTTTATAATTATTTTAATAGCTTATTTTTTGCTAAGTTTAG
Organism: Desulfosporosinus burensis; assembly: GCF_054657535.1. NCBI lineage: Bacteria > Bacillati > Bacillota > Clostridia > Eubacteriales > Desulfitobacteriaceae > Desulfosporosinus > Desulfosporosinus burensis. The sequence goes on from NZ_BAAHYN010000006.1 coordinate 221,289, forward strand.
GTCTTTTAACTAATGATATAATACATAAAAAGATAAATTTGCTTTTCTCAAAAATTACCTTATTAAGCATTATCTTAGTTATGGGTTATGCTGATTTTTATTTTAAACTATCAAGACAGTATTCCCACGTATTTAAAGACAATATGATTCTATCAGCGATTGATAGTATATATTTTAGTATAACAACCTTTACAACTACAGGTTACGGGGATATATATCCAATATCAAACAGTGCAAAAATGTTTGTTGCAAGCGAAATGATTTTTGGATATATATTAAGTACGTTCATTATGGCTATCCTAGTTATAAAGTTTATGGATGAAAAGTGAACCAACCACAATAAGTATATTAATAATGAAAAATTAGACAGAGTTATTATTTCTGTTGGTACACTTTTGCTCGTATTATTTATCTCAATGGACGCCAGTCATTTCGTTCGAAGGTTATGGAGATAAATTTAGCAAAGTTCTTTCTTTTTGAAAACATAAGAATTAACTAGCACATTGGGTAGAAAGATATATAGAAATAGAAAACCCACAGTTGACTCTGATCGGACAGAGAAAATGTGTGGGCTTTTTTGTGTTGTTTTTTTTTAGGGGAGGGGTTGTGCTGTCGGCATGACCTCTTATTTTTTAAAGGTAGAGGGGGAGGGGTATTTTTTAAAGGGGGAGGGGTAAGCGAGGTCATGGGTTTCCGCTCCTACGCACACAGGAAGGGCAGGATAAATAGGCAGGGGCAGTCCATCAGAGCACTCAGTAGGAGGGAAAAGAAAAAACCCAGAAGTATCATAGTATTTCTGAGTAAGGAGGGGTCAATGAGGTTATGTATTTTTAAGTGGGAGGGGTCAATGAGGTACAGGCATTTCTGCTCGTATATAAGGAGATTCTGGGGTAAAAGTTCTGAACTGTTTTGGAGAGTTCTGATTGAAAGTCCTGGTGTTTTACTGAAAAAAAGCCTTAAACTGTTTGGTTGAAAGTTCTCTGAAAGTTGAAGACTGTCTAGCTAATTGATGACTGACCGAGAGAGTGACCAAGAGCGTACCCCTATATACATACATGCACACGCTCACTCGCGTACCTCGACACATCACGTCCGTATCCCCTCTGTATCACCTTGGAAAACTGGAAAACCAAGAAATCATTGGAAAAAGTGAAATCACTGGAAAAAGCTATAAAATTATTGTATAGACTGGATAATCTGGATCAAAACAGTAAATATGGTAGAAATTATGAAACTAAATAGATAAAATTGGTAATTCTGTGATGTTAAGAGGTAAACACTCATTTACAGGAATATTTTTTGTTAAATGGTAATTTAAGGTAAATCTGCTGTGGCACTTTATCCACTGGTAACATTTTACCACAGAATGGACAGGGAATATTATGGAAACAACACTTTTTCAATTCTTCCAGTATTTCCAGTGCCTTCCATCTGTTGTAGCTGGTTTTTTCTCTTATCATAGAAGGAAAAAATATCACTAATTAGCGTATAACGCATTGACGTTAAACAGGATAAATGGTATACTAAGTATGTGGTCAGGGAAAATAAATGACAGCATAGGGGGATGACATAATGTCTTGTATAATGAATAACTCTAAAACGGTAAAAAGCGTGGACTTCACAACAAACTGCCCGAAGAGACAAGCTGGGAATCCCTGTAAATACTGCTATGTAGAAGCTAAGAGAACTATGGGATATAATGCCAAAAAAGTTATTGACTCGCTGGAATATAATGGTGAAGTTATAAAAATGAAAAAGGAGACAATTGACGAACTAAACAGTATAGGCGGAATTAGACTTTTTTCCTTTGGGGATTATATGGAAGGACAGGATAAGGATATTTACTTGTTTTTGACAGATTGCCGAACAGTTGGTTTAAAGGTTAAAGTCATTACTAAACAGATTGATTTTTTGGTAAAGTTTTACAACGAGTTTGAAGATGTATTCTCTGTGATTCACCTGTCAGTGGATAATATTGGTAGTGGGGTTGACTGGGAGACAGCAAAGGCTTATAGGGATAATTTACCAAAAGTCTTAATTCGCTCTGTTATCCTGAAAACGGAAGATATCCAGCCTATGGAAGAATTATCCGATATCATGACTTTTAACCACGAGAACATCAAGAAGAATATACCAGATTCTGTAAACTTCAAACTGCATAAAAAAGTATTCACAGAACTAAAAATGGAATATGCTGGTAAGATGTGTTGTCAAACTGGCTCCTGTAAAACATGCCCAATAAAATGTAAAGCTATGAATATTAAATAACGCACGTTAAAAGTTGTTAATACAAGCAGAAAAGTCACAATATGGGCTAATAAATTTTCTAAACAATTAAATATTCCTGTGTTTAATTATGCTAAAGATAACAATTTTCAGGAGGTATTTTAATGAACGACATAACTCTTATTTTTAAAGACGTTGAAAATGCTTTATATCACTGTTTACAAGATTCTGGAAATAAAGTTGATCAGTACTGGCTGGAAGATTATAGAAGGAATCGTGCAGAAGACGCTCGTTATACCTTTAAAATTCAATCGAATCTGCTGGAAGAACTTGGGATAATCTATGTAAAATACAGGAATAAGTTATTTAAGTGTATACGCTATTGGAGAGAAGAGGAAGGACAGAATATACAGTATTTTACAGTTGAATTGAGCAGCTAAAAGAGGATATAAACAGTCTTCTTTTTTTTATGTCTGTGAGCGTTCAGGTTGTTTTCTGAGAGGTTTAAAAGCTTATAAGGGGGGATTGTTGCATGATGTTTCAAGCAGCTTGTACCACTATTTCTGTTGTTGCCAGTAAAAAAAGGAAGTATCAATAATGGCTGTATATGGCTGCTTCTAGCAGGAAATAGCAGGAAATAAAAGAAAATGGAGGTTATAAAATCATGTCAAATACAGATCGTAACATTAAGGAAAGAGAAGCTACTTTATCCAGAAAAAGCCAACTGAGTGAAACCCAAAAAAAGGTTGCGGAGGAAATCGCTTACAAGGCGATGACTGGAAAAAAAGAGGAAGAGATTGCCATGGAAAATGGTATTAACCGTACCACAATTTGGAGATGGAAGGCAATCCCATCATTTAATGAAGAAATTAACAGGATTGCCAGAGAGTTCCAGAAATCCCATTTAGTAGACGTAAATAACATTCTTTTACAGATTTTACAGGAAGGCTCAGAAAAAAGTAAATTAAAGGCAATTGAGTTATATTATAGAAATCAAGGATTATTTAAGGATAATGTCCAAGTTACGGAAACAAAGGAAGTAACTATAAATGTTGATGATCTTTTGAAGGAACTGGATAATATGTAAATTTTAAACAGGGGGTACTAGCTGCTGCTGGTATCTCCTGTTTTCTCTGTTTGTACTCATAAATTTTAAATACTGAGGACACTTTTTCACCCTGATTATAGGCGGTTTACACTGTTCTCTTTAATCGTTATCAAAACAGTTAAACAGAAATAGAGGGGGGATATGGTAGCTACTGACAATACTGCTATACACTTACAATAAGGTAAATCACTGTAAATAATGTAAATAGCTGCTATATTATCTAATCACTGCTAATACTGTAAATCCTTTAAATGACAGTAAATCAATGGCGAGTATTCCATAGTATTGCATTTATTGCAGTACATACCAGAACTACCATTCCATACTAGTTTTCCATTAGATTCTTCTTTTTCCATACACCGACACAACAGCATAAATATGGTAATTCTTCCAGACCCTGCAAACGGTGGAAGTAACTGTAAATCCTGCCCCATCCGACCTACATAACAGATACACACTGAATTTTACTTTTCGGGGAACTGTATGTCAAGGAAAATCGTACCAAATAACTGCAATATACAGCAAATATACAGCAATCAAAAGCTGTCAATAAGTACATCAATCACTGGAAACTAATCCGGCAACATAACAGTTGAAATCTATCAATAAGCGAGAGTTTGCGGAATGTCAACAGCTAAAGCCTGTGAATTAAACCAACTACATAACAGTCAATATCCGTCAAGAAGCATAACTGGGCAGCGGTGTCAAATTGTTAACTCCTGCCAATAAAACCAGTGGCATAACAATAAAAAACTGTCAACAAGCAGAGGTTAATCCACATGTCAACAGCTAAAATTTACTAATCACTTCCTATTTAATGGGGGGTATACAGGGGTTGACTTTTTCCCACAGCTGTTATACTGCCCATAAAATTTTCACAACAGAATTTTACTTTTTAGGAACAGATGATCTTAGAAGCGGAGTACCATCATCTACACGAGTCATTTCAAGGTGGTCAGTGTCAAGATCCCAAGCCATATGAGTTCCGTCATCAAACGATAGAATCATCATACCCTGATACTCAACTACCCCAATAATCTTCGCAGTTAGTTTTAAGACCTCTACAGTGTCAGACATTTCGCCAATCCTCCTATTCACAGTAATCATCAATGTTATCTGGCTCAATCTCGGAACTAAACGAATTACATACCATCAGTCCTGAAGCTGTAAAGAACAGTTCAACAACTCCACCCTTGGCATAACAGAATCCATTCTTGCTGTACACGCAGAAATCATCTGGGCATTTCAGTGTTATCATAAATCCTACTCTCCTTCTACAGTCTCAACTGGCGAGTATCTGTGGGATCAGAGGGTTCAGGTTACTGCTCTTGCCAGTGTCTAAGAAACCTAGCTAAAGTTCCCTGCCTTAACTGCGATCAACTGCCACAGTACGGACTTACTGACACTTGGGGGAGTCAATACCTGTTCCTCTGTCCCTTCAATAATCATGTAGGGAAAGAGATCGTTTTGTGACTGCCTTGTACCATATCAATTTTTATAAGAACTTGTATCCTTACTCTCCCAAGGGTTTCCTCATTTTGTATTATAATTATTAGAATGTAAGTAAAGATTATATAACTGCTATTTATTACTGTTTATATAATACTTAGATTATAAAAACCATAATGAAGCTTAACTGTAAATAAAGACAAAGAAGAGGAAGCCTTGGGCATTGACTACGCGAGTCCTGGCTTCCAGCTTCCTCTTTTTTTATTGCTGTTTTAGTTCTTCCAACCTCTTTAGATAATACTCCTTGTCGATAACATTTTCGATATATGCTGTCTGTAAGCGGTCTATTTTCCGTTTAGCTTCTACGGTTATCCCAGCTTCTTTAGCTTCTTTTTCATCACGCTCTTGCTTCAACTGCTGTCCTCTCATAGATCGCTTTCGATGTGTTGTTTGTTCTTCTTCGATGTTTCTGATCTGCTCCATAAAGTTTATCATGAACTCAGTACCTGTAACATCGAGAACTTTAACTCCCTTATCATGCAGGGTCTTGTTTACAGTGAGGAGTTCATCTAAACCCCTTGCTAAACGATCAAAACTACTCACAACAACTGTGTCATACTGTTCGGCATTTGTGAGAAGAGACTCTAACTGTAACCTACTGCCGATATCCTGATAACATTCAATCTCAGGATTACCGTATGACCTACCTATGAAGTCTAGGCATTTATCATACTGCCTGATTGTGTAATCCTCGGTTTGTTCTTCCCTAGCAACCCTGATGTAAATTGCAACCTTACCACTACTCATGCGTTTACTGCCACCTTTTTTGGTTTAGTCTCACTGATCCTGCGACACAGAGTAGCTTTAGCCACTCCTGTAGCTTCGCAGATTTTCCTGATAGACATTGCTTGTGACTTATACAGTGACATTGCGAAATCTAACTGCTTACCGCCTTTCTTCGGTCTCCCCATCTTAGTCCCTTTTGCTATTGCCACTGCTCGACCTTCAGCACATCGCTGTAGTAGCAGTCTCCGTTCAAACTGGGCGAGTCCTGAGAAGATCGTCAACATTAGCTCACCAGCAGGGGAAGAGGTATCAAGCCAGCTTTCATTAAGACTCTTGATATAACAGCCTTTGTCGGTGATGTCCTGTACTAATTGGAGCATATCTTTGGTACTCCGCGAAACCCTTGTGAGTTCTTTTACCACTACCATATCCCCAACTTGAAGTTCTGCCAATAAACGCTGTAATTCTGGGCGATCTTTTTTTGTGCCTGAAATTTTCTCTGCGTAAATCACTTCACAGCCAGCTTCCTCTAATGACAGCAATTGACGGTCAAGGTTCTGATCGACTGTTGAGACACGAGCATAACCTCTTTTGACTCCGTTAGGCTTAGACAAAGTACTCACCTTCTTGTATGCTCTCCATTTCGATCTTGACTTGGTGGCACTCTGCTGGGTCAAGGTTTCCGTCCTCATCTAGTACGCCCAATTGCACAAGTTCTGCCAATACCTTACTGTAGTGATCCCATTTCCAGTCCCATGCTATATCACTGAAATTCTCCAGTCCCACTACACCATCTTCATAGAACAAGCACATCAGACCAATTATCCGACCAGTGAATTCCTCTGTGGTAAAGGTGAGTTCTGAGCCATCCTCGGCAGTATATCCTTCTCTCATTACAGCTAACAGACCATTATATCTACTTCTTAAATCTTCCATTAAACACAAATCCTCTCTTACTGTTGATTCTATAGTTTACAGAGCATTATAAGCTTCCATCTGTTGATCGAGGGTAAATTTGACCGTTTGGAAGTCAGTACCCCAATCAGCTTCAGCATTTTTCTTGACGGTAGCCTTTACAGAGTCATCATTCTTGCAGAAAGGGGATTTACTAGCTTCTGTGATGTTGTTGGTACTGGTGCAGGAGTCGTTGCTGGCGGTGTTGTAGCTGGTGTTTGGGTAGCTGGTGCTGTAGTTGCTTCCTGTTTAGCTGGCTCTTCTTGTTTGACTGGCGGTGTTTGATCTTCTTATTTTTCACTAAACCATGTGTTGAGGGTTAGCCCCATCGCGGTATAGATACAGATGATAGCGATTTCTTTAGAGTTCAACATTTACTCGTTCTCCTTCTTGGGACTGAACGCTCCACACGGCATATCTTTGCAAGTACAGCTATTACAATCACCAGTAATTTCTAGGCAGTGCAGCTTGTAACATTCCTCACGTTCACACATCGGACAAGCACATTTACCATCTACAATCAACATTCATTCCTCCCTATGTATTTGCTTCGTTTTGCTGTTCTCATTAATCGCTGACCATGTACATATGATAACACGCTATCCCGATAACGTCAAGTAGTTAAACAGAAAATAGTTAAACGAATTATGTTGTAATTACTGGAAATGGTATGTTGTAAATCCCCTTGTGTGTAACACCAGTTAGCGAATCAGTTAAAGCTAACGAAAGGGGGAAATGCTGTGGAGTCCAACGTCATCCCAGCAGAGGTCGAAATTAGACTTCAACAACTAAAGGCTTCTGTAGAAAAGCTAGTCTCGCAAGCTAAATCTGGCAATCTAAGCACTGAGCAGTTGCAGGACTATCTAACCTACGTCAAAGCGATTAAGAAGGAATACAGGGTACTCCGTGGTGAGTATGACTTGCTCTATTTTGCCTATGAGTACTTCTCAGATAAATATAACCCTGAAAACGAAAATAACCTAATTCCTGCCAATTACGGTATCGACACAGCACCTGATTTTCACAGGGAATTGTGCGGTATCCTTGATAGCTTGAATGAGGATATGAAGCAGAAAATATGCTGGTCTGTGCCGAGGGGTCACGCTAAATCCGCGTACCTTTCAAACATTCTGCCAGTCCACCAGATCGTCTACGGCAAGAGGAAGTATATCCTGATTGTTTCTGAGACCGAAGGAATGTCTCGGAAGTTCGTAGAGTGGGTTGCTGATCAGCTAAAGTTCAACAAGAAGCTAATAGGTGACTTCGGAGTTATCCTCCACGAGAACAAAATGGCAAATGAATCTGATAACCAAGAGGGTTTCGTCACTACGAACAATATTCGTGTTCAATCTGCGTCTATCGGTAAGCAGCTTCGTGGAGCAAGACATGGTGCTTTCCGTCCTGACTTGGTTATCCTAGACGATCTCGAATCGTCCAAAAACACTAACACAAAAGAACTCCGTGAGAAGAATCTTCACTGGTTTAACTCTGTAATCATGCCAATCGGGGATATCACCCGAACAGCTTTTATCTACATGGGTACGTTAGTCCACGGTCAGGGTTTACTTCCTGCGGTGCTTGGACGTTCTGACTTCAAAGGTAAAATCTATTCTGCTATTGTCCAAGAGCCTGAGAATATCGAGTTATGGGAAAGGCTCGAAACAATGCTTCGTGACCAAGAGAATCCTGATCGGGAGCATGACGCAGAAGTATTCTACTACAGCAATAAAGAAGCAATGGACGCTGGAGCAGTAACTCTCTGGAATGATCGGTTCACTTACTTTGAGTTGATGAAGATCAAAGTCAATGTTGGTAGTAGAGCCTTTGGTTCAGAGTATCTTAATAAACCTACTGATGATGAGACTGCGATCTTTAAGCGTGGTCTTTTTCAGTTTTATGACAACAAAGACCTATTCAACTCGGATGGTAGACCTATGAACATGGATATCTTTGGGTTCTGGGATATCGCCATCGGTAAAAATGATCGTTCTGACTACAATGCCATCATTACCATCGGACGAGATAAGAGAACAGGTATTCTCTACGTGTTAGACACATGGGCAGGGAAAGTTCCTATGCACAAAGCGTTAGAAATTGCAATAGAGAAAATTCAAGAGTACGGACACAATGTTTTCGGCATTGAGACTGTTCAAGCACAGTACGATATGTACCGCCAGCTTCGAGAGAGATTAGTAAAAATGAACTTCTATAAAACGCGAGTTCTCCCAGTTAACCCGAAGGGCAAGAAGGAAGATAGGATCGAGCAGTTAGAGCCTTTGGTTGAACAGGGTGTTATCAGGTTCAAACAGAATCAGAGACTGCTGCTTGAGATGTTAGAACAGTTCCCCAGACATGACCATGATGACCTACCTGACGCATTAGCTTCCTGCGTAGAGATCGCTGGTAAACAACGCAAAAAGAGTTATTACAAGAAACCTTCGGGTTTCTAATTTTATTTAAGGAGGAAAATCAATGCCAAGCTTTAATATAGGCGAGTTTTTCAGGAATAAGATGTCCACAGCACGATCTGGTAATAACTTTGGTGAAGATGATAAAGCGTTCCTCTCTGAAGATGAGATCGTGGAAATCTCCATGACTCCTGTTAGGTTTCTCAGTGAGGGTAAAATGTATCCTCCTGCTGAACACAGAGCAAGGATTGACAAGTATCGCAGAAATAAAAAGTTGTTCAAGGGCGAGAACTTTGAGGTCTTCAAGGACTTCAATGGCAGCAAACAGAAGACCGACCTTCTTTATATCTCAGTCAATATGGCAGGGATTATCTGTAAAAAATCTGCTGACTTCCTGTTCGGTGAAGCAGTTCAAATTAAGGCTGGCAACGGTGATTCATCCAAGGAGCAAGTAGCTTTTGACCGTTTCAAAGATGACAATGGACTGAACATCTTGACTTACGAATCCGCTTTAGCCAATGCTTACCGTGGTGACAGCTTCATCAAAATTCGCTACGGTCAGGAATATGGTGGAGAGCTGCCAAAAGAACTGGACGCTCCTCGTGTAATCATTGAGCCAGTGAATCCAGAACACGTTTTCCCAGAAAGTTCCCTCTACAATAAGAATAAGATCGTGGCTTATCATATAGCTGTTCCAGTTATGGTTGAGATTGACGGTAATGATAGCTGGCAATTATTTGTTGAATCTCACTATGCTGGTCGGATTGAATATCGTGTGTACAACATGAAAGCAATCGAAACTAAATACTTCGGTGGCTACTATGAAGTCATCGGCTGGAAGATCATTGATGAAGTTATGGAAGGTAGATCGGTAGTCTTCACAGGAATTGCAGTTCCTTTGGTAGTTCACATTCCAAACTTTGCTTCTGATGATTCTTGGGAAGGCTTAGACGATATCTCAGAACACGTTGCCATCCTAGACGAGATCAACAACAGGCTCACACAGATTGCTGACATTCTGGACAAGCATAGCGATCCAGCCATGGCAGTTCCGAGTGGAATTCTCGGTGAAGATAATGACGGTAATCCTACCTTCCATGTACAGCGAGATAAGGTCTTTGAAGTCATGGGCAAGGAAGATGTCATCCCTCAGTACATTACGTGGGATGGACAGCTACAACAGGCATTTACGGAACTTGACAAATTGGTGGATTTATTATTAACCACAGCCGAGATTCCTGCTGTAGCTTTGGGTAAGTCTGACGGTGGTGGTACAAGTGGAACTTCTGGTCTCGCCATCAAGTGGAGAATGAATAACTTACTCGCCAAGATCAACAGAAAACGTCAGTACTATGACCGTGGTTTGAAGCAAGTCTTCTCCATTGCTCAGTTGCTGGAGCAAGCTGTCGGTGTGGCTGACTATAAACTCACAGTTCCACAATTGACCTTCCAAGATGGACTTCCAAAAGATGACACTCAGGAAGCAACTGTCATGAATATCAGAACTGGTGGAGCAAAGACAATATCTCAGAAGACAGCGATCATGAGAATGGAAGGTATGACTGAGGAACAAGCTGACGCTGAGATCGAGAGGATCAATGAAGAGACAAAAGCAAATATGCCACCAGCCTTGACCAATCCAGAGGACTTCAATCCTATGCTGGATATGGAAGACGAAACCGACACAGAGAAACACGCTGAAGGAAATCCTGTGACGGATGACTCTAACAAAGACCTGACCAAGACTGGAACTAAAAAGTAATAACTGTGAAAAGGGTGTCCTAAACTAGGATATCCTTTCACTCTTTTAAGGGGGAAGGCTTATGAATCCTTACGAACTTAATGATAGAAACCTACTGATTATTCTTAAAGCCTATGATGACGCTTATAGAGAGATCGCAAGGAAGTTAAAGATAAATCTCAGCTACAGCAACAATCCTATGTACACTAAAGTTTCCCAATACACAATTGATAAGTATGTTGAGCAGCGACTACTGGAATTGACCAAGGAATTAAAATCATCCGTACCCAAGGGTGTTTCAACAGCTTTCTCCATTGCCTACGCAGAAGCATTATCTGCCAAGTATCTAGCTGAAGGATTGTCAAATGTTTCCCTTGACAAGGTTCTAAAGGACGTTCCAAGGGTTATGAAGAATGGCAGTATCACCACTGGACTTGCTGAAGTAACCATGAAGGATTTACTGCTGGTCACAAACAACACAGAGTACTCAGTCAAGAGATTGGTTAGAGAGACTTTTGTCAAGCACATGAACGTCCAGAACATGCTTAACATCGGCAGGAAAGACTTGGCAAAGACGCTGGCAAAGGAGTTATCAGGTAACAACCTGCTGGACACCATTGACGAGAACATGACAGGTATTATTGACCGTGCAGGACGTAAATGGCATGTTAATACCTATGTAGATATGGTTGTAAAAACCAAGTTCCATCAGGCCCATGTTGAGGGTGTAAGACTTTTTATAGATGAACATGATGGTCACGGTGATCTCGCTCGTATCCCTATCAGACAGACTACTATTGACGCTTGTAAAGGTTTTGAAGGTCTTATCATTAGCATGACTGGTCGGACAGAGGGTTACAGAACTTATGATGAATTAAAGGCAACTAATCTGATCTTCCACCCTCGTTGCCGACACAATCCTGTTGCTTACTGGGACGAGGAATCAATTCCGAACTCCACCATTAGGAAGCACAAGACAGTACGCAATAAGTCGGACAAAATATTAGGGAATATAAACCAGTAAGGTTGTAAAAAGCTTCCAGTAAAGGTTAAGTTACCGAAAGCAGTGGATACCTTGATGGAGGATTACGCTGTGTTTTGACGATTACACAGTACTTCCAGCAAAGTTCTTCCCACCTGAGATTAGCAGTTCTGCAATATGGACTGCTTTTTTTAATTCTGGTGTGAAGGACAAATAAACAGAAAGGTTGGGAAGAAAAGTATGGTTCTTACAGACTTAAAACGGTTGAATCAGCAATTCCTCTATGAATTCGCGGAGGAAACAAATCCGAATCCAGAGCAGAAGGAAGAGAATAAGACTCCTCCGACTGACAATCCAGAGCCTGAGAAAAAAGAAGATAACACTGATACTACTTCCGAGGAGAAACAAGAAGAAAAGAAAGAACCTCCGAAGGAAGAAGATAAAAAAGAAGAGCCTGAGAAGGAAGAAGAAAAGAAAGAACCTGAGAAGAAAGAGGAACAGCCAGATAAGAAGGATGATGAAGAGATCATCGGACTTAGGGCTGAATTAGAAAAGCTTCAAGGCGAACTGGAACAGGTAAAAGCCAAAGGTGATTCCAGTGCTGAACTCGCACAAGTAAACGCTCTATTAACAGTGCAAAAGAACTTGGTTAACGAGTATGAAAGCATTATTGCTGAACTCATTGAAGCTAAGATGGCTGAAGTTCCTGAGAACTTGAAAGAGTTAGTGCCAGCAAACTTATCTCTTAAAGAAAGAATGGACTGGTTAGCTAAAGCTGAGAAATCAGGAATCTTCAAAGTAAGCAATCCTGACATCGAGATCGGCAAGCCAATGAATCCAAACACTGTAAAACAACAGGCTGACACAGCCAAGTTGAGTGCTTCTGCGATCATGGCAATGGCTTACGGAAACTCAAAAAGTAAAAAGTAGTTAACTTCGCTCTGAAATATGGGGCGTTTTTTTATTGCAAAAATTTAGGGAATTATAAGGAGGAAATTGCAAATGGCAGTTACATTGGTAGAAAGTGCAAAGCTTTCACAAGATATGCTCCAACGTGGAGTAATCGAGACTATAGTTCGGACTTCAGCAGTTCTTGAAGTATTACCGTTTATGGAAATCGTGGGCAATGCCTACACCTACAATCAGGTTGCTACGCTTCCTACTGTTGCTTTCCGTGATGTAAACGAAGGGTATACCGAGAGTGCAAGTGCGTTCGTTCAAAAGACAGCTTCCTTGAAAATGCTCGGTGGAGATGTTGATGTTGACAAGTTCATCGCTGAAACTCGCGGTAACTTAAATGATCAACGTGCTATCCAAACTGAACTCAAAGCTAAAGCTGTTGCTGAAACCTACACCGCTACGTTCTTCTATGGTGACTCTGCTGTTAACACTAAGTCATTTGACGGTCTTGCTAAAGGTGTTGCTGGTGGACAAGACATTGCTGTTGCTGACACTGTTAACGGTGTTTTAACTCTTGCTGACTTGAACAAGTTAATTGACGCTGTACCTTTCGGTGCTGACGTTCTCTTCATGTCTCGTTCTGCTCGTAGAATTCTGATGAATCTTTTACAAGCTAATCAGCACTACCTTGAAGTTGGACAAGACGCTTTCGGCAAGCCGATCCAAATGTACGCTGGTATTCCTATCCGTGTATGTGAGGACGCTGTTATGCCACAACAATCCAGTGCTTATGAAATCTTCGCTGTTAAGTTCGGTGTTATGAGTGATGTTTGCGGTATCCAAAACGGTTCTATCCGTGTTACGGACATTGGCGAATTAGAAACTATGCCTGTTTACAGAACTCGTATTGAATGGTACTGCGGTCTGGCAGTGTTCAATCCTAACTCTGTAGCACGTTTAAAAGGAATCAAGGCTTAATAGGAGTTTCATACAGAAAGACGGAGGGTTTAGGGGTTTTCCCTTCACTCTCCGTTTTTTATTTTGACCTAAAGACGGAACTAAAAGTAGTTGAAGGAGGAAACGCAAATGGCGAAGGGAACTAACACAGAGGTACAGAAGTCTGGTAAAGATGTGTGTAAGCCACAAATGCCTATGAAAGATATGCCGATGAAACAAATGCCGATGAACAAATAGTGGGAAGCTTAATTGCTTCTCCTTTTTCCATTTAAGGGATAGGAGGTAATCCAATGGTAAAAGTATTCTATGGGTGTAAGACTAACGCTTGGCTCGGTGGTGTCCTGTTCTTGGACGGTATCCACGTGTTCACATCTGACGTAGAAGGTATTCGGTTCGCTGAAATGTTTCACAGAAAATATGAAGTAGTCGAAGAAGTCAAACCAGTCACCAAGAAGAAGGTGAATAAGTAATGCTCAGTCAAACTCTCCTCGATGTTTCTCAATACATCACAGATAACATTTACCACAGCACGATCTGGGATGAGTCAGATGATACCCAGCGAGGAAAAGCGATCAACAACAGTATTGACTTGCTGATCCTGGGTCTAAAGGGTATCTATACTTCAGAGACAGATATTCCTATAAATATTCTAGCTCATCAGACGATCTGGTTTATGCGGATTGATGATACCTTTCTACGAGCAGAAATGGGTGCTTCTTATATCCAGATGTCAGGTGTCATGGTAAACATCAAGGATAAGGATCGAAGCATTGCTCCTTATGTTATGGACGCACTAGGTATCACACCTGATCCATTAACTGGCGGTGTCACTAAGAGGAAGGTTGGAAGCTACTCTGGCAGGAAAGTCGGTACACCTGAGAGTCTTTATAGAAGGGAGCAGTAATCATGGCAATGTTGGATTTTATTCCTATTAATCGAACTGCTTCCATCTACAGGCAAACAGGTGAAGTTGATGATTGGGGTCAGCCAGTACTAACCATGACCTACACTGGAAAATGCCAGATAAACTATAACACTGACTTGACTACGATCTCTGGTCTTGATGGTGTTACTACTGCCATGTCTGCTACCATACTGTTCCGTGGTAAGGTACTGATCGCTGACGGTGACTTCGTGGAGTTTACAACAGCTATGGGAGTTACTGACCGATACCAAGTAGGCGATGTTTTCTTTCTTGAAGACTGGGCAGGAAAAATAATCGGCACTAGGGTTGTGGTTGGTAATGGTAAAAGGTCTTAAAGTAGAGGTGGTTGTTGCTAATGGCAAAAGGTTTTAAAATTACAGCCACTGGTTTAGAAGCTTTTAAGAACGCTGGACAAGTTGTGTTTGACGCAGTTAAGGACGCTATGGATGATATCAGAGATGATGTTGTAGCTACTACTGAAAGTCTTGCTCCTCATAAGACAGGTAAGTTGGAGAAGTCCCACTATGCAAGACGGTATTACAAGAATCTGGAAAACTGCTATTTCACAATCTCATATAAAGGTGTGAATAAAGGTTTCGACTATGCTAAATGGACTCATGATGAGGACTATAATCTAGGTGCTGGTTCACGGAGAAAAAGACCTAGAAGAAGTAGGTTCGCTAATAAACCTCTCAAGGTCGGTAAGGGTTATGTATCTCAGGTAATTGACGCTTCCGAAGATGAATGGACTGCCTTCATTGCTAGAAATATTGATAGAAAGCTAAAACAGTCATTGAAGAAAAATGGCAGGAAATGAGGTGTGTTAGTTGAGGTTGATTCAGCTAGTAGCTTTCATCGCCAGTGTAACTGGCAAACAAACGTACCCCACAGAATTTCCCTACAATACAAAGCTGGAAGATGTTTTGGTTGTAGATATTATAAATGGATCAATTACAGGTTCTGTTACTGAAATGAACATTCAAATCATGACTCGGAGTAAACATCCAGCTACAGCAGAGGAACTGGCTAACACAGTCATTGCTACTCTGCATAACAACAATGGTCTGCTGTGGGATGGTCTGCAAGTGATACTCATGCAAGCTAAAAATCCTAATCCTTTCTATAACGGACAGGACAGCAACAACAACTATATATACACCACGGACTTCCGATTATTGGTGACTTCGTAGTAAAGACCACTTAAAGACTGAAAGGTCTTTTTTTATTTTAAAGAAAAAACAGGAGGTAATTCATAATGGCTAAAGTTGCTGGCGTAGACGTATTGCTCAAAGTTGATGTATCTGGTACTGATACTGCTTTGGGTGGTCAAAAATCTGCTTCGCTTTCTCGTTCTGCTAATACGATTGACACTACTGATAAGAACAGTAATGGTTGGGCAGAGAGCATGGCTGGGGTTAAATCATGGTCAATCGACTGTGACGCTTTTGTTGTTCTCGGTGACGCTGCTCTCGAAGCTTTACACACTGCTTTTGAAGCACGTACACCTATTGACGTAACAATCCGTGTTGGTGCTAATACTAACGCTCAAGGTTACACCTACACTGGATCAGCAGTTATCACGGACTTCCCTGAAGACTATCCGCAAGATGACGCTGTTTCGATCTCCCTTTCGTTACAGGGTGCTTCTCCTCTGGTTCGTACTGTTGGTGTAGTGGTCTAATTTGAATCTAGGCGGTTTTGGCAGTTGTACCTTAAACAACTGTCTTTTGTTATGCACAAAAATAAAATCTCAGGAGGAAATAAGAAATGAAAAAAATCGTTGCTATTGAATTGGATAAGGTTCGTCACTTGAAGTTTAACTTGAACGCACTCATCACAGCAGAGCAGATCACTGGTAAGAAGCTTTCCGAACTCAGCCAAAGTGGTGAAGGATTCGACTTAGCGTTCCTTCGAGCAATGCTCTATGCTGGACTTAAATGGGAAGATAAGGAACTGACATTAGAAGATGTTGGCGATTTGATTGATATGGAAAACTTGGAAGCAGTTACTGGGAAGCTAGGAGAAGCAATGCAGGGTTTAAAGTAATCTCAGGTTTAACTTGGGATGAAATCTGGATGTATGGTTTGGCTTACTGCAAGCTGGACTATGAGTATATGCTCGATCTGGATTTAGACATCCTGAGTGTCATGATAAAAGCTGAAATTGACAAGGAAACACACCTCTATGATCTGGAGATGATGAAAACCGCATGGCAAACAGCTTACATCATGAATTCCACTGGAAATTACAAACGTCCAGTTAAACCTGAGAAGCTTTACGATACCATGTACGCACAAAAGAAAAAGCCTGTTAAACATGACGATGTTCGGGCTAAGAGGGATGATCTGTTAAGGACATTCGGTTTAAAAGATAAAGACAAAGCAGGGGGAGGTTCTTAATTGAACTTCCTCTTTATTTTTTTTAGACGCTGTAGGAGAAAGGAAGGGAAATAAATGGCAGATAGCAATGTGAATATACAGGTTGACGCTAATACTGGCTCGGCAGTTGGTGCTTTAAGTCAGCTTAACCAATCCTTAACCCATGTCGGTGCTACTGTGAACACCGTATCCTCAAGGTTATACCGAATGGGCCACACGATTCAAGAAGTTGGACAGAACATGTACAGCATTGGGCAGAACGCTACAGTAGGTATATCACTTCCACTGGCTGCACTAGGTAAGAAACTGATCGAAACTGGTTCGTCAATGAAGGCAATGCACCAGACATTTAAAGTAGTGTTCGGTGATATGACCGATGAAGCACAGGCTTGGTCAAAGGAATTAAGTAAGTCGGTTGGTCTCAGTTCGGGGATCATCGACAAGACTAACCTAGGCTTCGCTAAGATGGCTGGTGCTTTTGGTTTAACAGGCCAGGAAGCATTGGACTTCAGTACTAAATGGACAAAGATGACTCTTGATCTCGCGGCATTTAATGATGTTTCGATTGAAGACGCTGCTGACAGGATGAAGTCTGGTCTCCGTGGTGAAGCTGACGCTGTTGAGACACTGGGTATCTTCATGGGTGAAACACAGCTAAAAGCACAGATGTTGACAATGGGTATTAAAGGTCAGTATTCCGCGTTAGACTCTGCTACCAAGGCTAATGTCCTGTATGCACTGGCTACTAAGCAGACAGCACAGGCTCAAGGACAAGCAACTAGAGAAGCAGTCAGCTACCAGAACAGTTTGGCAAACTTAAAACAGACCTTTAATGATTTTGCTGAGAAATTCTATATTGTTGTAGAGCCAGCAGTGTTGGACTTTATGGGAAAGTTAAATGAACTTGCCAAGAAGCTAGACGGTATGTCAGACGAGCAAATAATATTCTGGTCAAAGGTAGCACTCGGACTTATTGTTATTCCCCCACTGATCATGTACCTCGGTGCTACTATAGAAGCATTTGGTAGGCTGTTTAAGCTGTTTGCTTTTGCTGGTAAGGGTTTCGGACTGATGATTACTGGGTTCAAGTGGTTCGGTAAGGAACTGTTGCTACTGCCTACACGGATCGGTGTTTGGGCAATTCAGATACAATCTTTCTTAGTTACAATTGGTTCTGCGGTCATGGGATTTATGACAACTGTTGCTACTGCTATCGGTATCTCGGTGGGATGGCTTATTGCAATTATTGTAGGGATCGCGGTAGCTGTATTCTTGGTTGTTAAATACTGGGATGAAATTAAAGCATTCACGGTAAAAGCTTGGGAAGGTATTAGTGCTTGGCTTGCTAACGAGTGGGAATATATCAAGAAAGTTGCTTCGTCAGCATGGAATTCAATAACTGGATTCTTTGCAGGGATTTGGGCAGGGATTACTGGTGTGTTTGAGAATAAAGTAACTCCTGTCGTTGACAAAGCAAAGGGTGTATTCAACTCCGTGTCTGGTGTAGTTGTCGGATTCGGAAAATCTGTAATGTCGGTAATGTCTGCGGTTGGCTGGTTTATCTCTTATGTATGGAAGGACTTAATCCTCCCTCTCCTACAGTATGTCGGTGGGTTCTTTGTTGCGGTTGGTGAACTGATTGTCTGGGCGATTGAACAGTTAATTATTATGGCTATTGATTGGTTGGCTGAGAAGTGGCAGTGGTTATACAGCAATGTGATCGCTCCTGTCGGTACTGCAATCAGCGATACCTTCACTTCCATCGGGCAGTTTTTCTCTGATATGTACAACAACTATATCGTAGCCACTATCAATGCTTTCAAAGCAAAATGGGCAGAGTTGTCTGGTGCTGTAACCACTGGTTACGAAGAGGAAGTAGTTCCTGTTGTGGATGGTATGAAGTCAGGTATCACTTCTGTTAAGGACTGGTGGGCAACGACTGTAGACGCAATTAAAGCCAAGTGGACTGCGTTCGTTACTGCTCTTAAATCTGCTTGGAATAGTGTAGCAACTCCTGTGATGGAGACTGTCAAATCTGTAATCAATGATGTTAAAGCTACGTGGGACAGTGTGTGGGACGGTGCTAAGAGCAAGTTTGATAACTTTGTTGAAGGGATTAAATCGGCATGGTCAGGGGTAAAGAGTGCTTTTAAACTTCCGCATATCTCCATTTCTGGTAGCTGGGACTTGACTCCACCTAATATATCTGCTCCTAAACTGGGAGTTGATTGGTACAAAAAGGGTGGTCTGTTCAATGGTGCTTCTGTTATCGGTGTCGGTGAAGCAGGGTCGGAAGCTGTTCTCCCATTAACTAACAGCCGAACAATGTCAATGCTCGGTGCTAAAGTAGCCGAATATATGCCTGATCTTGAAAAAAATGGAAATAGTGCAGGGAATGGTGTTGTAATCAACATGAACGGTAATGTAGTAATAAGAGAAGAAGCTGACATTGAAAAGATCGGACAGGCTCTCTATAAGGAACAACAAAGGGAAAGCAGAAGGTTAGGAAGGAGTGGTAGATAGTGTTTAATGTAACCTTTAATGGGTTAGATATACCGAACTATGTAAAAGTGAGAGCAGTGGATATCTCTGCTCTCGCCTCTGTTTCCACTAATATTATTCCAAAGACTGGTGGTATCGGTGGTATTCACACTGGTACTACTTTAGGTGCTAAGCGGATAAAGCTGAAGGTCATAATTGTTCCTGAGAATTCTGGGGAGCTGGCAAGCATGGTAAGGGCATTGGGTGAGTGGCTAATGGGTAATCAGTTTAAGCCGAGTGAGCTGTGGTTTTCAGATGATCCCAATGTCTACTATGACGCTATTGTTAATAACTCAGTTGACATCACTGACTTGCTGTTTGCTGGTGAAGGTGAGATTGAGTTTATCGTACCATCAGGAGTAGCAAGAGGGGCAATTCATGGCAATATAGCTACTGTCGATTACGGACTAAAGACAGTCACAGTGTACTACAATGGTACTGCTCCATCCAGTGCTTATATCTATTATCACCCGAACTACTCTGTCGTTGAAGCAGATGATTGGTCAATGACTGTTCAAGAAACAGGTGACAGGCTGAAGATGAAACAGTTTATGAGTTTTGGTAATAATTACATCGACTGTGAAAAAAGAAGGATAACCTCGACAACTGGAACGTCTATGCAGGACGTTCTTCTTAATTTTACTGAATGGATAAACTTTCCAAAGAGAGGAGCGTACACTATCGACTGGAATTTTAACCCCGACTGTACTTTAGAAGTTAGCTGTACAGAGTATTTCCTATAAGAAAGGAAGTGAGAGACCTTGGATTTTGTAGTTATGGATAGGCAGGAAATACCTCAGATTATGTTGACGAGCAGTGGCTATGATAGTGCTACGGTTATGTCGGCAAAGCTTAAAGAGACAGTAGATGGTCTGCCTACTTTAAATATGGAAATTGCAATTACGGTGGATACTGCCTTGTATGTCAAGGAAGAAAATATAATTGGGTTTAGAGATGATCTGCTTTATGGCTGGAGATTCTTTGTAATAAAAGAGATAGTAGTTTCTGACGATCTACACAAGAGAACAATGTCGGTCTACTGCGAGGATTATGCACTAGAACTAATCGACAATGTGTGTAGGATTGAATTGAAGGGCGATGAGTACAGTGTCCTTTCTAAAATGACTCAGGTGTTATCAGGTACACGATGGGCAATAAATCCTGACGCTCCTGACGATCCACCTCACATCAAGTTCCCACAGGAAACAAAGAATAAATCTGTGCTTGAAGTTTTACAGATGATTGCCAGTGAATATGGTCTGCACTTGAAGTTCGAGATTTACTACTATGATGGTGCAATTCAACAAAGATATGTCACTATGAAGGCTGAGATTGGTGATGACCGTGGTATGGTGTTCGACTATAACCACAATATTGCTTCTGTAGAAAGGGTTATAGATAGCACAGATGTCAAGACCGCGATAATCCCAGTTGGCGGTGTCCCTGCAAACTCACCCAAAGACACTCCACCGATTACGATCACAGGTGTCACTTGGACAACTCCTACCAATCCTGCGAATAAGCCGAATGGTCAGGATTATCTGGTGGACGATACAGCTACCAATCTTTGGGGATTCAGTAACCCTGCTGGCACTAAGTATCCTCGGTATGTTTACTATCAGAACACCAACATCACTGATCCTGCCGATCTGATACAGGACGCATGGAATCAGCTACAGCTAATAAATGCTCCGATGATAAATTACAAGATGAAGGTCATTGATCTGTTCGCCTTATCTGGTTATGACTACACAAACGATATGGACTTATTGGTAAGACTTGGAGACATCGTAACGGTTGTTGACAGGTCTTTTTTGTTTGACTATGTAGTAACTACCCATATCATTTCCAGAGAAGTTGATCTGTTGAATGTCGGAGATACTGTCCTCGAACTGGGTAATTTTGTTAAGTCAATAGTTTCAGCTACCAGTAATTTTGCTGGACTTGTTAGTAGTTCTGGTAGTGTAATGAAAATGGGCAGTGGGTTAGCACAGCTTGTTAATGATGTGGCTGTCCTTAATGCTGATGTTATAACTGCTAACACTGCAATCATTGGCACAGCAAGGATTGAAGACGCTTCCATTACAACTGCAAAGATAGATGACTTGGCTGTGGACAATGCTAAGATTGCTGACGCTTCTATAACCAATGCCAAGATCGTTGCATTGGCTGTAGGAACTGCTCATATACAGGACGCTAGTATTAACAATGCAAAGATAGCTGACGCTCAGATTACCACTGCTAAGATAGCTGACTTGGCTGTGGATACTGCTAAGATAGTTGACGCTTCTATAACTAACGCTAAGATAGATAGAGTTTCTGCTGATAAATTAGTAGTGACTTCTGCGGATATTGCAGACGCGACAATCACAACTGCCAAGATCGCTACAGGAGCTATAACCACTGCTCTAATAGGTACAGGAGCAATAGAAACAGCACAGATAGCAGATGGTTCAATTACTGACGCTAAGATCGTTGGATTGACTGCTTCCAAGATTACTGCTGGAACTATTGACGCTGGGGTAATTAACGTAAACAATCTTAATGCGAATAACATTACTGCTGGTACTATAAATGGACAGCGTATTGCTGATGGTGCTGTAGATGGAACTAAAATTGCCACAAATGCTGTAACAAATGACAAGATATTCGCAAGTACCATAACTGGTGACAAATTGGTAGTGGACGCTATTACTGCTAGGGAAATTGCTTCTGCCACTATCACAGCTAATGAGATTGCTTCAAATACAATTACAGCTTCTCAGATAGCTTCTGGTACGATCACAGCTAATGAGATTATGGCTGGTACGATCACAGCAACGGAAATCGCTTCAGGTGCAATTACTGCTGATAAATTAACTGCTGGAATAATTCAAACAGTGGGAACTCATGTAGTTGCTCCATGTCCTTCTGGACTTGTAAATGGTGGGTATCTGACAGGAACAACGCACAGCTTACTGCTCACTGTTATAGAAGTTATCCATTTAGGTAAATGCAAGGTATATGCCGATGTCGTTGGTTCAATGGATGTCAACCTATATAATAATGGTTCTGGTGCATTGGTCGCTACTAAAAACTTCTCTCTTGTGGTTGGGGAGAATATCCTGAATTTAGACTGGGTACTTGACCCCAGCGTAGCAGGAACTTACAGGCTCAATGGAGTAACCACAACCTCAAAACTGTGGAGAAACAACGTGGGTGTGGCATTCCCTTACGATGGTGGTAGCTTCCAAGTTAGTTATTATAGTTCTCCCACGTATTATTATTTCTTCTACGACATGGAGATCAGTGGAGTAGGGGTCAAGGGAAGAATAGTAGATGGGACAACCATCAGTGGTAACAGTATCACTACTGGAACGATTTCTGCGGATTTAATATCAGGTGGTACGATCAATGGTGTAACGATCAATGCCAGTACAAATCTGGGTATTATTGGTGCTTCTGATTCACCTTCTAATCCGAGACTCACTTGGAAATGTAGCACATCAATCGGTAGTTCCACTATTGTAGCAACCCCTGCAAACCCTGGGATTAGTGGCTCGGAATACGACACTCTTTTCTGGAATGTAAACAGCAGTAATAATGTGGCGTATCGTGGAAGTGTTTATTTCAGTGGAACTTATGATGAAGCCGATTTTATTGTCCATGGAACGATTCAAACAGGTGATGGTGCTGGTTATGCAAACGCTCCCTTTGGAGTTGATAATAGTGGAAATTTGAAATGTGCGTCTTTAGTTGTAAATAGTGGAGATAGCGTAATAAATGGTGTGGGTGTTGGTAGAAGTAATGAAATTTGGTGTAACTCTGGTACTACATTGTATCTTTCCTACAGAGGAACGAGTGGTGGTACTACCAACTTCGTCACTACAAAGATCATGAACGGTAAGGGTGTATCAATGGCTTCATTTAGTGGTAGTGCTAATGACGCTATTTATGACGCAGCTATCAAGCTACAAGTTGGTGGAAACGATGGTTATGCCATTAGAAACCTAAACGTATCTGGTCGCGGGCCTGCAATCGCACATGCACAGGTGTATTGTACGAATGGTGCTACTGTTTATTACGACCACCCTGATGTCGCAGGGGCATATGAGGCAGTAGCATGTGGAAGGGACACAGCAGTAGCCTGTAAAGCCACAGCAGGGGCAACAACAACTGCAACCTACTTCGCTGGAACACAGTCTGGTTATATCAATATAGCGTTATTCGCGTTCGTATAAGAAGGAGGTCATGTGAGTTGATGTATTTACGGAGAATTTGTAGACCTGAAGGACAGGGGTTTGTGGTTAGTCACGACCCCTCTAATCCTATGGGTCTCATTATTGGGTCAGGGTCATATGGCAGTGACATTACTTCAGAGGCAGTAAGTATTGAAATACCTGTGAGTGATGTGGAGCAGAATGTGTGCATAACCCTACAACCTGACAGTGTAGAACCTATCCATGTAGTTATAGCACGAAATTATGTAGAACAACCTCCGTTGGTTGCAACTGCTATAGTTCTCCTTGCAAACTTCTGGGTTCCTCCTAACTGCTCTGATTTAACCACTATCGACATTTTTGTTAGAGGGTTTGTAGCAGATAGGTTATATGAAACACCGTTCGAGGAGGGTAAACCAGTATGGGAAAGAATAGGGTAAAGCTTTACCATTTAGGTTATGACGATACAGAGAGACTCGCGGAGGTTGACAAACAGACGAGTGCGGAAGTTGCCAAACAGTATTCTATTGAAGATGAAATAAAGTTAATCCGTAAGGCATTGGCTTCTTTAGGAGTTAATGATAAGGACTTCCAAGATTGGAATACTTTTGTTGAGGATAAGGTAGCTAAAGGTAGGGACAAGAAGGTACAGGTTACAGCTAAATCTACTCCTGTTATTGCTGACCATGATGAGAATATCCACAAGCCGACATACCCAGAAGCACCTGTTAATTTTCAGATAAAAGCCAAGAGGGATAATGAAAAGGAACAGAACAAGGAGGAAAATAACTAATGAATGTTGATGTAAATAGCGTTATGGATAAGTTAGCAGAGCAAATTAAGCAGTTATCATTTCAACTGGCAGTTAAGGACGTTCAGATCGAGACACTTCAAAAAGAGATTGAAGTTCAAAAAGGTCAATAATGTGGTAAGAGGGGAGATTAAATTCTCCTCTTTTATTTTTTTATCTATATGTTGTGTTGTATTTCCTTAGTTTACCAAGGTTAGAGGATGAACCTGTGGGGGTGCTTTTTACCGCCCGAACAAACAAATAGGAGGAACAAGTATGGATTTTAATTCACTCCTCGGAAATCCTGCTGTTTGGGGTGTAATCGGTTCTGTGTTTACAGGATTTATAGCATACCAAACAGGTTTAAAGAAAGAGTCTGCTGATCTTTACAAACAAAGAGAAGCTTATGTTGACAAACAGCTACAGAATTTGCTTGAAAGTTACAAAGCTGAGTTAGCAGAGTTAAAGACTGAGATCAGAGATTTAACTGAAAAGAATCAGCTACTTGTTGAAGAGGTTATCAGCTTAAAAGCAAAAATTATGGAATTAGAAGGGATGAAACAATAATGAAAAAGTTAATGAATCTTATTGAAGTACGGAAGATTATCGCTCTTGCTATTACTGCTTTATTTATTGCCCTAGCACTGATGGGCAGGATCGACATGAAGCTGGTTGAGTATGTTGTGACCACTGTTATTGCCTTCTACTTTGCAAAGTCTACTGCACTTGATACTCCTAAACAGGAAAATACTAAGGGAGAATAACTGGAAAGGTAGAGATTATCACAGAGAGTCAGGACTTCTTAGGTCATTGGCTCTCTATTTATTTGTGCAAAAAGGGGTGTGATCTGGTGAAAAAGGTTGGTTTCATCTTTGTTCTTATCTCGGTATTCATCCTACTCACTGCGACCACTACAAACGCTTCAACTCTTCTTAAATATGGCTCAGGTGGCAGTGAAGTAAAGGTGTTACAGACAGACCTAAATATGCTGGGTTATTCCGTTGGAACTGTTGACGGTGTATTCGGCAATAAGACAAAGAGTGCTGTAATTAACTTCCAAAAGGATCGAGGATTAACTGTTGATGGAGTAGTAGGATCGCAGACACGCAGAGCATTAACCACTGCTGGAATAATCGCCAAAGGAAAAAGTGTAATCGGTGTCAAGTACCAGTGGGGTGGAACAACTACTGCTGGTTTTGACTGCTCTGGCTTTACCCAATATGTCTTTAAGGCACAGGGGATCAATATCCTCCGAGTCAGCAGAGATCAAGCCACAATGGGAGGCACAGTAGCTTACGCGAATCTGCAAGCTGGCGATCTGATATTCTTCTCGTTTGCCCAAAATGGGATTGTCGATCACGTTGCCATCTATATCGGAAATGGGCAGTTCATCGGTTCTCAGTCAAGTACAGGGGTTGCTGTGGTCACAATCAATTCTTACTGGAAGTCACGGTTTGTCACAGCAAAAAGAGTTTATTAGAAGGGGGTTTTCAGTATGTTGCCGATTGATATAAAGCACATCAGATATAACTTTTCTACGACTGGTATAAAGAAGACCTACATCGTGGTTCATGATACTGGGAACACAGGTCGGGGTGCTGATGATATTTCTCATTATAAGTATTTTGATGGGGCAGTAAGGAACGCTTCTGCTCACTACTTTGTCGATAAGGACTCCATCACTGAGACAGTTGATCCTACTAAGAATAGTTGGCATTGCGGTGATGGTGGCGGTAAATACAGTATCACCAATGCTAACAGTATCGGTGTAGAAATCTGTATTAACTCAGATGGTAACTACGAAATGGCTGTCAGTAATGCAGTCGATTTGGTCAAACACCTGATGAAGAGATTCGGAATTGATCTGGCTCATGTAGTTCGGCACTATGACGCAAGCAGAAAGAACTGTCCTGCCACTATGTCAGCTAATAACTGGGCAAAGTGGGATGAATTTAAAAAGAGAGTGGGAGGTCAAACGACTGTGGCAAATACAATTGGAACTGCGGTCATCACAGCTAACATCGGATTGAATATGAGACAAGAACCTAACACTTCTGCTACAGTCTTAGTCAGTGTACCCAATGGCACGACCTGTCCGGTACTGGCTCAAACTAATGGCTGGTATCAGATATCTTACAGTGGAAATACTGGTTGGGTGTCTGCTCAATATGTCGATTTCACACCTACACCGATTCCTGCTCCGCAAGTAGTAGAGAAGATAGTTGAGAAAATCGTGGAAGTGCCTGTAGAGAAGATTGTGGAAAAGGTTGTAGAAAAGACTGTGGAAGTAGTTAAGAAATTGAAGTATCTGGTAGTCTACAATAACCCAATTGACAAGAGGGGTGCTGAGAGATTGGCTGAGTTCTTACAGTGTCCTACGCTTGACGCTTCACAGGTTACTGCTTTTGATTATAGCTTTGTCGAGACTCCTATTGGTGTTGGCGGTGGTACTTTTAATCCTGCGGTTAAGACAGTTGTTAAAGGGTATGACAGGGATGATACCACTCTGGAAGTCTTGAAGTATATCGGCAAAATTCAATAAACAAGCAAATAAAAAAGCAGTTGGGACTAAACATCCTGACTGCTTCTTTTTTTCAACTATTTAAGTTGAATTATGCTGTTAGCGCTGTTAGACTTTACCTTTTACAGATAGTAAATGGCAACACCTAGTTTTAAAATATCTACAAGAACACCGACATGGTTTTTTACTCTTGACTCTTTTAATTTTGTTGTTGCGGATCATTTCTTCATTCTCCAATATTTCTGCTAAAGATACTTTTACCAATGCTATCTGACCCTCTTTCTAATTTAAAATAATTCCGAACAACAACTAACATTGATGATTATACATGAATACAAAGCAAAAAGCTTATGCAATTCATATTAGTTGTCTCTCTTTACTTATTTTGCAAACAATATTTTCACCTTTGCCTTCAGGCACCACTCTGTCTAAAAAAAAATAATCTTTCTAATGGTTCAGTTGGAAAGACCCTAATAATATTACCCGCTAATTTCGTGCCACCTTTCCTCTTCCCATTGAAGAACCGATTAACCTCTGCCCTTGACATTCCTAACCTTTCGGCAAATTCTGTTTGCGTCCAACTCCGCTCATTAACCAGTTTCTAAATATAGTTTTTGATTGGCACCATGATTGACATTCGCTCCTTATGTTTGTCTCGTGGTGACACTTTGAATTTTAACATATTACGACATTTTTCGTCAATACTTTAGGCAAATATCTATTATTTTGTTGACAGCTGGTTACACTAGCCTTATACTTTAGGTGAAAGGATGTGCTTCATATGCCCACAAAGGTTGGTACATATCTAGCGGATTTACGCACTGAAAAAAAATGGTCCCAACGGGAACTTGCCGAAAAAAGCGGGATTAGTAATACTGAAATATCCCGGATTGAAGCAGGGAAACGCACAAACCCTACGCCCTCTACCCTACGTGCCCTGGCAGATGCCCTGCAAGTGGAGTACCGGGATTTAATGAAGTTGGCCGGGTACATTGAGGAAGTACACGATCAGGATAAGTTTTATGAGCTTGTATTCAAGGATTCCGACGGGAATGTCGTTGACGTTAGGCGGGGTGTTAAGGAGATGTTCCGGCGTGACGAGGATTGGGCCAATGTTGCTTACCGGGTTTCGCGAGAATTGACTGATGAGGACAGAGAAGTATTGAAAGATATGGCCAAGAAATATTTGGAACATAAGAAAAAGCGTTAAATACATAGTTCAAATATGATATACTTAGCCTATGAAAAAATTTAACTCCGACTATTTAACAATCGATAGACTATCGCAAAACAGCCTTATAATGATAAATAACAGGCTAAAAGAGTTTTGTAAGCGTTATAATATTACGCATTACCCTATTAATTGCTTTAAACTTCTGAAAAAAATTATAGCCAGCAACACAATTAAGCTTGACTATCAGATGAGCAACGATCTCTCTGGGAATGTTGATGCCGCTGCCTTATATTTTGGCGAGGAAGACGGTTATTGTATTATGTTCAACTCCCGGAAGATAGGCTCATTTGATTTCGCTCCGAATCGGCGCTGTAATTTTACCTTGGCTCATGAATTGGGGCACATCTTTCTTGGGCACCTTTTTATCCCTTACGAACTGAAATCTGAAACCCAGAGGCTTTATGAAGAGAGGGAAGCCGACGAATTTGCGGCCCGCTTGCTGATGCCGGAGAATCTTCTTCTACAATGCAACTTCATAACCGGTCTTACTGGACAGTTTTTGGTGACAAGTCAGGCACTTTTTATAAGAGTGAATAACCTTAAACGGCTTGACCTTTACAAAACAAAACCCCTTCCCACCTGTAAAACCTGCGGGAACACGCATTTCTCGCCTTGTGCGAAATACTGCAAAATTTGTGGTACTGAGGTTAATAATTTCACTACAAGAGGGATATTGAGCATTGTTTATTCCAAATTAGCCAATGACAAAAATGAATGCCAATCCGGCCATGAGAATGATCGGAATGCTCGCTACTGTGAACTCTGCGGACAGCCTACGATATTTCATGGCATTTTGCCTACTTGGCATGTAGAACGAGAGCGTTATATAAAGTCATTGTTACGGGCAGAGCACCGGAGAAAAAAGACATACTAACCGTAAAAGATAATATTTTTCTAATTTCCATGGAGACGCAAAAAGGTCCCTCACTATACTACTGATTGCACTTGCTTTCACACTGATAACACATCCGATAATATTGGAATAAAAAGACAGGGGATAATTAAATCCTCTGTCTTACTTTTTTATGTGATCTTTATATTAAGTTGTTTCATGACTTCTTCGACCTCTCGAACTTCCTGTAAGGCTAACTTAAATTCCTCTTCGTAACCTTCTCTCGCGGTGTCCATTAAATTACTGCGTCACTCTGGTATATTTTAGGTGATCACTGTGTTGAGAGCCATTCTTTTGTTGTTATTCGCTTCGTTCTTTATTAAACTTACTGTAACTAATACTAGATATAACGTACATAGGTTATTTATAAGAAGTTTTGTCACCGTAAGTCACAGAGTTTAGCAGTTACCTACATGACTTCTGAGGTGATAGAGGTGTACTGCTATGAAAAAACAGAGCAAAGAGTGATTAATGGTAGAATGAGTACAATAACTGTGAGAGCCAACAGACCATCACAGGAAGCACTGAAAAGATATGCCCAGACAATTGTGAGGATAGTGCGTCAGTGCGAAGCGAGGGAAAGAGAAAGAGCAGGGAAATAAATTCCTTGCTCTCTTTTTTCTTTTTTTAGGGACTTAAAGTTAGTTGCTCTGGAGGGGTTTATCTTAAAGCCTTGGTATCAGCGGTCTTAGGCTGGGTCATCAACTCTCTGTGCCACCAGTGGCATGTGGAATAGCCAATACTTAGGAAAATAGGTTTATTATCCCTTTTGGCTATGTTCTTGACTTTGCGCAAATACCAAACCTTCAAACTTATTTGAGACTTTTTTACTATTGATTTTGTGATAATATAAATGCACTGAATAAATCATAAGTACCTTCTATAGCAATCGGCATCATATGCTGTCATGTGTGCAATACTATCGCACCAACCATCCATAATCCTGCCTGCAATCAACGATATAGTTAACATACACTGTCTGATCCTTAATCTGATACAGAATCAGATACCACTTTTCCACGAATAATTTGTGGTATTTATTGAGCGGTATAAATTCCGCGTTGAGAAAAGGAAAACGTTCCGGCATGGTGGAGAGGGAGCGAATAGCGTCCATCAAATCATTTTTTATCTTACGCGCAGCAGAAGGGCTTTTCTGTGCCAAAAACAGAACATGGCACGCCAGCATCTGACGGGCACGGTCGGAAACAATCACCTTATATTGATGTTTTTTTTTCATGCTCCACCTCATCAATAATGCTTTCCAGATAGCTGTCCAGTTCATCCGGTGTGGTTCCGGCGCGGCCGGCCAGACGATCTTCCTCAACCGCCAACAGCTCTTCACGCAGCTTTAGCATTTTCTCACGACGGGCAAATGTATCTATATCCATAACCACAAGATCGCCCTCGCCGTTTTTGGTAAGATACACAGGCTCACCGGAGGACTTGCATAAAGCCGCAATTTCATTATAATTTTGCCGGATGCTTGCGGATGGTTTAATCTGCATGGTATCAACTCCTTGTAGTAATATCCTACCCATATTATACCCATTTCATGCTATGAAATCAATCGCAAATTGTGTTACAGCCTTTCAATTTCCTGTAGGCGCTGCAATCCTAGAGTAATTTTCAAATAATCGTTCATGTCCTTTCCACGCTTCGGTGGCTCATCGGAAATGATGTAAGCGGATGGGAGGATGGCTTGAATTGTCATAGCTGCCAGCCGCCCCGCTGTGTCGTTATCCAGGTGCAGGGCTATTTCATTGATCTGCGGGAAATCTTTCAGGTATTGCATGAGTGCGGCGGGTGGAGTGCTTTCCTCCAGTGAGGGAATGGAGAAGGAGAAATGCTTGTCACTGCCGTTGGCTTCTCCCATATAGCGCCGGTTTGTGGTTCCACGGAGGGTTGAATATTTCGGTGCGCCTTTGCGGTCGAAGCCGATAAAGACTGCATTGTGATAAGGTTGACTTTCATACAGCCGTCCGAAACCGCCAGGATGGGAGATTGCATCTCTCAATTGATTCTAGTTGAAGCCAGCAGCAGGAGCAAATAGCGTCGATACGGCTCTGGAAATTGCCAAAGCTGGTTGTGAAGGAAAGGGGCATTACCATCTTTGGTGGAGACGGGGCTGTCAGCCAAACGGTTGAGCAACAATTCTCGCAGTTAACTGGACAGTAAGAAAAGCATAAAGTGAAGAAATACCCTCCCTCGTTGGTTAGACGCAGGGAGGGTATTCTTGCAAATGGTGGAAAGAGTTGCCGGGCAGTCCTTTGTGGGCAATGTTGGCAAATACGCGTGGCTGATGCTGTAGCTGGATTTCTAGCGGGTTTCTTAACTATAGACTTTGTTAGACTAAAGGCCGATGTGTTAGCTTATACAGGCCATAAAGGTCTCGTAGGAACCCAAGGAATAGGCGGCTTTTAACATGGACACTTTGTTCCATATCAATGGTAGACTTGTCTAGGGGTATACCCTGGTGCTAAATAGATCGTGGGCTCTTTAATTTATCAAATATTGGTGATTTAACTTCACTTATTCGTTAAAAGAATAGAGGTCTTTATGTTATATGTGGGGTTCGAATACGAAGATAGGCTCAACAGTAAAGGAATACTGCTGAGCCTATCTTTTAATATCCAGAGATCAAGTACTCCGGTGATAATCAGCAGGGCTATAATGAACCCTAATGCGAACGTATCGTCCGTAAGTTCTTAAATAACTCATTTATATGATTACTGTCTCCGTATAGTCGTTATCTATAAATTTGAGCATTTGAAAAGTCAGAAGAAGGTGGAGGGTGGTATTGGGATTATCCAGATCGACATCCATTATTTCTTCGATCATTTCAACGCGGGATGCCATGGTTTTACGGTGGATCTGCAAAACATCTGCCGTTTTTACCAATATTTTATTATTAGTAAGATAAATATCAAGAGATTTTGCATAATTGGTTTTATTTTTGCGGTCATATTCCATCAGTTTGAACATGGAAGCATGGCAGAAATCCTTTAATTGCTTCTGAGAGGAGCATATATAGAAGAGATGGAATAATACATAGTCTTCATATAAGAATAGAAATACATCATTTGTCAGCCTGCATGATGGTTGGCGCAGACGCATTCACAACCAACGCTGCGGAAGGACTCAAAATTTGTCAAGGGTGGGTGAAATAATATGAGCGATATAACTGCACTAGCTCAAGAGAGAGACCAGTTATTTACAGATCTCTATGAAGGAAGGATTCCAAAGAGAGTACCTTTCGTCAATTTACTTCCACTTGAATTTGCCGTCCAATATGCAGGAAAAGATTTAAAGGAAGCTCAGTGGAACACGACGATGCTTGAAGAAATTGGCGATAAACTTTGTCAGGATTTCCCTTCTGACATAATACCATTATTTAATATTAGATTTCCTTCTGTTTACAAAATATTAGGGTCTAGAAACTTTGTGATGGGTTCAAACGGCTTTCTTCAGCATCCGGAGGTAGAAGGATTAGTTGTAGAAGATTATGATGCTATGATTGCTTCGCCATACGATTGTATCGTTGAGAAAGTACTACCAAAGCTGTGCGCTGAACTTGATACAGATTCAAAAAAAAGCGTTTGTGTTGGCCAAAGAGTTTAAGGCGTTTCATGATGAAATGATGAATACTGCTATAGTTTCGGGAAAGTTAACGGCAAAGTACGGTTATGCTAATATACCTTTTATGGCTGGAATGTGTGAGGCACCCTTTGATTTCTTAGCGGATCAATTAAGAGGCTTTAAAGGGATTAATATGGATGTCCGAAGAATTCCCGAGAAAGTAGAAGCTGCTGCAGAAGCGCTTACACCTTTAATGGTTAAAATGGGAATGCACCCATTTCCCTCACAGTACGGTGCAACCTTTATCCCGTTGCACATGGCCCCTTATTTAAGAACGAAGGATTTTGAAAAACTGTATTGGCCTTCATTTAAGAAGATGGTCTGGGGACTAAAAGAAGCTGGACTTACAGCCTTAAGCTTTGCTGAACAGGACTGGATGAGATACCTTGACTATCTAACCGAACTGCCAGATAATACTAGAATTTGGTTTGAGTATGGAGATCCTAAACTTGTCAAAGAAAAACTTGGGAAACAACATATACTGACAGGGTTCTATCCTGTAACGTTATTAAAAACAGGAACGAAGCAGCAATGTATTGATAAGGCCAAAGAAATTATCGATATCATGGCACCTGGCGGTAAGTATTTCTTTAGCCTCGATAAAATTCCGGTTACTACGGATAGTGTTAACCTTGATAATTTACGAGCCGTATCAGAATATGTTGTCACTAACTATACCGTACGTGGCCCCAAAGATACAAGGCTATGAGGAAATGATGATGGGGTTCATTCTTTATTTGTGTATCTAAGAAGTTCGAGATAATTGTAATTACCATTACTGAGAAATTGGGTCGGATATTCGTGAAAAGTGAACGAACGATACTCCCGGAAAGTAGATTTACTTTTATAAATCGAGAGAGAGAAAGGTCTCTCTCTCTGATCTCATGGATCTTAAAGCACGGTTTGGCAAGATCGTCGTGGCCTTTACCTATGAAGGAAAGCCTGTAACCGCCCATGATTTAGAAGCTGAAGGGGCCATGGCACTTCTCATGAAAGACGCCATTAAACCGAATCTCGTTCAAACCCTGGAAAACACGCCTGTATTTATCCATGGTGGGCCGTTTGCGAATATTGCTCATGGGTGCAACAGTCTAATGGCAACAAAAATTGGTCTCAAACTGGCGGATTATCTCGTGACAGAGGCTGGTTTTGGAGCCGACCTTGGAGCCGAGAAATTCTTTGATCTGAAGTGCCATTGAGGAAAAAATCGAGGCCTACTCTGATTGAAGTGTTGGAGGGATTAAGATGGCGACAGGAATTATTCACGCTGGGGTATGTGGTTTTACTATTAATGTCAAGGCAGTAATCGATGATAGTCAATCAAATTCGCGAAGAAGCAAGATGATAAAGCTGGAGATAACAAGCGATTGTCCTAACTCCCAAAAGATTTCAGAAGAATTAACGGAAGTTGATGCCTGCCTGCGCTTGTGGGTATTGAAGTGTACTATATCAATCCGCCTGGAGATGGATTCGGGAATAAAACACTTTATGTAGTAGAGCTAGTTCTCCTTAATCCATTAGGTACACCCGGTTCTTCTTTCGCCCTGGATAACGTTTATGCGGACCTGGACGTGTTTGGTGTTCGGGTGCTTGCTCGATACGGCTATTAATGCGATAATTGCAACCCTGCCTGCAGGGGTTGCTCCTGAAGGAATTGCGATTACCCCAATTCTTTTATTTTAAGTTGAATGTTTTTGGGGGGGCGGGGTGTTGTTGTTTTAACAAAATATGACCTCTCGAGCGTTTTGCCCGGGAGGTCTTGTACACCAATCCTCACTATCGCACATACACTAATTTATAGTATATGACTTGATAGGGAGGCATAATTATGGCTGTTTTCGATACAGGGCCAATTGATAACAGAGACATACCGCGTACGACTCAGCTTACGATTCGCTTGTTCAATATCCTTTTTTCATTTTAGGTTATCCTATTAGAAGTTATAAAATAATTATAAAGGAATGGTTTTATAAATCGGAAAAGGAAAAGGAAAAGGGACTGGACCTAGAAAAGGTCAAGGGAATGGGTAAGAAAGCGGCTCGAGGAAGAGTAATAACCACCTGAGGATCTATTCTATAATTCGGGTTACTTAAGGAGGGTTCAAAATTATGGGTAACAATAATGATCAAGACAGTGGAAATGGGCCAGGAAAAGGACAAAGCAAAGGGGCTGGACCACGAAAAGGAAAAGCGAAAGAAAAAGGGTAAGAACAAGGGTAAGAACAATGGTGATTCATAACATGATTCAATACCAAATTGTAACTGTATCAACAGCAAGACTACATTTTTGAGACATGATGCCCTAGAAATATTCTGGGGCATTTTGTTTGTTGTAGAGTCAGCGCTTTAGCCTCTACCACAGTCAAACCATTGATTTTACTTCGGATTTCAGACCCCAACCTCCAACGTCATTTCTAAGATTTTATAGGACAGATATAGCTGAAACAAAATATCAACGTCGTTAAGGTCGACATTTAAGATACTCTCGATCTTTTCTATCCGATAAAACATGGTGTTGCGATGGATATTTAAAGCAGTAGCTGAATCCTTGATGTTTTTAAAATTGCGGAGATAAATATGAAAGCTGTGGACAAATTCAGTGCCGTTTTTCTTATCATAGTCAATCAGTTTGAGCATGGAACGGTGCAGAAACTTTTTATAGTTTTCGCTATCAGGATGACAATTTATAAGATCATAAATAAGGTAATCAGCATAACGGAAAAAATGAGTCTCTTTTTTGACGAGATTACCCAGCTTTAACGCCTCAACAGACTCCAAGTAATGGTCTCTTACTTCCGTTAAGTCAGTAAAGGAGCGGCTGATTCCTGCTTGTAAATTATTCGAACTAATGAATTCTCTTAAACCCTTGGATTCATTCTCCAGAAAATGCATTTCATTTTCACAACTGGCGAGTATTGCAACGTTGTTATTATAGATTACTGCGCTAGCGTTCGCTAATTTAAGCTCAACTTCTTCTCTCAAGAAAGGAAGCGTTGACTTTGTTGCGTCAAAATTTTGTGTGTCTAAGAATATAACAAACAGCTTACGCTTTAACCTCAAACCTAATATCTTTATTCGTTCATCGATTTTGCTTTCGTCTTTGAACTTGTCATCGAGAAGATCGAGCAGAAAGCTTTGATGCAGTAAGCCTTGAGATAAATGATTATACTTATTTTTTTGTAACTCGATCGAAAAGGCATCGCAAAGGATGGAGACGATTTCTTTGTCGCATTCTCTAAAATCCTGGTTATGGGCGCAAGCCACCAAAACAGCCACATTCCGATTGTTGATGGGGATTTTTCCGATAATTCTGGGGTATTTACAGTAGGGGTCCTGCCAGTAAAAAGGTTCTTCATGTTTCGCTATTTCGTCAAAGAGGCTTTCCTTAACATAATACGAATAGGTCTCAAAAATAAAATTATTATTAATCTGAAGCTCGTTCCAGACGGGGTCATCGGTTACCAATGTTTCGCCGGTTGAAGCAAGAAGCTTTACGCTAAGGTCAGTGATCGTAAAAGGGTTGCCTAGCATTTGATAGCCCAGATCGACTAGGGCTTGCAGGTCGGACCCTTTGCTGAGTGTTTTTACTAACTCTAGGGAATAGCGAGCAAGAATCGAATTATCCTCCATAAATACCTCCTTGGTCAGGTTAATGTGCATTTTGTACTTTAATTACAGATTATTTCGTCACATTTTACAAAGGGAGAATCTTCAAAAAAAAGAATAATAACTGTAGAGATATCAAGACAAATAACTACAGATCCCAGGTGGGGACAGCATCCAAGCAATCTTTATTATACCGAAAATGCATTACTTTAGCGAATGTTACTTGAGAAAGCCATCTAATTTACCCAGCGAGCAAAACTTAGAAATGGAGGTAGATCGATCTTGATAATCATCGGTGAAAAAATTAACGGTACCATTCCTTCTGTAGCCAAGGCAATCGCTGAAAAGGATGCCGACTTTATTCGAAATCTGGCTAAAGCGCAGGCAGAAGCAGGCGCTGCATTTATTGACGTGTGTGCATCGGTTGAAAACAGCCTTGAACTCGAAACAATCAAGTGGCTAATTGATTTGGTACAGGAGGTTACAGACACACCCATTGCGATCGACAGCCCGAATGTAGGTATTTGTGCCGAAGCGATGAAGTTCTGTAACAAGCCTGGTCTGATCAATTCGGTATCCATGGAAGGCGACAAGGTTGAGGTCATATTCCCGCTGATAGCCGATACGAAATGGGAGTGCGTAGCCCTCTTAAACGATGACACTGGAATTCCCCAGGACGCTGAGACGCGCATGAAAGTGTTTGCTGCACTGATGCTCAAAGCAAAGGAGTATAACCTTGATCCGTCCCGCTTGCACATTGATCCCTTGGTACAAATGCTTTGCACCTCGGAAGACGGAATTAACTCAGTAACAGCAGTCATCAGAGCAATCAAAGCACAGTATCCGACCATTCATGTCACCGGAGGAGCAAGCAATATTTCCTATAATCTCCCTTCTAGAAAACTCGTGAATCAAGCCTTCCTCGTTTTGGCGATGGACGCAGGAATGGACAGTGCGATCATTAACCCGTTAAACAGAGATATGATGGGCATGATCTATGCAACTGAAGCACTTATGGGTGAGGACGAATACTGCATGGAATACATCGGAGCATTCCGTGAAGATAAATTCGGGCAGAAGAAATAATCATTTAAGGAGGAATTTATAATGTCAAAAATAGCAGAAGTAAAAGCTAAGGTAGAGGCAGGAAAAGCGAAACTCGTGGCAGGTTTGGTACAGGAAGCCTTAGATGAAGGAAACGCAGCTGGCCAGATTCTTGAGGCTATGATTGAATCAATGGGCGTAGTCGGTGAGAAATTCTCCACAGGGGATCTTTTTGTTCCTGAAATGCTGATGGCAGCCAAAGCCATGTCCAAGGGTGTGGAGGTCCTTAAACCTTTGCTCACCGGCGAAAGCACTTCTTCTCTCGGCACCTGCGTTATCGGTACGGTTGAAGGCGATCTCCACGACATCGGCAAAAACCTCGTTGCTATGATGATCGAAAGCGCCGGATTTAAAGTCGTCGACCTTGGCGTAGACGTTACTGCAGAAAAATTCATCAATGCCGTCAAAGACAATGAAAATGTCACCCTAGTGGCCTGTTCAGGACTTCTTACATCAACAATGCCAGCGATGAAGGGCACCGTTCAGGCGCTCAAAGACAGTGGATTAACAGGTTTTAAGGTCATTGTCGGCGGTGCGCCTTTAACACCAGAATTCGCAGCAGAAACCGGGGCCGATGGTTTTGCTCCCGATGCAGGAAGTGCCGCTGTCAAAGCTAAGGAATTAGTCACCGCGTAAAAACTAGGCATTAGAATAAGGAGGCTGAAATTTATGTTAACAAAACGACAGAATTTAATGGAAACAATTAAGGGTGGAAATCCTGATCGATATGTCAATCAGTACGAGTTTATGAATATAATCATGGAAGCACCCTCAGGAGTTCAATTTAATTATGGTCAGATTTGGAAAGATCAATGGGGCATCACTTGGAACTGGCCGGAAGGCCAACTTGGCATGTTCCCTATGCATGACGCTCAACGCAAGGTTTTGAAGGATATCGCCGAGTGGAAGAAATACGTGACAATACCTAAGGTTGAAACGTCCGATGAAGCATGGGCTCCAGCTGTCACCCATGCCAACGCTGTTGACCGTAACGAGGAATTTGTCACAGGGTTCGTTGCACCCGGAATATTTGAGATGACCCATCACCTTATGAGCATGGAAGATGCCTTAATGGCTTTGTATGAAGAGCCTGAAGCCATGCATGAATTCATTGAAGCCCTTACCCAGCGTGAACTGGAATGGGCCAAAGTATTGATCGAGAAAATTCATCCGGATTGCATTTTCCATCATGATGATTGGGGTAGCCAAAAATCCTCTTTCATTTCTCCTGAAATGTTCGCAGAGTTCTTTGTGCCGGCCTACAAGAAAATCTATGGCTACTATAAAGCTAATGGTGTTGAACTGATTGTGCACCATAGTGATTCTTATGCAGCTAACTTTGTTCCCTATATGATTGAAATGGGAATCGATATTTGGCAGGGAGTCATGACCACGAACAACACGCCTGAGCTGATCAAGAAATATGGAGGACAGATCTCCTTTATGGGAGACATCGATAGCGGTGTGGTTGATTTTCCAGCTTGGACACCTGAAATTATTGCTAAAGAAATCGCGAGAGCTTGCAAAAATTGCGGAAAGCTATACTTCATTCCGAATTTAACCCAGGGTCTGAACTTAAGCTCATTCCCCGGCGTATACGAGTCAGCAAGTGAAGCGATCGACAGAATCAACAAAGAAACGTTCTAAACAGGTTATTAAATAACAGAAATTTCCTTTATCATCAAAGTTGCCAAACAAGTTTGACTTTAGGATATATTGGGGTTACTAGCGCGGGAAGAATCCCTATTTAGTCAACGTTTCCTAAGGTAACCCGTCCTTTTTACACTATTCTAAATTGTTATAAGGGGAATAAATCATCAAAAACACGAATGTATGTTCACAGCCATCGTCGTACCGTTGGGTGATTCTTAGTGTCATGTGGTTGGCTACGTTTATTGGATGCCTGGCACAATTTCAAGTTGCAGCACTGGCTTTCAAGATTATTCCTGAGTTGCAGCTTACGTCTTCACAGTTTGCCTTGATTATGTCTGCACCATGTTACCAGCTGTACTCCTCAGCCTCGCAGCAGGTTCATTGGCAGATCGGTTGCTGATTAAGCAATATGGTGGAAAAATCTCCTTCATGGGAGGGCTCCACAGCGGTTTGATTGATTTTCCAGATTGGACACCTGAAAATTGTGCCAATCACGTAGAGGAAGCGTGCAGAAGTAATAGTAGTAAATACTTCATTCCGTGTCTGACATCGGGTTTGCCTATCGATTCATTTCCGGGCGTATACGCTACAGTAAGCAAAGAAATCGATCGAATGAGCAAAGAAATGTTCTAAACGAGCTCTTGAGAATTCCTTTGATGATTTTACACGACAGCTGTTCCTTTCCTTATGTCCATCAAATCGAATAAATCATCTGCCGGGTTTCGTTCAAACGTGCTCGGCTTCTTTGTTTAATGCAAACGGTGACAAGACTCATTGTTTCCTCGGTGCTGTCATGTCAACGGTAGGGATGGGTCCCAAATTGGTTATTGGATTGCCCAGTAAAAGGGTTAACGTTATTGAATGGAGGATATAAAACGAATGAACACCACCATGGATCACACAGAAGGTAATCTGAGAACCCAAAAGTATTTAGGAGAAAAGGGTCTGATCGTCTTAATTGCCTTCTTAAGTGCATTTATCCCATTATCAACCGATCTTTACCTTCCAGCTCTACCACGCATGGCCGAGAATCTTAACGCTGCTCCAAGTTTAATCAATCTAACCTTAATCTTGTTTTTTCTTTTCTTTGCGGCGGGCTCTCTGTTCTGGGGACCGCTCAGCGATAAGTATGGAAGAAAACCAATTTTGTTGATAGGGTTAATTATTTTCACAGTGGCGAGTGTCCTGTGCGCCTTTTCAGAAAATGTATACCAATTAATAGGGTTTCGAATTATCCAGGCCATTGCCTGTGGAGCGGCAACTTCTGTCGCACAAGCGATTGTGAAGGATAGTTATTCCGGGAGAAAACGCTTATCGATTTTAGCCCTAGTTACCTCGATGACGATGGTTGCCCCTATTGTCGCTCCGGTTTTCGGTGCTTTGATATTAAGGTTTACGTCATGGCGTGGAGTATTTATCGTCTTGGCGGTGATCGGTCTTTTGATCACCCTCGCGGTGCTTGCCATGGAAGAAACCATTGAGCAGCGTTCTAAAGGAAGCATCCTAGAGTCCTTAGGGAGATTAGGAGTTGTTGTGAAAAATCCAAGATTCATGGTACTTTTACTGACGTTTTCCTTAATGGCTATTCCGATGATGTCGTTCATTTCATCCTCGTCCTACATTTTTGTCAATCAATTTGGGTTAAGTGAACAGGTTTACAGTTATTATTTTGCTACCAATGCTGTTTTTATGGTCATTGGTCCCTTGCTTTATATGAGACTAACAAGGCTAATTAACCCAATTTCACTAATCACAGTCAGCTATGTTATCGCCTGTTTCAGTGGATTATTAATCGTAACGATAGGAAGTCAGAGCCCGATGTTGTTCGCATTGTCATTATTGCCTGCGACATTTGCCGGCAGTGTTACCCGTCCTCCAACCTCTAACTTAATGCTGGAGCAACAAAAGGGAGATACTGGTGCAGTCGTATCCGTCATGTCCTTTATCTTTACTATCTTTGCTAGCATAGGCATGATGATGATTTCATTGGATTGGGCAAATAGGGTTAGGGTTATGGGGCTCATGTATGTGGTTTTTGCCTTTGTAAGCTTAGTAATATGGAGTCTGATCTACAAGAAATCGTTTATTCAGAAGGTCTCGCTAAAATAGATTCAATCCTATCCAGCCTTAAAGAGATATTAATCTACACTTCACCGGAGAGAACGGGCCTTGGGCTTTAAACAGGGACTTTTGTTTCAGTGCGGGTCCGGTACAATAGCTATTTCATTACACCCCATAGATTTAACCCCGTTGGCTACCACACTTATTCGTGTTAGCTTTATTGGATCGAGGTCCAAATAAAGGTAAATTATCCATGAATGGAGAACAAATTGTAAGGACCATTTCTCGAAGAAATTGAGGTTAGGAAGAAAAAGGTTGAGGGTTGATACATGTTTATTTGGTTAAGCGGAGAGCAGATTGTGGCGGCTAATATTGATACAGCCTTTATCTGTATGTCACTCAACAATGATTTTAATCTTCGCAGACTTGAGCGTTATCTTTCCATTGCATGGGACAGTAAAGCAATTCCCGTTATTGTACTAACAAAAGCGGACTTGTGTGATGACTTAGCTCATAAGCTCTCAGATCTAAAATCTGTTGCCATTGGGGTAGATGTTCTTGTCACTACAAGCATGAGTGATGACGGCTATCTGCAGGTTTTAGCATACATCAAGGAGGGTCAGACAGTTGCATTTATTGGCTCGTCCGGTGTTGGAAAATCTACGTTAATTAATCGATTGCTAGGTGAAAATGTACTTGCAACTAAAGAACTTAGAAATGACGATAAGGGTAAGCATACCACTACAAGACGAGAGTTAATCATATTGAAAAGTGGTGGTATGGTGATTGATACACCTGGGATGAGAGAGTTAGGACTGGAAAGTGTTGACCTTTCCAAAGCCTTTTCTGATATTGACAATCTATCGGAAATGTGTAAATTTCACGACTGTACCCATAACAGTGAACCAAGTTGTGCGATACAACAAGCCATTTGTGACGGTGTGCTCTCTATCGAAAGGCTAGAAAGCTATAGAAAACTGAAAAAGGAAACGAAGTACGAGGGGTTAAATTCAAAGCAAATTGAAACAGCAAAACTGAATGAAATGTTTAGCAGTGTAGGCGGCATGAAAAACGCAAGAAAGTATATCAAAGAAAAGAACAAGAAAAAGCAAGGATTTTAAAAGTGGGAGTAATGGACCCTTCTTAAATCACTTCAGAATTGTTTCCATTGTGTGAGAGTACTTCCAATGTTATCATAATAGTACATTAACTGACTTAGTAAAGGGGTTCGACAGTATTTAGAAAGTGGAAGTACCAGTTCCCTATCCGATGGTACATCCCTGATATAAAGTCCTGGCAGAGCAGGATCAAGTAAAAAACACAAGGGAATTATAGCCCTTGACGAGAATTTAACAGTTAGGGTTATTACTCCAGCTCGATTTTTACGATTTACTATTGTAAGGGTTCATACAAAAAATATTAACTATTTGAGACCTTTAAGTTAAATTTGTAGAACCTATTAAGTTCCTCATCCAGATCTTGGCTTAACTTTAAAACAAGGGGATCGAGTGGATTTCTTCCTTGTCTGACAGCGTCGTGTAATTCTTCTCGTAAATCTTCAATGGATTTAAGTAGGGTCTTCAAATCATTCTGAGCTCTTCCACGCATGCTCTTCCCTCCCTAAAACAAGGATAACTGAGAAAAAGGAACAATAGTGTGATTGAAATCGCACTTTTTTTGTGATATTGAAATGATTCTAAATAAAAGGGCAGATATGTCATTCAATTATAGGTGTTTCCCAGTCTTTTATCCCAGTATCTTCAATAATTCCTAATGTTACATCCGTGATATCCTTGTAGGTCAAGAGTTTATCTCGAATCCTAAATTTGATGTCATCAGCCACGGCTAAGGATAGGCCTGGTCTCAGTTCTATGTAGCTTTCGACGTGATAAAATCGTCCTTCTTGGAGGATACGCATTTTGTTAATATCCGTTACATCGGGATCGGATAAGATAATTTGTGAGACCGTGTCTTCAACGTCCTTGGGAGCTGAAACGCCGATCAATCCGACCATGTTCTCATATCCTACTTGAAAAGCGACTCCTCCCATGAGGAATCCAATAATGATCGCGGCAATACCATCCAAGGCCTTGATCGACGAATAGTGAGTAATCAGAATAGCTATTAGAGCCAAAATGGCGCCGAAGGTGGCTACAAGATCTTCATAGAAGACAAGTCGTGTGGCTGGAGAGGCACGTTTGACATTTTTTACGGCGACTGGAACAATACCTAATCCTTTTCCCGTAGTCCGAGTTTCGCTTAATATTTCACTCATGGCCTTAGATAGGACATAACCATCGATAGAGATAGAAGCAGCGAGACTAAAAATCGTCAAACCAAGCTTGCCAAAGGGTGCTGGATGTTGAATTAAGTGGATTCCTTCT
Organism: Desulfosporosinus burensis; assembly: GCF_054657535.1. Classification (NCBI taxonomy): domain Bacteria; kingdom Bacillati; phylum Bacillota; class Clostridia; order Eubacteriales; family Desulfitobacteriaceae; genus Desulfosporosinus; species Desulfosporosinus burensis. Next base: position 264,723 of record NZ_BAAHYN010000006.1, read on the forward strand.
AGAACCGTTTCATAGGCCATGATCGTCACTACGATGACTGCCCCCATGCAGAAGACATTGATAAGTCGCCCAAATCCTGATGGAAACCGTGGGGTTGGTTTCCGTTCAGAGAGAATGCTGCCAATAAAGACAAAGAGCTGGTTAACTGCGTCGGCACCAGTATGCATAGCCTCAGCAAACATTGCACCGCTCCCACTAGAAATTGCGGCGATTCCCTTGATAATCAGCAAGAAGAGGTTGCCAAGGGCCGCATATAGAGAGGAAGAATTCCCTTTACTAATGAGTTCTCGAATTGTCGTCAATGATCCTCACATCGTTTCAAAGCTTTTTGATTATGATCCCATATTTTCGGTGATTTATGCTCAGGATGTGACAAAGAGTAGTGAACATACATATCCTGTAGCATATGGGTGCTTTGAAAGCGGTGATAAATGTGAGTCTATATGTCGCATTAGGTGATTCGATTACTGCAGGATATGGCGTAGCTAGCCCCTTTTCTTTTCCCAATGTTTATGGAAATTATTTGGGACGACACGATAAAGATTTGCGCATTCTAAATTTAGGAATCAACGGTTTAACAACAAGGGGGTTGTTAAACTTATTAATGTCAAATCGGGGCTTTCGTGATTCTCTTTCCCAAGCCTCTCTCATTTCACTGACCATTGGCTCCAATGATTTACTTCGTCTTATGGGTAACCCTCAACAGAGCTTTAATCCAGCTCAAATACCCTTAATTTATGCGAATATGGCCAAAACTTTGGAGCTAGTGGGGCAAGAAATCAGGTTACTGAGCCCGAATGCTACCATTAAAGTTGCAACTCTTTACAATCCTTTGACTCAGTGGGGCCCCTATGCGCATTATTATCGACTGGCGCAGGAGATGATTGATAATAGTAATGCTATGATTATCAGATGGGCCAAGCGATTTGGATTCGTAGTCGTTTATGTAGATCGAGAGTTTAAAGGAAAAGAGCGCTTGCTCACTGGTCAGGATCAGGCACATCCGAACGCTGTCGGGTATCAACTAATTGCTAAAGCGTTTGCTCGATATTAAAAAGGTTTAGGATAAGGAAAAGTAGTCGAGATAAGTAAGCTCAAAAATAAGTAATAGCCGCCTTCTCAGCGGCTATTACTTATTTTGTATGATCAGGGTTCAGGGTTGTTAAGGCGTTTCATGGAAATATACCAGTAGAGGCCAGTTAACCCAAAGACAAGAGCTCCGATCGCTAAAGCCAGTAATAATCGACCTGGATGATCCGTCAAACGCCAAAAGTCATGTCCCACCCAAGATTCCCATAGAATCATAGGAATTTTACCAATGAAAGTCGCTAACAGAAATTTAGGAAAGGACATGAGAGATAAGCCGGCAGCATAATTGACAGCTGCAGAGGGTAATATTGGGATGAGTCGTGAGATCAAAATGATGGTGAAACTATTTCCTTCAATTAGTGTACCCCACTTGCCGAGCTTTCCCATTTTGGGTTGCGCCCATGCTTGTCCAAGTGTACGAGCTAACCAAAAACCCACAGCAGCCCCTAGCAGACTTCCGACTAGGGAAAGCAGAAATCCTCCGACCCAACCATAAAGAAGGGTGTTCACCCCTGCTATTAAGACAAAGGGTATCAGTGGAAAGAGTGCAAAAAGCATAATGATCAACAGGTCGACAAAGATGCCGATCCATCCCCATTGCGAAACAAACGCTTGAAAGGCATCAGGATTTTGGAGCTTTGGATAAAGTAGTAATACAAACGTGAGGGAGATGACCAATGTTAGTAGTGAGGCGTATTTTTTAATCAGGGAGATATCCCTCCTTAAAGTGACTTGTAAGATAATTGAAGGTTAAATATAACATAGTTCGTTTAATATGAGTAGCTTTTTCTATGGCTGGAAGGGAATAGTCTGGGTTCGAAATTAAGAATAAAACTTTTATTGAAACATTAAATAAATAGGTTTATTTGGAAGGTTTATGATAAAATGTTTTATAATAATCATGCGAGTAATGAAAGGTTGATAAGCCCATGCTGCTTCCTCCGTACAAATATAGACTTAAGCCGGAAGATATCTTAGAGCTCCTTCAGGAAATAAATTGTGAGGAAGATTTAGAAGATGCTCTGAAAATCTTGACCAAACGTGGGCTTGATTTTTTCAATTGCACAATGGCTGGTATCTGGCTATCGCGGGGTGAGGAGTTTCACCCAATGGCCATTAACGCTCGGACTGAGCTTCAGGAAAGTTTTTTAGTTCGTAATGTTCTCCCTCAAGACTTTGAACTATTTATCCGAAAAGTAGCACAAGGGAATACGTATGTAGAACGAAAATTGATGATTCACGAAATTGATGATGATGGCGACGAGCGAGACGCATCGAATTCCGAGGAAACGCATTGTTTCAATGCTTGGCGGACAACTCTCAGGGACTTCAAGGTTCGGCGAATCTTTTGCATTCCTCTCCTTCATTTTGGTCAATTATTAGGTGTTTTGTTGCTTTTCAGTGATAATCCCGCTTCCTTTGACGAGGGAAGCGTCTACTGGTTAGAACAGTTAATGCCCCTACTTTCCTCCAGTGTTTATGAACAACAATTGCGTATGGCCGCTGTTGATCGTGAACAAGCCTTATCATTGCTGCTCAGGGGAACTGAAATTTTGGTCAAGGCCGTGTCTGAAGAGCAGTTACTAGCTGAAGCCGGAGAAATGGCCATGGAAATTCTGTACCTAGAGGCAGGATTCTTTCATATGGAAACCGATGGGGAATGGAAAATACATTCTCCCTTTGGCCGGCTTAAACAGTCTGAGGATGTTTGGCAAGAATGGATCCAAAAAGATAAAAGAGCCCATTTTCCGCTTGGATACATACCGAATGAGACACCTACCCTGCGAATACTTGAAGAAGACGAACATAATAAGATTCCATATCCTGTGGAAAAAATCCTTATTCAGCCTATTAAAACCTATCGCGGAGTCGTTGGGGAACTTTGGCTATTTGATTCTAGGACACGAGACATTGCGCATACCCAAGAGATCCTGTACGCATTTGTACGGATGTTAAGCATGGCATTAGAAGCTATCCGGCAAAGAAAGGAACTTGAGCGTCTGGCGACGACGGACCGCCTAACTGGAATCATGAATCGCCAAGGGTTTGAGCAAAGGATCCTAGGAGAAATGGCGGGAACACTCAGACGTGGTTCAACGTTCCTTTTTCTGCTCCTTGATTTAGACGGATTTAAGATTTTAAATGATACAAAAGGTCATCCCATGGGAGATAAGGCCTTAAGCCATGTAGCACAGAATCTCCAGAAGTCCGTTCGACAAGAAGATATTGTCGCTCGTACAGGTGGAGATGAGTTTGCGGTCATTTTAACGGATCTTAAGTTAAGCCAAGATGCAATGAATATCATGCAGCGCTTAAAGAGTAACTTGGATTTAGAAACCTATGGTTTGGGCATAAGCATAGGAGTTGCAGAATTTCCTACAGAATCTACGGACTATGAATCTCTTTACAAGCTTTCAGATCATCGGCTTTATCTCGGCAAGCAAAATGGTAAGGGGCATATTGTGACGGAAAATGCGTTCGAAAAAAGATAACTGATGGATAAAAAAGTATACTAAAAGTCAAAGAAAAGAGCCTTTTTCACTCTGAATTTAGCGGTGAAAGGCTCTTTTCTTTGGGATGCGCATGCTAAAGTCAATAGTATGTCGTTCGATTATTCATGACTTGTGTTTAATAAGGCGAAGAGACGTGTATCGTTCAGAAGGCGGAAGATCACGTTTGAATTTTAAGCGAAATTCCTGGATCGAGGCCATCTTATCTGCAACCATGACCAGAAAAGCCTCTCGGGTTTTAGGTAAGCGCGGGGTAAGTGGCCACATATGGCTCAAAATAATGTCTTTTTCCTTCTCGCTGAGCTGAAAACATCGTTCCGCGTTCTGGCAGGCAATGCGAGGATGGCGAAAACCATGCCACCGGGATCGGTCTGGTCTTGGCTCATGCCAGTCGTACAGGAAAAAGTCATGGAGTAGGGCGCCACGAGTAATAGCGTGTGTGTCCAACTTGAGCTTGCTTTCAAGGCGTAGTGACCAGTCATAGGCTATTTGCGCAACACGAAGAGAGTGCTCTAAAGTAGTAAATGGACGATGATGGGTAAAACGTGCCAATTGTTGATACTCTTCGTGGTTCAGAATGTCCTCGACGTGCTCTGATAAATCCAAAATCAGTTCACCTTCCTAGTCAAGTGAGTGGGGGTCGTTTTCTCCACTTGGGTTGGAGAATTTTTGCCGTTGAAGGCTTAAAAAGTGCTCGAGAGCTTCCTGCTTAGCATATAGTAAAGCCATCTTTTCGCTTAAAGTATGGCGCATTTTCGGATAGGCATGAAGAAATCTTTGATACGGAGAGCAGGCTGAGTGAAATAACGTGAGTTCCAGACGTTCATACTGCTCCTGGAACATCGAGACAAAGTGTTCAAGACGACGTAGTAAGAGGGTGGAACGGATAATATCCCAAATAACATAGGCTGTCAAGATAATAGCTAAGATAGAACGGCCAGTCGGTGGAATGCGCAACATTTGAATTTGAACGGCTGGGTGTATGACGAGATGAAATGCAAGCCCTAAAACCCCCCAAAGAAGGGAGAACTGGAGAGCGATGCGCCCATGAAGATTAAAAGGTGTTGTATGATAATCCCAAAGCTGCAGGCGAAAGAAGCGCTCGAAAAACCATCCAGCGACATATTCCAGCAAGGTGCTCAAAAACACAAAACTAAGAAACTGCCATTCCCAAGCGAGTTGAGATAACAGCCCAGAGGACCAGATCACCAAAGTCGTAAAGAAGCCATAGATCGGGAGGAACGGGCCAACTAAAAATCCAGGATTGACAACCTTTCGTTGGGATATTGTACGGTAGATTGTTTCCATTACCCAGCCGGCAAATGCATAAAATGAAAATAAGAGGATAAAGTCTGTCATGGTTCTCCCTCTCTAGCGATACTAAATAATTAGCAATGCCAATTATCTCTAGTGTACTCTAAAAATTCCTTATTGTACATTTATGGACTAATTTTATCATATTAATATAACGCTAAGATTAATACCTACTTTTGAAACGATTTTGACTAGAAAAGTTTTTTCGTGGCCCGAAAACATGAGACTAAGTTAATTAAATTGGAATAGGCAAACAATATTAGCAAGACTAATAAGCAAGACTAATAAGCAAGACTAATAAGCAAGACTAAATAAGCAAGACTAAATAAGCAAAACTAGTTAGTAAAACAAATAGTAAAACTAATATTTAAACGGAAGGGTATTGATAGTTCATTACCCTTCCGTTTTGCTTATATTGAAGTTCACTATGCCTACTTTATAAAAGGAAAAGCGATAACTAAACAGATAACTTCCGAAAGTTCGATAAAAGCCCCATATAGATCACCTGTCAGACCCCCTAGTAAGGAGGAGATTTTAGAAGCCATTAAGAATATGACTAAGGCGGTAACTCCTAAGGCGATCGGTCCAGCTGAGCCGAGCAGATAAAAAGATATTCCGCAGACCAGCGCTCCGCTGAGCAGGAATGGAATCCACTGGGTTGCTTCGTGAAACCCTTTGCCTAGCCCCTGGGAGCGGGCATAGGGAAATCCGATCATCCCAATCTGAAAGACCCAGCGAGAGAGCATTGGCATGACGATAAGAATCGGTAACATCGGAACGGTTAGGTTGGCTAGGAAGGTGAATTTCAAGAGCAATAAGCCCACGAGAGCCATTGAGGCATGGGCACCAACTCGGCTGTCTTTCATGATATCTAAGATTTTTTCTGGGCTTCGAGCGGATAATAAACCATCCATGCTATCCATGAATCCGTCAAGATGGATTCCTCCGGTGAGCACTAACTCCGCAACTAAGATGAGAGCCCCGAGAACTAAAGGGGGATAATAGGGCATCATGACTTTCGCCAGCAGCCAGAGGATAAGACCTAAGACTAGTCCTACGAACGGATAATATCGATAACTGCGCAGGAATTCTTCTGAAGTAACATTCTTAGGGATCGGTAAAGGAATTCGGGTAAAAAAGGTAAGTGCTATGAGGAATCCGCGCATCTCAGATCACTCCTTGTGCAGGGAAGCAAGAAGCTGCCCGCCAGAGTGTTTAAGTTCCAAGGGGTAACCTGCTACAACAAGATAGACATGATCAGCACAGCGGGCAAGTATTTGATTGCTACGTCCAGCTAAATCACGGTATGCCCGAGCTAAAGGGTTCTCAGGGACAATGCCCTGGCCGACTTCGTTGGTGACAAAGAGGACTTGAGGTTTAATCTCTTGGGCAAGTTGGGCAACCTCTTGAACCATAGTTAGGATTTGTGGTTCGAGGTCGGGGTACATCTTATCCTGTTTAGAGGAGCCTAGGGTGGATTCTACTCCTTCGTGATCAGAATGGTCAGCTCGTTCTGTTTGTTCTGCATGTCCAGTTTGTTGAGTTAAGAGAAGATTAGTAAGCCAGAGCGTGACACAATCAAGCAGAATGACTCCGTCATAGTCTTTGAGTTGGCAAAGTGTTTCTCGAATCTTTAGAGGTTCCTCAATGAGTTGCCAAGTTGCCGGGCGCTGGTTTTGGTGTTTTTTAACACGATGGGCCATTTCTTCGTCCCAGATTTGGGCGGTGGCAATGTACGTTACAGGACGATTTACCGAAGCGGCCAGAAGTTCTGCAAAGCTACTCTTTCCGCTCCGTGCACCGCCTGTTACTAAAGTGAATTGAGACATGGCATTCATCGACTCCCATGAATATTTATTAAGATTGATTTACTTAAGTAGAGGCTTTGACTCGTCTTTTCTGACTTTGAATAGTGTTTGATTTTTGATTCTCTAGCTTGACTTTTCGCTGACTCCAGCATCGCCGAAAGTTGCCATTTCCTTAAGAATATGAAGTGCAGCTTCGACTAAGTGAAAGGCTAGGACCGCTCCCGTTCCTTCTCCAAGTCTCATATTTAGGTTAATTACCGGATCAAGGCCTAGGCTTGCTAAGGCCTTACGGTGACCAGGTTCGACTGAACCGTGGGAGGGAATCATGAAGGCCGTACATTTTGGGGCAATTTTTGAAGCGATGAGTGCTCCGGCCGTCGAGATAAACCCGTCAATGACAATCGGAACACGGCTAGCTGCCGCTTGAAGGATTGAACCAGCAATCGCCGCAATTTCTAAACCGCCTACTTTGCTTAGAACATCTAGAGCGTCGTCTGCATTAGGTTGATTGACGTCAAAGGCCGTTTGAATGGCCTGGCGTTTCTTAATTAAGCCAGCATCATCAATTCCAGTTCCTCGTCCGACAACGTCCTCAAGGGGGGAATTGGTAAAGAGGGCAACGATTGCAGAGCTAGGGGTAGTATTGCCAATTCCGAGGTCACCTGTAGCAAAGAGGTTATATCCTGCACCGATCTTTTCTGCTGCAACTTCAGCACCGACCAGTAGAGCTTGCAGTGCTTCGTGACGGGTCATTGCCGGGCCCTTGGTCATGTTCTGGGTTCCATTAGCAACCCGTTTGTGAATAAGGTTTCCTTCTAAGGGGAAGGCAACCCCAACATCCGTACAAAAAACCTCGGCATTGGCTTGGCGAGCCAGTACATTGATGGCTGCGCCACCACTTATGATATTATACACCATTTGAGGGGTAACTTCTTGGGGAAAGGCACTAACTCCTTCAGCTGCGATGCCATGATCTCCAGCCATCAAGAGGACTGCTTTCTTATTGATCTGAGGATTAGAGGTTCGTTGGATACCTCCAAGTTGCTTGGCTATATGCTCTAATTGTCCAAGACTGCCTTGTGGTTTGGTCAGGATGTCCAAGCGTGCTTGGACCTTAGCCATGGAATCCTCGTCAAGTTCTGAGATGTTCGCAGTTAGAGCTTCGAGTTGGGCATAGAGTTGTGCTTCTGACAAATTTTTCATTAAAACTCCTCCTCAATATAGTTGTTGAAAAATAGAAAATCCCGACCACAAATAAATCTGTGGTCGGGACTTTACCGTCATCACCGCCGCTCTCCACGATGTGGAAAGACTTAAAGATTTAGGCAGGTCTCCTGGCTATCGAATCATCGCTTTAATTTGTCACCTTCCCAGCAAAGTGCCAGTGGTCAACAAAGCTCATCGAATACAGTGGTGGGTCCGCGTCGGTTTTGAACCGAACTTCCCTATTCTCCCCAAAGGGCACCTAAATTCAAGTAATTTTTCTTTTAGCATACCACAACCTTTTTCTAATCTCAAGTATAGTGTTGGTCACTATTTAAATATTTAGAAGAATTTTAATAACCCATTTTTACAAGCGTGTTAGCTTCGTATATAATGATAGATATAGCAGTAGCAGGTGTAGGTGTAGGTGTAGTTATTAGTTTGTCCATAATTGATTGTAATCGAGGAGGAACACGTGTGTTAGATAGTGATATTCTTGTGGCCGGAGCAGATCCGGGATTTGGAGCGATTAAACTGGATACTGGAGATGCAAAAGTATTATTTCCAGCTGTAATTTGTAAAGGGAATGAGCGGATTTTCTCAACCTTAGGTAATTCCCTGATTAGTAAAGGATCTGACTTAGAAACTCAGATTTCTACTTTGGATGTTTTGGTCAAGAATAATTCGACGGGTGTGGAACGGCATTACTTCATGGGAAGTTTGGCTGAAAGCCTGAATCCGAACGAAGCTCATTATTGCTGGGATGAAGACAAATCTTCGGATGAAGAAGCAACAGCATTACTGGTAGTGGCTTTAGCCCTAGCCCAAAAAACTCCTAAAGCGAATATTTATCTTGGAACTGGCGTGCCCGTTAAGTATTATGCTAGTTTAAAGGACAAGTATGAAGCGGAATTAAAGGGGTCTTTTTCGGTAACCTTTCATTCAGGTCCCATGAAAGGGTTGACACGGCAACTGAACATCTTGCGCTCTCGAGTGCTTCCCCAGAGTTATGGAGTCTTTATTAAGGAAACTCTTAATGAATATGGGATGCCGACGAGCGCCAAGTTATTTAGCGGGTATGTGGTGGTCATCGATCCGGGCTTTCGCACGACAGATATTGCCACTTTTTATGATGGCGTAATGCTTGATCCACCCAATTCGTTTAGTATTGAAAAGGGGTTAAAGTGGGCGTATATTGGAGTGGCCGATAAACTGAAGGAATTGACCGCAAATCACGAAAACCCCATTGAAACGGATGATAAGGAATTAGATAAAATTTTCCGAGTGAACGGGGGATTGTATCCTTGGAATAACGGCTCGATTAATCTTAATCCGATCATGAAGAACATGCTTGCTCAGTTAGGAACTGATATCTCCCGGGAAGTGAAAAAGGCCTTAAAACCAATGCTTGGTAAACTGCATACCGTCTTAGTAGCCGGAAAGGTCGGAGAAATGGTCTATGAGCATATCCAATTAGAAAATAAGCTTCTGATTGACGATCCACAATTTGGTAATGCCACAGGATTTCGGATTATGGCTACGACTCTGGTGAATAATATAACGAAGAAATCGAACCCGCCAGTATGATTAATGCTCAGCCTACCTTTATTCCGCTGTTTTTTGATGAAGCTGAGACGGATCTCTGGTTAGCTATACAGCGGATTGAACCAGAGGAGCGAAGTTCCTTTATTAAAGCGATTTTGAGACAAGTACTAATAGGAAACTGCGTAGAAGGGATATTAGTGAAGGAAAACCAAAACTCTGCAAGCAATTTACCCGAAGAAGGGGAAATTTCTAAGGTGAATGATCAGGAAATTCAGGCGGATTTGCGGGACGATGAGCTTGAAAGAACTGAAACCTTTTCATTAGAGGCTTTATTTGAGGTCAAGGTACCTGACCAAGACACTGAACAGATCGGTGAATTTGATGTGGAATCCTTAAGAGAGGATGAACCAATTCGACCGGCAGGTTTTGAGTATATGATGAAGCATATTATCGGTACAGAAGAGGACGAGGCAGTTCTGAAGGTTTTGCAAGGCTTTCTAAATGAAAGGGGCCAATAGCTAAGGGGAAATAGATTAAGGGGAAATAGATTAAGGGGAAATAGATTAAGGGGAAATAGATTAAGGGAAAATAGATTAAGGGAAAATAGAAATTTTCCTTTGATATAAGTAACGATAGTGATGTATAATTATGGTCTAGCATAAGTACAAATAATCATAATAATACAATCATGGTAAGGTCTTTTAGATATTAAAAGGAGGAGAAAAATCATAGACGGTCTGTTCTGGAGTGTCATAATGATATTAATTGCATTCTTATTAGTGGGATTAAATGGTTTTTTTGTGGCTGCTGAATTCTCTTTGGTTAAAGTACGTAAGACTCGTTTGGCAGAACTTGCGGAGAATGGTTCGTCGAGGGCACAAACTGCCCTGGATGTTACCTCGCAACTTGATGCATACCTTTCTGCCTGTCAGCTTGGGATCACGCTCTCTTCCTTGGGCTTAGGTTGGATTGGTGAACCAGCGATTGCTGCCCTGATTGAAACCTTGGTTGGTGGGATAGCTGGTTGGAACACCATCTACACTCATACAATTTCTATAACGATAGGCTTTTCAATTATCTCATTATTACACATTGTTTTAGGTGAACTTGTCCCTAAATCATTAGCAATTCAAAAGGCAGAAGCGACTGCCCTGGCTACTGCTGGTTTCCTAAAAGCCTTTTACTGGCTCTGTTTTCCAATTATTCGGTCGCTTAATAGCTTAGCTAACCTAGTGTTACGTATTTGGGGAATTCAACCTGCCAATGAAGCGGACTTATCCCATAGTGAAGAAGAACTGAGAATGCTAGTCGAGGCTAGTCAAAAACATGGCTATTTAGATAAGATGGAAGGTAAACTACTAGACAATGTGTTTGAATTTTCGGATCGTATTGCTAGTGAAGTGATGATTCCACGGCAAGATATGGTCTGTATTTTTATCCAGGATACGTTTGAAGAGATTCTCGATATTGTTAAAAAGTATGGTCACACACGATATCTGCTGTGTGATGATGATAAAGATCATGTTCTCGGGTTAGTGCATATGCGGGACATCTTTCGGCTTAGGGAACAGGAAGGCGAGAAGGATATCACTCAGATTAGGAGGGATATCATCGTCGTTCCTGAGGGAATGCCAATTTCTCATCTTGTCCAGAAGATGCGAAGCCAACGAACGCATATGGCGATCGTGGTGGATGAGTTCGGTGGGTCTGCTGGGTTAGTGACGATTGAAGATATGTTAGAAGAACTTGTCGGAGAAATTTACGATGAATTTGAATTAGAGCAGCCTCCTATTCAAAAGGTGGCTGAATATGAATATTTCCTTAATGGACGAGTCTTAATGGAAGAAGTTTCGGAACTTCTGGACATTGAGCTCGAAGAGGAAACGGTCTCTACAATTGGTGGATATGTCTTTTCTAGGTTAGGTCGCAGGCCAGTCAAAGGGGATGTCATTTATTTTGATGGGTTCCATTTTGAAGTAATGGAAGTGATCGGATTCAGAATTACCAAGGTTATGGTCAAGAAAAAGCTACTCGAAACTAAAGCCGACGAAGTGAAGGATATCCATCAGGCAGTTTGACATTTGAACTGAGTTTAAGCACACCCTATTGACTAGTCAATAGGGTGTATAAATGTTTCCCAATATAAGTAGACTAAATTAAATAGGGACTACCATGTTTTGTTTCCAAAAAACAAGGAGGAGAAAAATCATCGAAGGTCTACTTTGGAGTGTCATAATGATCTTAATTGCATTCTTGTTAGTTGGATTAAATGGACTTTTTGTGGCTGCTGAATTTTCCTTGATCAAAGTGCGTAAGACACGTTTGGCAGAGCTTGCGGAGAATGGTTCGCCCAGAGCACAAACTGCCCTAGATGTTACCTCACAGCTTGATGCATACCTTTCGGCCTGTCAGCTTGGGATAACACTTTCTTCCTTGGGCTTAGGTTGGGTGGGTGAACCAGCAATTGCGACCCTTATTGAACCGTTGTTTACTGGAATTGCCGGTTGGGACACCATCTACACCCATACTATCTCTTTAGTAATAGCCTTTTCAATCATTACATTATTACACATTGTTTTGGGTGAACTCGTGCCTAAATCCTTAGCAATTCAAAGGTCAGAGAGTACCGCCCTGGCTACAGCTGGACTTTTAAAGGGTTTTTACTGGATCTGTTATCCAATTATACGAGCACTTAATGGCTTAGCTAACCTTGTCTTGCGTATGTGGAGAATTGAACCAGCCAATGAGGCAGATTTATCCCATAGTGAAGAAGAACTCAGAATGTTAGTCGATGCCAGTCAAAAGCATGGATATTTAGATAAATTAGAAGGTAAACTGTTAGATAATGTCTTTGAATTTTCGGATCGTAACGCTAGTGAAGTGATGGTTCCTCGGCAAGATATGGTCTGCATTTTCATTCAAGACACCTTCGAGGAGGTTCTAGAGGTCGTCAAAAAATATGGCCATACGCGTTATTTGCTGTGTGATGATGATAAAGACCATGTCCTCGGCTTAGTTCATATGAGAGACATCCTCCGGCTACAGGAACAGTCGGGTGAGAAGGATATTATTCAGATTAAGCGGGATATCCTTGCTGTTCCTGAGGGCATGCCTATATCTCATCTTGTTCAAAGAATGAGAAGTTTGCGAACCCACATAGCAGTTGTCGTGGATGAATTCGGCGGCTCGGCGGGACTGGTCACGATCGAAGATATGTTGGAAGAATTAGTCGGAGAAATCTATGATGAATTCGAGTCGGAACAACCGCCTATTCAGAAAATATCTGACAATGAATATCTCCTAAATGGGCGTGTCTTAATGGAAGAAGTTTCAGAAATGCTCGACATTCAACTAGAAGAGGAAACCGTCACAACCATTGGAGGATATATTTTTTCGAGGCTAGGGCGAAAACCTGTCAAAGGGGATAGCGTTTCTTTCGAAGGAATTCAGTTTGAAGTTATAGAGGTAATGGGATTTAGAATTACCCAGGTAAAGATCGTGAGTAAGCCCCTCGAAACAAAACCCAGTGAAGTAAAATCCTAAAAGTGAAAGTATCCCCGCAAGTTGTTGCGGTTGAGCCTCTGAAGGCATCGTACTAGCCAGGTTTTCTTTGTTACTAATCTTTAAAGAATCCTAACTTTGTTTTCCATTAACCAATAATTGACCTGAATAAGGTAGGCAAAGAGTTGTGGAAGGTCCATCAGCTGCCCAAACCAGGGACGACCAGAAGGCATGGTATCTGAGATCTTCATGAGATCCCGTAAGGCTGGGAGGTTGAGGAAGGGAAGAACCGGGGAAGTCTTATCTTCGAGGATGTCACTTAGCCAGGTACGAACTGTAGAAAGATAACTGGGGTGATGAGTTTTTGGGTAGGGGCTTTTGCGGCGCCAAAGCACATCGTCAGGTAAGATCCCGGTGAGGGCTTGGCGCAGAAGCCCTTTTTCTCTGCCTTCAATAGCCTTCATCTCCCAAGGGATGTTCCAGGCGTATTCGACTAAGCGATGATCACAGTATGGAACTCGTACTTCAAGCCCGGTTGCCATTGTCATGCGGTCCTTGCGATCTAGGAGAGTCGGCATGAAACGGGTTAACGTTAAATAGGTAATCTCACGGATTCGCGCTTCGCGTTGCAGATTTCCGGTCAAGGTTCGGCTGTCTCGGTGAATTACAGAGGAAGAACTGGGAAGCAGGGGGATTTCGCTCAGAGCCTCTTCGTAGCGTTTCTGTAAATAGTCGCGGGGGTGAAGAAGTTCATGGAGTTCAGGGGAAAGGATCTGTAAACGGTTTTCAACATGTAGTGTCCAGGGAAAGGTTTGAGCGTCGAGGGCATCTTGACGATGAAACCAAGGGTAACCTCCAAAAACTTCATCGGCACATTCTCCTGACAAACCGACGGTAACTTTTTTCTTGATCTCACGCGAAAAGAGTAACAGAGAAGCATCAACGTCAGCCATACCAGGTAGATCCCTTGCTATAGTAGAGGCTTTAAGTGCTTGAACAAGCTCAGGGATCTTGAAAGCACAGTTAGTGTGCTTAGTTCCGAAGGTTTGGGACACTCGTTCAATCCATGGTCCATCTGCGCTGGGTTGGAAGGCATTGGCATGAAAATACTTATCATTCTCAGCATAATCAACTGAAAAAGTCGGCAGGGAACCATGGCCGTTGAGGTTCTGGAACTCCGCAGCGATTGCTGTAATAGCACTGGAATCCAATCCCCCGGAGAGTAGAGTGCCGATCGGTACATCAGAAACCAACTGACGTTGGACGGTATCGACAAAAAGCTCACGGATCTTGGCGATGGTCGTCGGTAAATCATCTTCATGAACATGATTAGGTAAGGCCCAATACCTTCGAATTAGCAGGCCGTTGGCAGAATAGATTAAAAAATGCCCTGGTCTAAGTTCGGAAATTCCCTCGTAGACGCCCACTCCGGGAGTCCTCGCTGGACCTAGAAGAAAAATTTCGGATAGTCCCTCTATCCCAAGGTTGGGGGAAATGGCGGGGTGTTTCAATAATGCCTTAAGTTCAGAAGCAAAAACCAGGCCTTTTAGCAGTTCACTGTAAAAGAGAGGTTTAACCCCCAGACGATCACGCGCCACAAATAACCGTTGTTCCTGACTATCCCAGATTCCAAAAGCGAAAATTCCATTAAAACGTTCGACACAGGAGGGTCCCCATTCTAGATAGGAGAGCAGGACGACCTCTGTATCAGAATGCCCTTCGAATAAATACCCTCGGCTCAAAAGTTCTTGACGAAGTTCGGGTGTATTATAGAGTTCGCCGTTGTAGATTAAGGTATAGGTATGTTCACCACGTCGACGAATCATCGGTTGAAGACCACCCTTGGGATCGACAACTACCAATCGGCGGTGTCCGAACGCGGCCCGAGGAGTAAGCCAGTAACCTTCAGCATCGGGTCCCCGAGGGATTAAGGTTTGTGTCATCCCTATTAAAACATCTTTTTGGAGAGTTAAATCACGTTCCCAATCTACTTGACCTACGATTCCACACATCTTAAGTCCTCCTTTATATGAGACAGATAACCGTTATCAATTAACTAAGATATACTATTCCTATAGGTTGGCAATGGTTCCTGTGTTTTATGTAAAATGTTTGGCTGGTCCCACCTCTATTTAATGCACCATACCTTACGGCATTACAATTGGTCTAAAGACATTGATACAAGGTCACCGTCTTTCAGCCCTAATCCTGATCTCAAGTGGAACGGGGCCATGAGTTCTATGACGTCCCCTGGATATCCGGATACTAAGGGCACAACTGCCACTACCTCGAACTCAGCTAGGTGTCCGGGAAATAGTAGTCCGGCGCAATAATCTGTATTTGGTGGCGTCATCTGTAACCCTTTCGCCTCTCGACGCCACTCCCGCCATTGTTCGAATTCTTTTCCATCAACACGAATGTTCAGGGTTCCCGGATAAGGCAAAAAACCAAGAAGCTGAACGCACTTTTCCTTTACCCAATTTAGATTGGTAAATAAGGCTGCTTGTTGTACACCGGTGCACACTGCGCCAGTGATAATTGTCGATCTTTGGTCGCTTATACTCATTTCATTACTCCCCGTTAATCATAATTCTAAGACGCTGTCGTTAATTAATATCGAGTAGGTATTCGCAGTGGCTGAGATAGAACAATTTAGTGGTGATTCTTCGTGATGGGACATATCTCCTGCCATATATGATGCGATTTATTAGATAGAAAGGGAACAAGTATAGGTCACAACATATATTTGCAGGACATGAGACAGGAATAGATGCACTACGCATAACGGTGTATGTTGAGGAATTTGTTTTCAAGCCTTTATTAACAGCAGAGGTTCTAAGTATGAAACATTCAGTTTCATTTATTAAATCATTTATAACAAACTATAGTTATTTATTTAGGCACCTTTCAATAAAGCCTTCTTTTTAACATTACATTTTGATCGTTCGGTACCTACATATTACAACTCAAGCTATTTTAGTTAACCTTGGCGAGAAAATTGCTTAATTAAAAAAAATAGATATGTTATCAACTATTAATTTTTTTTAAAAAAAGGAGGAATAAACATGGCTACTCATAAATGTAAGGATTGCCGTTTTTTCAGACAAGTTGTTAGTGCTATTTGGTGTTCACAAGCAAAACGTGAAAGTATAATCCCTAACGATTCTTACGAATGCTTTACTGAGAAACAAAAAGATGGTTATGAAAATTACCAAGCTCAGAACAATCAGCAATAATCCCAGATGATTGGTCATACAATAGACATCACAATTCCATTAGAAAACTCCTGCTAAGAGATTAGTTGGGGGTTTTTTACATTTAGTAACGTTTTTCTTTTTTAGACTAAGTTTTATTTTTGGAACGACAAGTTCCAAAAACAAAATTATTATTTTCCCATTAGAAATGTCTTGAGATTTTGCTCAATAGATTTAAACCATTTAACAGTAAATTTCGATTGTTAGTCACTTAGAAATGGCAATTGAGCCAATTTAAGATTAACTTGGTATGAAGATTGCACTAGTCTATGTACATTATCAATCTAATTAAGAAAGGGGGGGATGAGTTGAAATTATATGAATACATGGGCAAAGAACTTTTTGCTAGCTTTGGACTTCCAATTCCTAAAGGAAGGGTGGTAACTAACCCAACTGAGGCGGTAAAAGCATTTGAGGAGATAGGAGGTTCTGTAGTAATTAAGGCACAGGTGCTTTCTGGTAAAAGAGGTAAGGCAGGAGGAATAAAGTTCGCTAATCAGGCCGATGAAGCGCAGAAAGCTGCACTGCAACTACTTGGGATGAAAATTCAGGGACTTAGCGTTAAAGAGTTATTGGTAGAAGAGAAATTAACGATCGACAAAGAATTTTACTTAGCAATTACCATCGACACCAAGGAAGGCACGCCTGTCTTGATCGCTTCCGCGGCTGGTGGGATGGATATAGAAGACGTTCCCGACGAAGAAATTATTAAAAGATATTTAGATATCAACCTTGGAATCCAGCCTTATCATATTAGAGAGTGTACCTATCGGATGGGCTTAATAGGAGAGGCTGCTAAGGAATTTGCTAGAGTTTTATCTGCACTATATAGGGTTTTTCGGGAAAAAGATGCAGAGCTAGTGGAAATCAATCCTTTGATACTGAGTGGAAATCGTATTATTGCCGGTGATGCTAAAGTGACTATTGATGACTCAGCTCTCTTTAGACAAAAAGATATACCCAGTGTAGAGGAAAGAACTGACCTAGAGAAACTTGCTCATTTGGCGGGGCTTTCTTATGTAGAACTTGATGGAGATATAGCCATTATGGCCAACGGAGCTGGGATAACGATGGGTACGATAGATGCTATTCAATATCATGGCGGACGGGCCGCTAATTTTCTCGATGCTGGGGGTGGAACTGGCCGGGAAGGCACAGAAAAGGCTCTAGAAATCCTTTTAAATAGCAAACCGAAAGCAATCTTTATAAACATTTTTGGTGGGATTACTCGTTGTGATGATGTTGCTGCGGCATTTGCTCAGGTGAAAAGGGATAAAGGTATTCCGGTGCCCGTTGTCATCCGTTTAGTAGGCACGAATCAGGATGAAGGGTTGAAGATTCTCAGAGAATGTGGGATAGAAGCCTATCAAACGATGAATGAGGCAGCCATAAAGGTTGTAGAACTTGCAAATATGGCCTGAAAGGGGGTGGGAAAATGGCAGTAATTATAGATGAGAATTCTCGGGTCGTAATACAGGGAATTACTGGTCAGCAAGGGATCTTTCACACTAAACGTATGCTAGCATATGGTACAAACATTGTTGCTGGTGTTACCCCCGGCAAAGGCGGGCAGGAAATTGAAGGAGTTCCGATCTATAATACGGTCGCAGAGACCGTTAAAGATTGCGGTGCAAATGTATCGTGCCTCTTTGTTCCGGCGCGTTTGGCTAAAGATGCAGCCTTTGAAGCAATAGATGCTGGGATCAAAGTGGTTGTAGTTATCACAGAACATATACCGGTACAAGATGAGATCGAAATTATTGGGTTTGCTCGTAGGCGGGGTGCAATAATTATTGGTCCTAATACTTTTGGCATTATTTCTCCCGGTAAAAGTAAGGTGGGTATTCCGCCCGATCAATTCTTTTTCCCAGGTCCCATCGGGATTGTGGCTAGAAGTGGCACGTTAACCTATGAAATAGTAGGAAGCCTGACAGCTGCAGGTTATGGACAATCAACCGTTGTAGGTTTGGGTGGTGATAGGGTAGTAGGATTATCTTTCACAGATTTGCTTCGTAGGTTTGAAGAAGATTCACAGACCGAGGCAGTCGTCTTAATTGGAGAAATTGGTGGCAACGCCGAAGAAGAGGCAGCTGTCTACATTAAGCAAATGAGTAAGCCAGTAATCGCCTATATTGCGGGCAAAAATGCACCTCCAGGGAAGAGGATGGGGCATGCTGGTGCAATCATTGAGAGAGGTAAGGGCACTTTTCAGAGTAAATTTGAGGCACTTACAGCGTCAGGAGCATTGATCGCTGAGCTTACCTTTCAAGTACCAGAACTTCTTAAGAAATTAGCTAGTCGTTAAATCGTATTTCCTTTATGGGAAACAAACCAATTGGTTTGTATATATATCAAAACAGAGAAATAGGAGGAACTTTCATGCCAAAGAAAGACATTACCAGTTTAAGAAGTACTTTGGAGTGGCTTAAAAATGAAGAAGGAGAAATTTTGGTTACCGATGTAGAAGTTGATCCCTTTCTAGAAATGACAGGAATTCAAAAGTCCTTTGATGGAGGACCAACTCTCTTATTTGAAAATGTAAAAGGCTATGACAATGCTCGTTTATCCTGTAACTTATTTGCAACTGGTTCAAGACTTGCGAAGATTTTTGATGTCAAAGACTACAGCCAATTGAAATTTAAAATTGCCAAAGGAATCAATAATCCAATCGCCCCAAGAATTGTGGAACAGGACCAAGCACCTTGCCAAGAAGTATGTGTTACAGAAAATATTGACGTATGGCCAATCATTCCAATGATCCAACATACCCCAAGTGACCCAGGTCGTACTCTTGGTGGTGGCAATACCTTGGTTACCGGCAAGTATTTCTGGGGTGGAACTCACATCAGTTATAATAGGATGAATTTCCGCGACAATAAGGATTTCTCCAGCTTCCAGATCTCCCCAGGATCACATACAGATATGGTGGCCACTGAATGGTATCATAAAGGACCCATTCCTATGACGATTAATATGGGTGTTCCTCCAGCTTGTACCTTGATGGCAGGTAGTGGTTTCATGTACGCAATCTTGCCAAGAGGTTGCGATGAGATTGGTGTAGCAGGAGCAGTACAGGGATCAGCGATTGATCTGGTTAAATGTAAGACCATTGATGCTTACTCTATTGCTCAAGCAGAAATTGTTATCGAAGGATTCTTGGATACAACTCAAAAAGTCTGGGAAAGTCCTCTGGCAGAAAAAGACCAAAAACAAGGCATCTACCCCTTCCATCCAGAGTGGTCAGGCTATATGGGTAAGGCTTACCGAACCTATAAATTCCAGGTTACGGCGGTTACCCATCGAAAGGATCGACCGATTTATTATCCACTGGCCGTTCATAGCTATGATGACCACTATATCGATTGTTCAGTTCGTGAGGCAACCTTCTTCGAATTGGCAGAGCGGATTGTACCTGGACTAGTAGTTGATACCCATATCCCTTACGGTATGACTGACTGGGGCGGTTGTATTTTCCAAGTTAAAAAACGCCGCAAACGGGATGAAGGCTGGCAAAAGAATATCCTAGCTGCTGCATGTGCGCTTTCGCAAGGATTGCGTCTGGCCATCGCCGTAGATGAAGATGTGGATATTTACAACATGGAAGATATTATGTGGGCCCTATCTACTCGGGTAGATGCAGATAAAGACATTCAAACGATCGCGGCCGGAGGTATGGGACAGACATTCCAACCAGCTGAGAGAAGTGCAGCGGCACCAGGCGCCGAGTGGGTACGTTCTGAATCAAAATATTCAGGCGCAATTGCCATTGATGCAACAGTACCTTTTGAGTTTAAATGGGCTTATGAGCGAGCTGGCTATCCAGTTGACAGGGTTAAATTGGATAAGTGGTTCAAAGCAGATGATATCAAAAAAGCCTTAGAAAACGTTGATGAATATTCTAAGTTAATGGCTAGTAAGGGAATTTAACCCCTGCTAAATCGTTGGTGCAATAGGAAGCAGGGTTACTCTGCTTCCTAAAAATAAAATGACCTAATATTTTATAAACATGGTTGGGGGTGGTGATATGTCTTCAGTAGAAAAAAGGGGCTTACTAGAAGGATATCGTGTTTTGGACCTGACTAATGAGTTAGGATGGTTAGCAGGGAAGATCATGGGGGACTTAGGAGCGGATGTAATTAAAGTTGAAATGCCTGGTGGTGATCTCGGTCGTAACATTGGGCCTTTCTACCATGATATCCTTGATCCAGATAAGAGCCTTACTTGGTGGGCCTATAACAATAATAAGCGGGGTATAACCCTTGATATTACTAAGGAGACCGGACGATCACTTTTTCGCCGGTTAGCCACTAAAGCTGATTTCATTTTGGAATCCTTTGCTCCAGGATACTTAGCAGAAAATGGACTAGGGTATGCCGAGTTAAGTCAACTTAATTCCGCTTTGATTTTAGTCTCAGTAACGCCATTTGGACAAACTGGTCCCTATAGTGACTACAAAGCTTCGGATCTAGAAATGATGGCAACGAGTGGGCTAATGACACTATTTGGCAGTCCGGATCGTCCGCCCGTTCGTGTAGCTGTTCCCCAATCCTATATGTGGGCAGGTATGAATGCTGCAATGAGTGCGCTAATAGCCAACTATAGCAGAGGGTTAACGGGCAAGGGACAAAAAATCGACGTTTCAGCCCAAGCTAGTTGTCTCTGGGCAGTAACCCCTGCTCAGGCTCATTGGGATTTATTGCAAAGGGACCTAAGTCGAGATGGAGAGTTTATTACTGGTCGAAGTGTTACTGGGGCCAAAATGAGAGCTATTTATAAGTGCAAAGATGGGTATATAAATTTCATCTTGTACGGTGGGTCTGCAGGTAGAGCGACTAATAAGGCTTTAGTAGCCTGGATGCAGGAAGTAGAGATGGCTCCCCAGTTTCTCATTGAAAAGGATTGGGATAAATTCAATATAGCTGTCGTAACACAAGAAGAAATTGACGAAATTGAAATACCGATCGCCGCATTTCTATTAACAAAAACTAAAAGTGACTTCTTTAATAATGCGATCAAACGCAGAATGTTAGGCTATCCGGTCGCTTCAGCACAGGACATCGTGAGCGATCCACAACTCATGGATCGCGGTTTCTGGCAAGTTGTTGAGCATCCGGAATTAGGGGTTACGATTAGTTATCCGGGAGCGTTTGGACAGTTCTCTACGGCCAGTTGTGGTATTAAGAGACGTGCACCATTGATTGGTGAGCATAATCATGAAATTTTTGAAACAGAACTCGGCCTTAGTACTATAGATGTAATTAGGCTTAAAGAGAGCGGGGTTATTTAAGGGGGTGACAATAGTATGAGTAGACATGCTTTAGAAGGTCTCAAGGTAGTGGAATTCGCTGCTTATGCCGCCGGCCCAGTGACTGGAAAGCATTTAGCGGATTTTGGAGCAACAGTAGTGCATATTGAGTCAGGTGGTAGACCGGATGGATTTCGAGTGCAATATCCTCCGTTTGCCGAAAACAAACCTGGTTTGAACCGATCTGGATGCTTTGGAGTTTGTAATAACAACAAATATGGGATAACAATTAATCTTAAGGCTGAAGGTGGGATCGACCTCGCCAAAGAAGTGGTAGCTTGGGCTGATGTGGTGATTGAAAATTTTACACCCGGTACAATGGAAAGACTGGGTTTAGGTTACGAGGAATTGTGCAAAGTTAACGAAAAGCTGATTATGTTCAGTTCCTGCAACCAGGGTCAAGGTGGGCGACATGCCACTCATCCCGGGTTTGGGTCCCAATTAACATCTCTAACCGGTTTTACCAATTTAACCGGATTTCCTGATGGTCCTCTTTCACTTTTATTTGGTCCGTATATTGATTTTATTGGCGTCGGATATGGGGTTATTTCTATTATGGCAGCTTTAGATTATCGTCGTAGGACAGGTCTAGGGCAATATATTGATTTAGCTCAGTATGAAAACGGTCTACAATTTTTGGCGCCAATCATTCTGGAAAATAATATTAATGGACGGGTCTGGGAACGTATGGGAAATCGCCATGAATACGCAGCACCACATGGTGTCTATCCCTGTAAGGGTCATGACAGGTGGTGCGCTCTAAGCGTCTTTACGGATGCAGAGTGGCTGAAACTTCGGGAAGTTATGGATGAACCTGCTTGGGCAGCTGAAAACAAGTTCTCCACAATACTAGACCGTAAAAGAAATGAAGATGAATTAGAGTCTAGAATCGAAGCTTGGACTATAGGGTTTACGCCAGAGGAACTTATGGAAAAATTGCAGGCTGTAGGGGTAAGAGCTGGTGCGGTGAACCGAATCAGGGATATCTACTCTGATCCTCAATACGCGCATCGTCGGATTTGGCAAGGAATTGAACATCCAGAAATGGGTAATTTCCATTATATGGCGCCACCCTTTGAACTGTCTGATACCCCTGCGGTGCTGGATAGGCCTAGTCCGTGCTTGGGAGAACATAATGAGCTGTTCTTTCGAGATATTCTTGGTATGACTGAGGAACGTTATCAGATGGCTATTACAAATGGTTCAATCGCATAAATTATTTCATATTAAGCAAACGGTTTTAAAAAAGAGCATTTTTCTTAATGCTCTTTTTAATATCCGCATCCTTTGGACTCTGAATGATAGGTTTTGTATATTTAAGTAATTACAGAAAATAGGAGGGTGTCAATGTTAGCTTTGTTTCAATTACAGAAGATTATTGATCGAGCTCTCGAAGAGGACCTTGGAACGGGTGACCTCAGTACGGCGATAATACCAGACACTTTAGAAGGAAATGCTATACTTTACTCTAAAGCGGCTGGTGTTGTAGCTGGTATCCAAGTTGCAGAACAAGTATTTCAACGTGTAGATTCGAAGATAAAAGCTAAGGCCCTTATATCAGATGGAGAAAGACTTGTACCTGGTGCGACCGTGTTGGAACTCAGTGGGCCTTTAGTAAGTATTCTTCAAGCGGAGAGGACAGCATTAAACTTTATTCAGCATTTATCTGGGGTAGCAACGGCCACAAGAGATGCTGTGGACCAAATTGACGGTTTGCCAGTTAAGATAACTGATACTAGGAAAACTCTGGCTGGTTTACGGGACTTACAGAAATACGCTGTACGGATTGGTGGTGGCTATAATCATCGTTTCGGCTTATATGATGCGGTTTTGTTAAAGGATAATCACATAGCGGCTATGGGTGGGTTAACGGCCAGTGTAGAGAAAGCTAGAGAAAGAACTAGTCACATGTTTAAGATTCAAGTAGAGTGTGAAAATTTAGCTCAAGTTCAGGAAGCGCTTAATTGTGGCGTAGATCTCATCATGCTCGATAACATGAGTACTGAACAGATGCGGCAGGCGGTTTCCTTGATAAATCATCGGGTGCTTGTTGAAGCCTCAGGAGGATTAAAGATAGGGCACTTGCGTGAAGTAGCTGAAACTGGTGTTGACATTATCTCAATCGGTGCATTAACACATTCCGTAAAGGCTTTAGATTTTAGTTTGGATGTAGGAGGAATTAAGCTTGCCACCCGACTACGCCTGAAAAAAGAGAAAGCTAAGGCATTAGAATAATTTGTTCTATAGGTTCAGCATCCCAGCTTGGATTAGCCAGATCTAAGAAGGAGGCGAGGAAATGTATGTCACAGAACTGCAAAAGGGAATTTACGCCATTATGACTGAAATCGGGGACAGCGGGGGCGACAGCAACTTTGGACTGATTGTAGGCGACACGTAACGGCGATACCGCCAGTGGATGGCTATCCAGGAGCGTCTGGTAAGTCTAGATATCCGTATGACGGTTCCAGGGCATGGGCCAGTGAACAACGGCAAAGGCAATACAGAGATCTTACTACACTATTTCCAAACTTTTCGGGCCCAGATAGCTGAATTGAAGTTATGGATGAACCTACTTGGGAAGAAGAAAGAAAGTTGCTTTCAATTATGAAACTTGATGTTTCGAATTTGTAATTATTTCCAGAGAAATATTGTTAAATATTTTCATGTGTTAGGCTGATAGAACCAAAAATCTGTTCATTAGCTCTTTAATTATGACTATTGAGAGTAAATTGAAAATTCTGGCATATAGATTGCATATTTAAATTATCTATTACTTGGAAAGGAGTTAAATGAGCGATGGCATTCAGGGAGAGATGGTTTATACCATTATAAGGGAATGGATTAAGGAAGCTCGTGAGAAATTGGTTATTTATTACGTTAGGGAGGGATCTGAATGATTAGGGGGAAGAATCACAAGAAGACTATGCTGGTTATTTCACTCATTGCGATCATGCTATTCTCTATGTTGTCAGGCTGTGGAACTACCGCAACAACCCAAACTCCAACTGCAACTGCAGTCGATTATCCTACCAAAGATATTACATTTATAGTACCTGATTCACCAGGTGGAGGGTATGACACCTATTCTCGTTTGCTTGCACAGTATATGCCCAAGTATCTACCAAAGCAGGTCAACATGATTGTAAAAAATGTACCTGGTGGAGGCTATAATATTGGGATCGGCGAAATAAATCGTGCTAAACCAGATGGCTACACCATGGGAATCTTTAATATTCCTGGTAATGTCGTTAATCAAATTATGGGTGCAGAGTTTGATTTAACTAAGATGACCTGGCTTGGCAGTATAACCGATACCACTTATGTAGGTGCTCTTTCCCCTAAGTCGAAGTATAAGAGCCTCAAAGATATGCAGGCTGCTACAGAGGAGGTAAAAGTAGGTGTGGTTGGGCTTTCCTCGACTGCAGGCTTAAGTTCATTGATTGGTTTTAAAGAGATGGGGATAAAGGCCAAATTTATAACCCATGCGGGCAGTTCAGAGGCAATCATGGCAGCAATCCGCGGTGATGTGGACTATGTTCAGTATCCTTATCCATCCCTAAAGAAGTTTATCGTTGATTCTCAACAACTAAACCCATTAATAGTTTTCTCTACAACAAGACATAAAGCTCTTCCCAATGTATCTACAATTAAAGAGCTGGGTTATGAATCCCTAATAGATGTTACTATCGCATATTACCAAGTCGCAGCAACTCCGGGAACACCACCTGAAGTCGCTAAAATCCTGCGGGATGCTTTTCAGAAGGCAGTTAAAGATCCTGAGTTCATGAAAAAAATGGCGGATGCCGGTCAACCGGTTAATCCTAGTACAGATGTTGAAGCAGCTAAGAATATCGAAAATTCGATGAAGACTTTTGTCAAATTTAAAGACCTAATAGCTGCGGCAATGAAATAAGAGCGGATTTGAGCCGGAAAGATGGGCTTTCCGACTCAAATTTTCCTAATTAGTATTCATAATATTCAGGTAGTATTAGGGGGGTTGTTCATGAATGAAATTTTCCAGGGATTAACGGCGTTTTTGGCTTGGCCTAGCCCGTTATTTATGCTCTTGGGGGCCTTGCTCGGGATGCTTTTTGGGTTTATACCTGGTTTGGGAGGGGCACAAGCACTTGCTCTCTTAACTCCTGTCACGTTTGGTATGCCAGACAATGTGGCGATAGCTATGCTAATCGGGGCCATGGGTGCTGTACCCTTTGGTGGTTCAATTAGCGCGATTCTGATTAATACACCAGGAACCCCACAAAATGCAGCAACTACGTTCGATGGTTTCCCGTTGACTAAACAAGGCAGAGCAGGGTATGCCCTAGGGGCTAGTGCCAGCGCCTCAGTCTTGGGCGCCATAGTTGGTGTGCTGGTCTTGGCTGTATTAATTCCTCTTGGCAAGCCGGTTGTTCTAGCCTTTTCCTATCCTGAGTACTTTATGATGGCCTTTATGGGCATTGCTGTCATCGCAGTTGTTTCCCTAGGCTCAATCTGGAAGGGCTTGGCGGCGGGACTCTTAGGCTTGTTACTCACTACAATCGGGTATGATCCAGTGACAGGATCTCTGCGTTACATCTTTGGGTTCGATTATCTTTATGATGGTATTAAAATTGTACCGGCTCTGATTGGCTTGTTTGCAATATCTGAGTCCTTGGATATGATGGTTCAAGGAAAAGAATTGACTAGCGGCGGAAAAATTTCAGGTAATATGAATTCCGGGGTCTGGGAAGGAATCATGTCAGTATTTAAGCATTTTTGGTTATTTATCCGTTGTTCGGTTATCGGGACGATAATCGGTATTATTCCCGGCGTGGGCGGGTCTGTTTCTAATTTCTTAGCCTATGGACATGCTGTCTCAACGACCCGTGATAATCCCCATTTTGGTCAGGGGGATATCAGGGGGGTCATTGCTCCTCAGGCTTCGGACACTGCCAAGGATGGGGGAGCCATGGTTCCTACGATCCTCTTTGGAATCCCTGGTAGCGTTGAAACCGCTGTATTGCTAGGAGCGCTAATCTTACATGGTATACAACCTGGGCCCAAATTACTGTTAGATAATCCTACAATAGTTTACGTCATTATTTTCTCCTTAGTTGCCAGCAACATCATCGCCGGTGTGATCGGTCTGTTGGGCGCAAAATACCTAGCTAAACTGACCTTTCTGCCAGTTAAATTGATTGCTCCTATGATCTTTGCCTTAGGATTAGTAGGTGCTTACGCTACGGAAGGTATTTGGGAAGACGTGGTATTGGCCTTCGTCTTCGGGATTATCGGCTATTTTTTAAACAAATATGGTTTTACGCGCGTACCGATGGTTATCGCCTTGGTTTTAGGTACGATGTTTCAGGAAACCTACCATCAGACGATGGATAGTATGGGATGGCAAGGATTCTTTATGCGACCGATCTCCTTGGTAGTATTCATCATAACCCTTGTAATGCTGATTACCCCTTTTGTAAAGGCTCATCGTCGTAAGAAAAAAGGAGGTATTCAAGGTGAAGCTTAATGGTAAAGGGATATTTGAGCTTGCTTTAGTAGCTTTCTGTGCGTTGTTTTTTATCGTTTCTTTTAGGTATAATCCAAAGGCAAGGCTTGCCCCAGAAATATTTAGTGCTGCCTTGTTTTTACTTGCGAGTCTTCTGTTCTTAGGGGATAATGTTCCCTTTTTTCAAAAACGTTTAAAGTTTATGAATGAAAAAGGCTTTTTCACAGATATACAAAAAAAAGAGGAAGATCTTGCATCTAAAGAAAATAAAGGCACTGTAGTTGTCAATGAAAACGTAAAGTTAATCCGTATTTTATTATGGTTGGTTGGATTTCTAGTTGCACTGCGTTTTGTCACTTATTTAATTGCTGTACCGGTCTGGCTCTTGTTCTTTACCAAAATTGAAGGGGATCGTAAATGGCGTGAATCAGCCTACTTGGCCTTGGGGATGGGGATATTTGACTTTGTACTGTTTGACTTGTTTTTACATGTGACATTTTAAACAGAAGTTTTTATATTTGGCAATATTCTTGGTATTTCTGAGGAACTTCAGAAGCATATCATTTTTTATACGATACTTTTATTATCAATTGGCGGGGGAGTGAGCGTTAGAAGGAGGTGAGGTTGCTCCATTATTTCCAAACCTTTAGGGCCCGGATAGGTGAATTGATTGCCCAGAAAGTTCCTATGGAGGAAGCGGAAAAACACTTGCAGCTGCCGGAATTTGAGAACTGGGAAAAAAAGAACTGGCTACCGATAAGCGTAAAGAAAATTTACAGTGAGCTGGCTGATTAGCCAACTCGACACTCTGGAAAGATCTATTTATTACTTGGTATAGGGCGCAATCTCTTATGTTTTGCGTCCTTTTTTGTTTAACCCCGGACTTTCTTTATTTTAAGGGATTGGAAACTTATGCAGCCAAACTCAGGTAAAAAAGTACAATTAATAGAGCAAGATAAGTAATTGTCTGAAAATTTAGTCAAGTATATAATGTGGGAGAATGCTTCTAAGGTTTAAATTATACTTGTTGAATATCAGAGGAGGGAATGCTTTTTGGGTAGCCATAAGGAGGGTGATAAGTAAATTCTTTTAAAGAAAAAGAGATTTCTGAGTTAGTTTGATCTACTTGAAGATGCTCCTAGCTTTAAGAAAGGAAGTGTTTGATAAACATGTATATATTCAAACGTCCTAAAGTGTTAGCCCTTCTAATAGTAGCACTTTTAATTCTAAGTGTAGCTGGTTGTAGCCAAAAGACTACGGAAAATAGTAATTCTTCTAATAATACTGATAATGCTCAAAATGCGCAACAGGAAGTAGTCAACTTTTACAAGGATAAGGTGGTTAATTTTATTGTTCCTTATACTCCCGGTGGAGGTTATGACGAATATGTCAGGATGATTGCCCCGGCTATGGGGAAACATTTAGGGGCAACAGTTGTCGTTAAAAATGTTCCGGGAGCAGGTAGCTTGGTAGGCACTAATCAATTATATGCGTCTAAGGCTGATGGCCTTACTGTTGGGATTATCAATGGCATGGGAATGGTAATCAACCAACAAATTGGTGCTCAGGGTATTAAATATGACCTTGCTAAAATGGGTTGGTTGGGCCGGATGGCCACAGAGCCTAGACTTTTTATTGCTAGTACCAAATCACCCTATAAAAATTTGGATGAAGTATTGAAATCTGACACCCCATTTAAGCTCTCAATGACAGGGGTAGGGAGCGGTGAATATATTACATGCAAATTGCTTACTGGTATTCTCAATTTCAAGATGGATATGGTAACAGGATATGAAACCTCTGCTGAAGCAGATTTAGCCATGCTTCGAGGTGAGGTGGAAGGAACCCTCGGTTCCTTAAGCAGCAAAATTCAGCTTGTAAAACAAAATGACGCAATTTCCCTCCTACAAATAGGGCTGGAAAGGGATCCCTCATTACCGGATATTCCCGCCTTGGGTGAATTAAAGGTAGCAGCGGATAAGGAAAAACTGGTTAAGACTTTATTAGCCATGTTAGAGACGGGTCGTATGGTAGCTGCTCCATCAGATGTCCCTCTTGACCGTCTTGCTTTCCTCAGAGAAGCCTTTGCTAAAGCCTTAGTAGATCCAGAAGTTGTAGCCACTGCGAAAAAAGGGGACCGACCAATAAGTTACCTTGATGGTCCTAAGACTGAAAAGATGATTAAAGAAGCCGTTCAGCTTCCAGAAGACATCCTAAACCAGATCAAAGAAGCCGTAAAATAGTAACGAATACTTTTTCAATTGAACCGCCACTTATTTTCCACTTACGAGGTGGATCATAGTGGCGGAAATTATAGACCTACATTTCCTCCCTTATTAGATAGAGAAATTATGCAAGGAGGGATTGCTTTGCTCGAAGCTGCACTACAGGGATTATCAAGTGTTTTTCAGATAGGTACTCTAATGTATATGTTAGTAGGAATATGTTTTGGATTATTTATTGGGTTTATCCCCGGTTTAGGCGGCAATTTTGTACTTTCCATTCTGATTCCCTTTGTTATTAAGATGTCGCCGGAGCAAGCGTTAGCTTTCATTCTTGGTGCCCATGCTGTTGTTGCTACTGGTGGCTCCATTTCAGCCGTATTGTTTAATACTCCAGGCTCAGGGCCTAATGCAGCTACAATTTTTGATGGCTTTCCTCTCACCCAGCAAGGTAAAGCAGGGCAGGCTTTGGGTTTAGCGCTCACTTCTTCAGCCTTGGGAGGAGTTTTTGGAGCCTTGGTATTAGTGGCCACCTTACCCATCTTGAGGCAGGTAGTTTTGGCCTTTGGACCACCCGAGTTTTTTATGTTGGCAATGCTTGGTATAGCCTTTATTGCGGTCCTAGGAGGAGCCTCCATTGGCAAGGGTCTTCTAGTAGGAGGAATGGGACTGTTACTATCTTTTGTTGGGTTGGATCCTTCTACAGGGATTATCCGTTTTGGTTTGGGCACCCTCTATCTCTGGGATGGAGTACATTTAGTGCCTGTAGTTATCGGGATGTTTGCAATTGCAGAAATGTTTGAACTGGGGGTTAAAAAAGGTGCACTGGTTCAAGGGGAGGTTAAACAAGCAAAAGGTGATGTGTTAGAAGGAGTTAAACTGACCTTTAAGAATTGGTTTTTAGTATTGCGCTGTTCGGTGATAGGAAGTGTGATTGGCATTATTCCGGGTCTAGGAGGTGATGTAGCCTGTTTCATGGCTTACGGACACGCAGCTCAAACTTCCAAGAATAAGGAGCTTTTCGGTAAAGGTAATATTGAAGGGGTAATCGCTCCAGAGAGTGCTAATAATGCTAAGGAAGGCGGGTCTTTGGTACCAACCTTGGGATTTGGAATTCCCGGTAGTTCTGGCATGGCAATTTTGTTAGGAATTTTCATAATTATCGGGATTCAACCAGGCCCACAAATGCTAACCCAGGATCTTGATATAGTCTTCCTTATGGTATGGACAATTGTTATCGCCAACATTATTGGTGCAGTTATCGGATTATTTGCGGCAAATACTCTAGCTAAACTCACTTTTTTACGTGGTTCTATATTAGTACCCATTATTTTTGTTCTGTCCATTCTCGGAGCTTACACCACTAATACTACCTTCGGAGACGTTATTTTAGTTGCGGTATTTGGTCTTTTGGGTTATGGTATGAAGGTTTTTGGGTATCCTCGGGCGGTTTTAATTATTGGCCTGGTTTTAGGATCAATAGCTGAGAAAAACCTGCATCTTTCACTAAAGCTCTATCATGAGTCATTCATCTTAAGACCTATAACTTTGTTGCTATTATTAGCCATTATTATTACATTAGGATCACCTATCATTAAGAAGTTCCTGAAGAAGAGGGGGTAGAGCGATGTTAGTGCGCATTAAGGGATCAGTAGTTTTTGCCTTCGTGCTCTTTCTGTTTTTCATTGTGTTTGTAGGGCTGGCATTAACCTATAATCCACAAGCCAGGATGGTTCCATTGGTGATAGGTATTCCTTCTCTTATTCTTTCAGCAGGGATGTTATGGAATACCTGGAGTAAGGCTAAAACAAGCCAATTAGTAGAAAAGGAATCAGAAATAAAAAAGGAGTTTAGCAACCGGGATTTATTGATGACTTTTGCCTGGTTTTTTGCCCTCTTAATTATGGTTTATTTGTTTGGGTTTTTGTACGTTATTCCAATTTTCCTCCTTGCTTATCTTCGCCTGTCCGGGAAGGAAAGCTGGGTCCTTACGATTACTATATCTCTTTCTGCTTGTCTGGTAATTTTGATCCTGTTTGTTATGATACTAAAGGTGGATCTATATAAAGGGATTATTATGAATCTATTTTGAAAAAGGGTTCTATATGTTACTTCCCTTGTCAGCCTCGTGTTCTTGCGCATAAGTCCAGGGAGGACTTACGCGCTTGTTTTTGAATTACACTAGAAGCTTGGCATGTTTCGTGTTTTTCCTATTGGAAATTAGGTTTTCAGTCGTACTATTATATAGATGCATATTTGTTAAGTAATCATAATGAATATCCCATTTATATAGCAAGATTGACAATTGTTGTTAAGGAGTACTAGAAGTAAGATTAATATAATATTCAAAATATTTTTAAAGAGAGATGTTTAAAGTATATGCTTGTTTTAAGCAATGAAGAGATCTCAAAAATTTTAGAAATGAAAGATTGTATAAGAATTCTAGAGGAATCATATTTAGATTTAGCTCAGGGAAGGGCGCTATATTCACCTGGAGTCGATAATCTTGCTCCCTGCGGACG
Organism: Desulfosporosinus burensis; assembly: GCF_054657535.1. Taxonomy (NCBI): domain Bacteria; kingdom Bacillati; phylum Bacillota; class Clostridia; order Eubacteriales; family Desulfitobacteriaceae; genus Desulfosporosinus; species Desulfosporosinus burensis. The sequence goes on from NZ_BAAHYN010000006.1 coordinate 296,481, forward strand.
AGAGGACGCATATTACGCCTTTAAACATACTGGGGGTACTTGGTCAAACAGAGGTATCCAGGCGCTTCGGATAAAATCAGATATCATTCATCACGAATTAGTTGCTGGAATTCCACGGCGTGTAAAACTTCCGTTAGCTGGAGGACGTTGGGTAGGACTGGTTTTGCTTTTCAGTACAGAGACTGGTGAACTCTTGGCAATGTTCCCAGACGGTGTGACCCAAAGGATGAGGGTGGGTGGGAGTAGCGGACTTGGAGTCAAATATATGGCCCGTCCCGATGCTCGTAAAGTTGCTTTGATCGGATCCGGTTGGCAGGCTGGTTCACAATTAATGGCTGTTTTAGCAGTACGAGCTGTGGAACAAGTGAAGGTCTTCAGTCTACGGAGGGAAAGTCGGGAACAGTTCGCCCAGGAGGCTACTCAAAAGTATGGTATTCCAATTCAGGCGGTTGATACGCCAGAGGAATGCGTAAAGGATGCCGATATAATTTTGGCGGCAACCTCGTCTATGTTGCCAGTTATTAAACCAGAGTGGCTAAAAAAGGGCGTTCATTTAAGTTGCATTAAACCTCAAGAAATTGACAGTCAAGTTTTGGCGAGGTGCGACAGGGTTGTAGTACACATCATAAATAAGGATCAGCACAATGATAATATAATGTTAGGTACCCCCGGCATAATCAAAGAACACGTGAAAGGTTGGTGGATTTTAGAAAAGTCCAAATTGGAGCAGTCTAATAACCTAATGGACCTTGTTGCAAAGAAAGCTTTAGGTCGGGTAGGAGAAGACGAGATCACTTTCTTTTATAACAATGACGGTGTTGGTTTACAGTTTGCAGCAGTGGGTTCCCTTATTCTTGAGAGGGCAAGGCTGTCAGGAATGGGTACCGAATTGCCGCGCGAATGGTTTACTGAGTCAGTTCATCCATAGATAGAAGTCACATCATCATCTGACATAAGTTATTAATACTAGGTTAGGAGAGTGATTTATGCGTTGGTTGAAAGCCGCCTTTGGTTTGTTAAGTGAGGGCAGGCATCGACAGCCTCATGGGGTCTGGAAGCAGATAGCTGCCTCCTTGGCAGTTCTTACTGCAGTTTTCGAAGTAGCATCATTGATGGTAATCAAAGTGAATCCTTACATCCAAGCTGTTATCTTCCTGAGTTTAATGCTTCCAGTGGTTTTTATTTTGCATAGTGCTAGAAAAACCAGTAAAGACCAGCCATCTATTCCAGATATCATTCTAATGGTTTTGTCCGTTGCTGCAGGTATTTATATATTTAGTAAAAGCGAATACTTTCTTACCCGTTGGCCGATGGCGACCCAGTTATCAGTACAGGATCTCTTTTTTGGAGTTGTTCTAGTTATAGTCTCATTTGAAGCCTGTCGACGTACGTTTGGGAAAGGGTTAACGACAGTAGTTTCAATAGCTGTTATCTATGCCTTATTGGGGCATCTTTTGCCCGGGGCCTTTTCCCATTCTAATATGGCTTGGTATCGCTATATTGACCAAATCGCCTATACCATGAACGGTATTATGGGGACACCCTTGCAAGTGGCTGCCACCTATATTTTTGTTTTTGTTACCTTTGGTATTTTTCTCGATGCCTCGGGTGGTGGAGAATTCTTTTTTAAATTGGCTAATGCGGCGGCAGGTAGGTTTGTTGGGGGGCAGGCCAAAGTCACGACCATTGCCTGTGGTTTATATGGAATGATCTCAGGTAGTCCAACTTCCGATACAGTGACAGTAGGTTCATTTGCAATTCCTAACATGAAAAGAGTCGGTTACGATTCGGTTTATGCAGGGGCTGTGACAGCAGTGGCTGCTACTGGGGGAGCCATTATCCCTCCGGTTATGGGGGCGGCAGCATTTCTGATGTCAGAAATCACGGGAATTCCGTATCTTGAGATATGTGTTGCGGCCATCGTTCCTGCGGTATTTTATTATTTAGGGATTTTACTTCAAGTTCATTTTCATACTTTAAAGACCAAACCGCAGATTATTGTTCCAGTAGAGACGAAGTCCTTCCTAGAGGTTCTGAAAGAAAGCTACTATCTATTACCCTTGTTGATCCTCATAGTGATGCTGGTAAAAGGCTATACCCCTGTCTATGCGGGTATAATCGCCATACTTAGTACTGTGCTGGTAAGCTGGACTAAAAAGGAAACTCGTATGGGTCCTCGCAAATTACTTGATACGATCATCAACAGTGGTTACGGGGTTGCTCCTCTTGTTGCAGTTACTGCAGCCGCAGGAATAGTTGTAGGAAGCATCATGGTTACGGGATTGGCAAGTAAGTTTATGGTCCTAATAGGATTTTTATCAGGTGGTTTCATCCCGGCAGCTTTATTAGTTGGCGCAGTAGTTCTAATCATTTTGGGTATGGGTATGCCACTTTCACCAGTGTACATTTTAGGGGCTGTTCTTGTGGCCCCGGTATTTGTGAATCTCGGGTTTCCGCTTCTGTTATCGCATATGTTTGTTGTATATTATGCCTCATTATCAGCTATAACACCACCTGTTGCCGTGGCGGCTTATGCCGCGGGAGGTATAGCCAAAGCTGATCCCTGGGATATCGGATGGCAGGCTTGCCGCTTAGGGATCGTGGCTTATATCGTCCCTTTCAGTTTCATGTTTCAGCCTGCGTTACTTTTACAAGGGAATATCCAAGAAATAATTATGGCACTTGTTACCGTAACGGCTGGAATTATCGCGCTTTCCGCTGGAATAGAAGGATGGTTTCGTCGAGAGATGTCTAAGTGGGAACGAGCTTTGGCTATCCTTGGCGGCTTATTAATGATGCACCCGGCATGGTTGACTACCGGGCTTGGGATGGGGCTTATTTTAATTGGATTTTTAAAGCAGTTTGTTAAGTTGAACACACCCAATATGAAGTTTGGGGGGTGATTTACAACTGCTTAGTTCCAACCATCATTTAGTTTTAAGTAAAGAGGGAGGAATTTTGAGATGAACAAAAAGTTGAGTACTTTGGTGGGTTGTGGATTGATTTCTATGCTACTTTTTGCAAGTGGGTGCGGTGCAAGTGCTCCTGCGGCTAATTCTTCGTCAGCTAGTCCAACTGCAGAAAAGAAAATAGCTCCGGTCAAGGTAACTTTGGCAGGGGGATCGGTAGGTGGTAGTTGGTCAGCAATTGGCGAAGCAATTGGAGAGACGATTCGAAGAGTTGCCCCAGGTTCCTCCTTTGGTTATCAACCTGGGCAAGACGGGGCTAATGCAATTACTGTAATCAGTGGTCAAGCAGAGTTGGGCTTCTTGTTTAGCACTATGGCCAAGGCAGCCTACGAAGGAACTGTTCCTTACCGAGAAAAAATGTCTGATCTTCGGGCAATTGGCACGTTTGGGCCGCTCATTTATCAAACAATAGCTACCGAAAAGTCTGGTATCAAAACTTATGCTGATATGAAAAATAAGCCAGTTGTACTTGTGGTCAACACCAAAGATAGCACGCAAGAAGTTATGACTCGTGCTGTGTTACAAGAACACGGATTCAGTTACGAAGATATCATCAAGAACGGTGGACAAGTTCAATATTTACCCAGTAATGCGGGCTTGGATTTAATGAAAAATGGGCGTGCTGATGTACGAATCGGGATGCAAGTTGCTCCTGAAGCCAAGGTTGCGGAAACTGCTACTACTTCTAAATTAGTTATGGTTCAGGCTGATGCTGAAGCAATTAACAGACTTATCGCTAAGTACCCAGTTAATCCAGTCACAATCCTCAAAAACGCTTACACCTTCCAGACCGCTGATAATCCGACCTTCGAGGTTCCACTCACAGTAGTGGCCAGTAAGAATCTTTCTGATGATATTGCTTACACGGTAGCCAAAGCGATTGTCGAAGAGTTTGATTATCTGAAATCAGTGGTTCCAGCCCAGTTAGATAAAGATACAGCAGAGAGTTTAACTAAAAACGGTATTCCGCTACATCCAGGGGCGGAAAAGTATTATAAAGAAAAAGGATTATTGAAGTAAGGATAAGGTTTAGTTCTCGTGAAGAGATACGCATAGTATTAAGTATTAAGAGTGTACGAAAGAAGTGGATCAATACCCGGTATCGGATAATTTCCGGTACCGGGTATTGTATATCAGGCTTCATCATCTAATTGGCGGGAGAGTGATGGTAAATGGGTGACTTTGATCAGATGGCACTAACTTGGGATGATGACCCTAAGAAAGTCGAAAGAGCGAAAATAGTTGCGGCCGAAATCAAAAGACATTTAGTATTGTCTAAAGAAATGACTGGTTTTGAGTACGGCTGTGGGACCGGATTATTAAGTTTTAACCTCCAACCACATCTTAAAAAGATTACGCTTGCAGATAAATCTCAAGGTATGCTATCCGTTCTTAAAGAGAAAATTAGACAAAACGACCTAATAAATATGTTCCCTATGAACATTGATTTATTAGAAGATGCGTTACCAAATGAGAAGTATGATTTGATTTATACCTTAATGACTTTACACCATGTTTTAGAGACTGAAAAGATCTTAAAACGATTTCATTTAATCATGGAAACCGGGGGATATCTATGTATCGTTGATTTAGAGGAAGAGGATGGGACGTATCCCCTGGACAATTATATTCATCAATTTCGAGACACCCACTTGTAAGTGGGTGTTCCTTATTCTGCTTCGGTGGACGTAGACTCCTCTTTCGCCGCGAAGTGTTCCTTTAGGGATGGAGCGGGCATTGACGAAACCATCCAACGAAGCTTTCGTCACCGAAGTCGCGATGTTCAGCTTTAGCTGAGCGAGTTCACTCCCGAACATAAAAGGAAAACTATTATCACGTTCTATTTATGAAAATCTTCGTTCCATTAATAGAATAATTATTGGAGCAAAATTTGCTACAAGCCTGACAACTATAAACTGACTACCATTCAGGGTACAATTTACAACATCTCGCCTTGAGAAAGAGGTTGTTCGAGTTGAAAAGATTTACTGTGGTATAAAATTTGCATTTATAAGAATATTTAGAAAATAATTGACTTCCTATTTAGTTATTGAAAGGATGATGTACAAAACAAATAATAAATGTAAAAACATGCTATCACTTGCTTGGTGGTCATGGGCTTATACTTTACCAAAACATTCTTGAAAGTTGAAATCGTATTCCTGTCGAAAACCTAGAGTTATAGAGCGGTATTTGATTTAGAAAGTAGTAAAAAGGAGGAATTTTAAAGTGAAGAAGTTATTTCCAACCATATTTATTATGACTATACTTCTTCTTTCAGGCTGTGGTCTTAGTCAAACGGTGACAAATCAAGGGACTCCAGCTAATAAAGACCCTTACCGTATAGGTGTTTTAACAGCCCAAACAGGAGCTGCCAGTTGGCTTGGAGATGGTGAGCTAAAAGCAGCTAATATGGTTGCCGATCAAGTCAATGCTCAAGGGGGGATCGATGGGCATCCAATCAAAATCATAGCCTATGACACGGCGAGTGGTCCTGAGCAAGCAGTTAAGGGCGCGGGTAAGCTAATTGGTGAGGGTGTTATAGCTATTCTCGGCCCTTCCGTAGTGGCTGAAAGTAAGGCCCTTGCTCCGCTGGTCAAGGATCAGGGACCTTTAGTGTATTCACTTTCCGGCGGATACCGTCCTGAAAACCGATGGATGTTTGCAGCGAGCGCTCAGACTGAAGTAATGCAACAGACCGTCACAGACTATTTTAAAACCAAAGGAATAACAAAGGTCGCTTTGTTGGCAGCTACCGATTCTACTGGACAGGAAGCGGTTGACTCGTTAAAAGATCTATTAGCTAAAGATACTAGTATGACTATGGTTGCCCTGGAACGGGTTAATCCTACAGACGTCGATGTTACTGTACAGCTCAATAGTATTAAAGCTAAGCAACCTCAGGCCCTTATTGCCTGGATGACGGGTAAGCTGGTAAATGTCGTGACTAAGAACTTCTACCAGTCGGGGTTCAATATACCGCTTGTAGTCTCCCACGGAAACTTGTCGTATAGCTTTATCGGAGATATCAAGAGTTACGCACCGCAAACGTTATTAATGCCTGCGACCAAAGATTTTGCATGGAAGTCACTTCCTGATAACGATCCGCAAAAAAAGATCAATGAGAAATTGCATACTGATTATAGGAGTAAATACGAAAAAGAAGCTGATTTTGGTCCCGGTGTGGCATATGACGCTATGAATTTGATCATCAAAGGGTTGCGACAGGTCGGCCCTGATAAGGAGAAATTACGTACATTTATAGAGAGTACAAAGAATGAAGTGGGCGCCACAGCAATCTTTAATTTTTCAACCGAGGATCATCGGGGCACGGCCCGCAAGGATACTATTATGCTTCAAGTTAAAGATAGCCAGTTCCAGTTAGCACAATGATAAGGGAGGACAAGCTGGAATGAATATATTGTGGCAATCTTTGATTGCAGGTATTACGAGTGGAAGTATCTACGCACTGGTTGGACTAGGACTTGGGATCATTTTCAATGTTAGTAGGGTGATTAATTTAGCTCAAGGGGAATTCTTAACTTGGGGAGCTTTACTCATGATCAGTTTCAGTGCGTGGCATATACCTTTGGGTTTAGCAATCCTTTTAGCAGTGGTTGTTACTGCCCTTATGGGAGTGTTGTTTGAACGTTTAGCTATTCGTCCGGCCTGGAAATCCTCGACTACGGTCATGCTTATTGCTACTCTGGCTGTATCTATTATTCTTAAAGGAATAGCTATGCTTATCTGGGGAAAAGACCCTCTTTCTGCTCCGTCTTTTTCCGGAGAGCTGCCAGTTCGTTTGGGCGAAACAATTATTGCAACTCAAGTATTTTGGGTCGTCGGGGTTTTGACCGTAATCACTGGTCTAAGTTGGTACTTTTTTAAGAAAACCATCGTTGGTAAAGCAATAATCGCTGTCTCGGAAAACCGGGATGCTGCAGCATTAGTTGGGATCGACATCCGGCTCGCTGTTATGGCTTCTTTTGCTCTCAGTGCAGCAGTAGGTGCTTTAGCAGGGGGATTTATTGCTCCAATAACGTTTGTTTCCTATGATAGTGGAACAATGATTGGACTTAAGGGGTTTATTGCACTCACCTTAGGTGGTATGAATAGTATTTGGGGAGGCTTAGTGGGTGGACTGATTTTAGGACTAGTCGAATCCTTGGGAGCGGGATTTATTTCAGCCCAATATAAGGATCTCTTGGCGTTCGTTTTATTAATCTTTGTTTTATATGTACGTCCAGCCGGAATTCTAGGGCATAGTGGCAGTAAATGATAAGGGAGGGAAAGCAGTGGCTGGAAAACTAAAGCAGATGTTGATATGTGGTTCAGTTTGGGGCTGGCTAGCCGTTCTTATCACAGCACTGATTCCCGTTTTTGCGTCGAAACAATTGGTTAGCCTGCTGACTTTAGCAGCTATACTAGGGATTGCCGTGTTAGGTATGGACATACTCATGGGGTTTACTGGTTTGCTCTCGCTGGGACAGGCCGGGTTTATGGCCATCGGAGCCTATACTTCGGGTATTCTTATCGTTCGATATAATGTGCCCCCAATATTTGCGTTGTTGGCTGCCCAGGCAATCACCGTTTTCTTGTCTTTATTGATTGGAAAAGCGGTACTTCGGCTAAAGGGTTACCATCTCGCCATAGCCACGTTAGCCTTTAGTGTAATAGTTGAACAAGTGCTTATTAATTCTCGGGAATTAACTGGCGGACCATCAGGCTTGGCCGGGATTCCATTTTTTTCGGTGGGAGGTACTGTAATTCCATCAGGTTTGCCATTGTATTTTTTGGTTATGGTTATCCTATTCATCTTAGTTATCTTGCTCAAAAACCTTACTTCTGTCAGGGTCGGACGAGCTTGGCTGGCAATTTCCGGGGATGAGCTTGCGGGGTCAATGCTAGGAGTTAACACGAGCCATTACAAATTATTGGCTTTTGTTATTGCAGCCTGTTTGGCAGGCTTGAGTGGGAGCCTTTATGTGCATTATATGCGTTTTATTTCTCCAGACATGGTAGGCATGCAGGCATCTATCAACATTACAGTGATGACCGCGTTGGGAGGAGCGGGTACCTTGTGGGGCCCACTATTAGGGGTAGGCTTAATGACATTCCTACCGGACCTTCTTTCTTTTACTCAAAAATATCAACTTATTATCAACGGGTTAGTCTTATTTGTGACAATTGTGTTTTTTCCTAAAGGAATATCTGGCTTACTGAAGTTATTGCATAGCGGGTTGGTCCGAATTATCCTCCGTCCTGGCATCTTAAAAGAAGGGGAGTAGGCAGATGGACCAAGTTATTTTGTCGATCGAGTCTGTCAGTAAACGGTTTGGAGGTTTAGCAGCCATAGAAAAAGTAAGTTTTAAGGTCAAGAAGGGGCAGATAAAAGCACTTGTTGGTCCAAACGGTGCAGGAAAGACGACATTATTTAACCTTATCACCGGTACCTATGCTGCTAATGAAGGGAAGATAGAGTTTTTTAATAAAAGTATTATTGGTCAGCCTCCCCACCAGATCAATGAGCTGGGGATCGCCCGCACTTTTCAAATATTACGTCTCTTTGATAATTTAAGTGCCCTAGATAATGTAAAGATAGGTTGTCATCGTTGGACTAAAGTGGGACCGATTCTTGGTTGTCTGCCGGTGGCTAAAGTGCGTCGTGAAGAAAAGGCGGTTTTCGAAAAAGCAATGGCTTGCTTGGAAGAAGTGGGCTTGACTAAGGTAGCTCTTCAAGTAGCTGGTCAATTGCCGTTAGGTCAACGTAAACTTCTAGAGGTGGCAAGGGCTTTGGCAAGCCAGCCAAAGCTATTGCTCTTGGATGAACCAGCCGCAGGTCTCAACGATAGTGAAACAAATGAATTTTTGCAAAAAGTAACAAAATTGCGTTCCGATGGAATAACCGTGTTATTAATTGAACACAACATGAATCTGGTTATGCGACTTTCAGATGAAGTAGCAGTCCTAAATTACGGAAAAAAGATTGCAGAAGGCAAGCCTGAAGAAATCCAAAACAATCCGGAAGTTATTTCGGCATATTTAGGTACAAGGAGGACGTAATGTGCTTAGAACAGAGATGCTTACATCGGCCTATGGCAACGTCACGGTCCTTCGCCAAGTGTCGCTTCAAGTTAAGGAGGGCGAAATTGTTACGCTCATCGGTGCCAATGGAGCAGGAAAAAGTACTCTAATGCGAACGATCGCCGGGTTGCATGAACCACTTTCTGGGAAGGTTGTTTTTGACGGCGATGATGTCACAGGTCTTAAGGCCAATAAGATTGTAAAGAAGGGTTTAAGTCTAATCCCAGAGGGTCGGCAACTCTTTAGTGGCTTAAGCGTAAGCGACAACCTATTACTGGGCAGTCTTGGTCAACCTAACAAGCGTTCTCATCATGCGGTTCGGGATAAAATGGAAGAAGTTATGGACGTTTTTCCACGCTTGAGGGAAAGGGCTCTCCAATTGGCTGGCACACTGAGTGGTGGTGAACAACAAATGTTGGCAATTGGCCGAGGTCTAATGGCTAATCCAAGATTCATAATGCTCGACGAACCGTCTTTAGGCTTAGCGCCAATGGTTGTTGAGGAGATCTTTGCTTTGTTGCATAGGTTTAATGCATTGGGTGTTTCGATTTTGCTGGTTGAGCAAAATGCTTATGCAGCTCTTGGTATTTCACATCGGGGGTATGTATTGGAAAATGGCAGTGTGGTACAAGAAGGCTCTGCTACACAATTGCTTAAGGATGATCAGATTAGGTTTCATTATTTAGGCGGAAAGTCCGGGTAGATTGACGAAGCCAACAGGCGTCTTCCGTGAGGAGGGCGCCAGTTGGGTTTGAAATGCTTATCTTAGGATAATTTCCTGTTTTGATAAAATCCAATTATATGAGCAAGATTAATAATTGTTTGAAAATTCAAGCGAGATATAATTATAAAAAGTTGTAATATTAATTCTTCATTTTCTTCGAATGATAGATAAAAAAGGTAGGTGATATGATCCAAATATTTTACTAATAATTTAGATCGTTGTTGTACTGTTCATAGAGAAGGAGGCAAAACATGGCTTACACGGATTTGCGTGAATGGTTGAAGCAGGTTGAAGAAAAAGGAGAGTTAAAAAAGATTGATGGTGCACATTGGGATTTAGAGATGGGTGCTATAACAGAAATTATTTATAAAGAGGGGACACAAGCCGTACCCCCAGCAGTGTTGTTTGATAACGTACCAGGTTATTCAGAAGGCTTCCGGACACTATTTGGCTTGACCACTTCTCCAAATAGGATGGCCGTAACCTTAGGATTAGCTTCAGTCAAAAACGACTTGGATGTAGTAAGAACGTACAGGGACAAACTCAAGGATTTTAAGCCTATTCCCCCGCGTGTGGTTAAATACGGCCCTATCTTGGAAAACATTGATCGTGGTGAAGATGTCAATCTACTTAAGTTTCCGGTACCTATGATGCATGAACTCGATGGTGGCAGGTATATTGGTACAGCCTCCTTAGTTACCACGAAAGATCCAGATGAAGGTTGGGTCAACTTTGGGGCTTATCGTGGGATGGTTCATGACGAAAAATCAATGTTCTTTTTTGTCTCACCAGGAAAACACGGTAACCTGCACAGGCAAAAATACTTTGATCGAGGAGAACCCTGTCCAGTGGTTGTTGTCGTTGGTTCGGATCCGTTATTATTTCTCGCTTCCGGTAATGAAATTCCCTATGGCTTGTCAGAATATGAATATGCAGGCGGCTTTAAAGGGGGGCCAATAGATGTAGTTCTGGGAGAGTACACAGGTCTTCCGATTCCAGCTAATGCTGAAATCGCAATCGAAGGAGAAGTCATCTTCGGGGATGTCGCGGAGGAAGGACCCTTCGGCGAATGGACAGGATATTATGCCAGTGCAGGCCGTCCGGAACATCTAATCAGGGTGAAGAACGTTTACTACAGAAATAATCCAATTTTATGTTGTGCTCGCCCGGGTAGGCCACCTTCGGACTACTCATACAGTAAGTGTGTAGTCAAGTCCGCTTTGATCTGGGACGAATTAGAGAAAATTGGAGTCCCAAATGTGCATGGAGTTTGGTGTCATGAGGCCGGTGGAGGCCGGATGTTTAATATTGTATCGATTAAACAGGCTTACCCTGGCCATTCCAGACAGGCTGGCTTGGTAGCTGCGGGAAGCCACGCAGGAAACTATCTGGGTAGGTATGTAGTGGTTGTAGACGAAGATATTGACCCTTCAAATACGTTCGATGTTTTGTGGGCAATCGCTTCAAGATCAGAACCCACTGAATCAATCGAAATTATACGCAAGTGCTGGAGCGGTCCGCTGGATCCTCGCATGCCAGTAGGACAAAAGGGCTTTAACTCAAGGGCCATTATTGATGCTTGCCGTCCCTACGACTGGAAAGATCAATTTCCACCTGTTGTGGAGTCTAGCCCAGAACTAAGGGAAAAGACGCTAGCTAAGTGGGGAGATTTTCTACTAAAGTAGAAACTGGAGAAATCCTGAGTCTTGTTTTGCTTGGCTTCTAGAATATGAGTTTCGTGTTATTTCGTTATGAGAAAAGAGACCCGAAAGTAAGTTTGAATCAAGCTCAAAGGGTACTTAAAAGCAAAAAGCATATTTTTAAGAATTTTAAGAAAGGCGGACAGAAAAGATGCGCAAATACCGCAACTTATCAGAACACCTCCTTCATCTAGAGGAAAAAGGGCTATTGATTCGTGTCATAAAGGAGATAGTTAAAGAAACTGAGTTGCATCCATTAGTGCGTTGGCAATACCGTGGTGGAATTCCTGAGAAAGAGAGGAAAGCGTTTCTCTTCGAGAATGTTATAGACGTAAAAGGGAAAAAGTATACAATTCCAGTAGCGGTAGCTGCCTTAGCTGGGAATAGAGAAATCTATGCTGCCGGCATGGATTGCAACCCTGAGGAAATTGGTACTGTCTGGAAGCAGGCAATGAGTTCACCGATCTCTCCGGTAAAGGTAGAAACCGGTCCAGTACAAGATGTTGTTTATCTGGGTGATGACCTAACCAAAGAAGGAGGTGGCTTTGACTTATTTCCAGTTCCTATCTCAACGCCAGGCTTTGATAATGCCCCTTACACCACCTGTACTCATTGGGTAACCAAAGATCCTGATACGGGTATTCATAATATGGGTAATTATCGTGGACATATCAAAGGGCGCAATAAAATTGGAGTTTTCCCCTGTGGTTTAGGCCAAGATATCTTTGTTCATTGGGAAATGTGCAAAAAAAGAGGAATTCCATTACAAGCAGCCTTAATCGTAGGTGCTCCACCCGTAGTTTCCTATGCAGCGGTACAAAAGATTCCATACGGTATGGAAGAAGTATCAGTTGCAGGAGGATTAGCAGGAGAAGCGATAGAGATTGTCAAATGCAAAACAGTAGACCTCTACGTTCCAGCTGAAGCTGAGATCGTTTTCGAAGGGATCATTAGGACAGATGTGATGGAGCCGGAGGGTCCTTTTGGGGAATCGCACGGTTATATGCACCCCCGTCAGTTAAATCCTTTTATGGAAATTACTTGCATCACACACCGAAAGAATCCTACCTGGGTATCCTTTATCAGCCAGGTTACCCCAAGTGAGAGCAGTATGATTAAAAAGGTCGGATATGAGCCTCTGTTCCTTGATTATCTTAGAAATACGCTTAGCATAAAGAGTGTGGTACGCGTGTCAATGCATGAGCCGTTAACTAACTTACGTAAAGTTATCATAATACAAATGAAGAAACCTAAAGAAGTGGATGTCTGGCGTGCTTTGCATGCCTCCGCAGTATTCAATCAGGGTGTAGGTAAGATTTGTATAGCTGTAGATGAGGACATTGATCCGGAAAACATGGATTCCGTGATGTGGGCGATGAGTTACCGGATGAAGCCTCATGAGGATATCGATATCATCAAAGGTATGGTCAAAGGACATGCGCCCCCGTTCAGTGGAGCGAGTGACAGTAAGGATGTAGCGAATCATGCTGATCCTGCCAATGAGTCTGCTTTATTAATTAATGCAATTTTAAAAGAACCCTTCCCACCAGTATCTCTACCAAAGCAAGAATATATGGAACGTGCCAAGGAAATCTGGGAGGAACTGGGATTTCCGACGATAAAGCCAGAAGCGCCGTGGTTTGGCTATTCCTTAGGACAGTGGGACGAAGAACTAGAAGAGGAAGCAAATCTGGCCGTCCAGGGCAACCACTATAAAACTGGGGAAAAACTGGTTGGACTTCAGGTAAAGGTTTGATATCTGTTCGAACACAATTCATATAAATGAAATATAAATTATCATGAAACTCGGCATCGAATAATTTCGGTGCCGGGGCTTGATGGGTTAACGTATTCTCTTTGGACGACAGGTTGACGATTAAATTGATTAGAATGGAAAACAAAAAAAATTTATAAAATATAATCTGAAAATTTAGAATAATCTAAGAACTTAAGATATATTATCAAAAAAACTCGAAAAGGTCATTGAAAATAAGGTAACCCGAAGCTAAGACAAAAGAGAACTAAATTATAAATAGGGGGTTTGATAAATGTTTAATCTGAGAAAGCATAAATCCTTGGTTTTTATTCTGATTTGTCTCTTGATTTTAGGGCTTGAGTTGTCTGGTTGTGCCAAAACCACTACTCCAACTGCAGCGCCTGCTACTGTTGACAAAGCTGTTCCTGTAGTGGATGAGTTGGCCTTTTATAAAGGTAAGACAGTTAACTTTGTGGTCGCAACTAAAGCGGGCGGAGGGTACGATAGCTATGCTAGAATAATGGCTCCTTACGTCCAAAAATACTTGCCAGGGAGTACAGTACTTGTAAAGAATGTACCGGGTGCTGGCCATATCATCGGTGCAAATGAAATATTTAATGCCAAAGCAGATGGACTAACGTTTGGAACGTTTAATAAAGGTTTGATTATGAGCCAAATAGCCGAAATGGAAGGCATAAAGTTCGATTTAAATAAGTTTAACTGGATAGGGTGTGCGTCCACAGAATCAAGAGTCCTGATTCTGAGAATAAATTCTGCGTATAATTCTATCGAAGATTTGCGAAAGGCTACTAGTGAAATCAAATTGGCTTCAGCTGGTGTTGGAAGCGCTTCCAGTAATGATGCTTTAATGCTAAGTAACATTTTTGGTTTTAAGGTAAAGCTAATCAGTGGTTATGCTGGATCGGAAGCTGATTTGGCTATGATGCGGGGTGAAGTAGAGGGTCAAGTGGGTGCCTATGACAGCATGAAAAATTTACTTGAACAGAAACAAGCTAAACCGATTATTATTATTGGAAAAGAGAAGATTCCTGAATTAAAAGATATTCCCTATCTTAATGAAAAAGCACCAGCAAATAAAAAGGAGTTAGCAGAATTGTTGGATTCCCAAGCTTGGTTGGCTCGGCCATTAGCCGCTACGCCGGGGATCCCCGCCGCACGTGTGAAGGTGCTAGAAGATGCGATCAAGAAAGCCCTGAGCGATCCAGAATTACTGGAGAAGGCCAAAATAGCCAAACTACCGATTACGTATGTATCTGGAGAAGACGTTGCTAAAACAGTTGCCGCCGCTCTCAAGCAATCACCGGAAATTGTCACTATAGTTAAGGAGGCTGTAAAAGCCTCTGAATAAAGGCTAAATCAATGCAAAAAGATACGTTAATTGTTTAAATGACAGATCGGACATGCGGTTCAATGCATGGACTGCATGTCCCTGTAAACTCCAAATAGACTAGCGATTGTGGAAGTTTTCATTGACCCAGAGGATAGAATTCCTCCTAGTAAGACCTATAGACGTTGGGTTGAGGAAAGGCAAGTGCTTGTAGAATAGTTTAAAAGCTTTATGGAAGGAGACTTGATATGTTAGAAGCAAGTTGGGAAGGGCTTTTGCAAGTCTTTATGTGGCCAAACATTGGCTTTATGTTGTTAGGTGCAACTATTGGAATGATAGTTGGTTTTATTCCCGGCCTAGGCGGAAACTTTATGTTAGCGATGATGATTCCCTTTGTATTTGGCATGAATCCCTACGCCGCTTTCGCCCTTTTGCTCGGCGGCCATGCCGTAGTTCATACAGGAGGATCGATTTCGGCAATTCTATTTAATACGCCTGGTACAGGACCGAACGCGGCCACCTGTTTCGATGGCTATCCCATAGTTCAAAGGGGTGAGACCGGGCGAGCCTTAGGAATCGCCATGGCTGCCTCGGCGTTTGGTGGTGTGTTCGGAGCAATCGTAATGATGTTTATTATTCCAGTTGTACGCCCGCTTATTATGGCTTTTGGACCGCCGGAGTTCTTTATGATGGTGATGGTTGGTGTAGCAGCTTTGGCCTTTTTGGGTGGTACATCTCCGTCTAAAGGGCTGGCGATCGGGTCTTTAGGTTTGTTAATGTCTATGGTCGGACAAGATCCTTCCACTGGCGTCGTACGCTTTGGATTTGGCAGCTTGTATTTGTGGGAAGGGATACACCAGGTCTTGGTGGTTATTGGTATTTTTGCAGTTAGTGAAATGGTGGAATTGTCTCAGAAAAAGGGATCAATCGCCGATATTAACGGTGCCAAAGTGGATGGAGGTGTCATGAAAGGGGTTAAAGATGTTCTGAAACATTGGTGGCTGAATATACGTTGCGCAGTAATCGGATCAGTCATCGGCATTGTTCCTGGCCTTGGTGGGGAGGCCGCTAGTTTTCTGGCTTATGGGCATGCGGTACAAACATCAAAAACCCCGAAAAAATTTGGTACTGGCATGATTGAAGGTCTAATTGCTCCGGAATCAGCCCACAATTCTAAAGAAGGAGGCTCTTTAATCCCAACTGTGGTTTTTGGCGTACCAGGTAGTTCGGGTATGGCGATTTTATTAGGGGCGTTTTTGATCTTAGGTTTGACTCCTGGTCCTAAAATGTTAACTGAAAATCTTCCACTGGTTTTTAATATGGCTTGGACTATTGCTTTAGCAAATATCTTCGGCGCAGGTCTAGGTTTGCTCTTGGCAAATGAGATGGCAAAGCTGACTTATCTACGTAGTTCAATTATCGTGCCACTAGTTTTGATGTTCGCAGTTCTGGGGGCCTATGGAACTAGCAATAGCATGGGGGATCTTGCGGTGGTATTTGCTTTTGGAGTGCTCGGTTATTTCCTTAAGAAATACGGGTACCCTAAAGCCCCTTTGATTATGGGTCTAGTTCTGGGTAAAATGGCCGAAGTTAATCTGAACATGTCTTGGGATCTATACGGCATCAACTTTTTATACCGCCCAATTACAATGATTTTATTAATTTGCGTCATGATAACAGTGTTCTTTCCATTATTCAAACATTATATGGCGCGAAGAAAGGAGGGTTCAACACATGAAGATGCGGATTAATGGTGCAGTGGTCTTTAATATCTTTTTGGTTTTAGTTTTTGCCGCAGTGATTATCGTTTCATTAGGCTATAGTTATAGGGCACGTTTAACTCCACTGGTTATTGGTATCCCTGGGTTACTAGTTACGGTTATTACTCTAGTTTTTGAGTTAAGAAAAAGTATGATCAAGCAAGACCCTTCAGCTGTAGACCAAAGCGCTGCGGCTACAGAGAAGTCTAAAAATAAAGAAAAGGTTCGGAAGGAAATCATTGCTTTTTCCTGGCTGACAGGTCTTTTTCTATTGATCTACGTTGTGGGCTTTATAATAGCTATCCCTATCTATTTGTTTCTATATTTAAAAATAAAATCGCAAGAAAAGTTAGTTTTTTCAGGTCTGTTTTCTTTAATTTCTTGGGGAGCTTTATATGGGTTTTTTGGTCTGATTTTGCACATCCCACTCTACCCAGGGATCATCGTAGATAAATTCTTTTAACTCACTAATGTTAATGATCAAAGTTTATTTTTATCCTTCCTATTAAATATAAGTTTTGATTAATATTATAAAACCGATCGAGTTACCAGCATCGGTATTCCCAGTGCCGGTACTTGATCGGTTAAACTACTTAAATCAAGAGAGTATTATTAATATTTTTAAGAAAGAAATCTTTTTCTACTGATCTACGGTATAGGCTCTTAGTTTTGTAAGAAGGCAAGACCGATCATAAGGAAAGGGTGGGCATATCAATAATACTACGGGTAGGTGATTAAGTTGTACTCAAATTCTATTGGCTTGTCCGTGCCACGCGAAGAGGCTTGGGGTAAGGTTACAGGGGGAGCTGTGTATACTAGTGACTTGAAACTACCAGGTTGTTTGGAAGCGAAGGTCTTACGCAGCCCCTATCCCTATGCTCGTATTGTGAAGATAGACACGAGACGTGCTAAGGAACTTCCCGGTGTCAAGGCAGTTATAACTGCGCAAGATTTGCCCAATCAACGATATGGTAACGGTATACAGGATCAGCCAGTTTTAGCTAGGGGACTTGTACGTTTCGTGGGTGAACGGGTGGCTGCCGTTGCTGCAGATGATGTTGACACGGCTATGGAAGCACTTGGACTAATTCATGTTGACTATGAAGAACTGTCAGGTTCTACCGATCCATTAGAGGCAATGCAACAGGGAGCAACACTTTTACATCCTGAACTCAATACTTATCGTAAGGATAATAAAGTTATGTTTATACCCAACGTTGTTGATTATGTTACTTTCGGTATCGGTGATTTAGAGGCTGGTTTTACCCAAGCGGAATTAATCTACGAACATACCTTCCGTACACAAGTTGTACATTCAGGCTATCTAGAACCTCATGTTTGCATGGTGGAAGTCGGAAGTGATAAAGAAGTTAAGGTGTGGAGTAATAATAAAGCTCCCTTTGAATTAAGAGGTAAGCTTGCAAAACTCTTTTCTTTACCCGTTTCTAAACTAGAGGTTATTTACGGGAATATTGGAGGAGATTTTGGTGGAAAAGGGGCCATCATGGATGAACCCATCTGCTATTATCTAGCCTTAGCCACTCGGAAACCGGTCCGGCTGACTATGACAATGGAGGAAGAGCTGTTTGCAGCCAACCCCAGACATGCCACTATAATCACGATTAAGAGCGGGATGTTAAAGAACGGGACCCTAATGGCACGACATGCCAAAGTAGTTTTTGATACGGGGGCCTATGCCGGAGCCAATAGCCACCCTATTGTCGGCGGTATACGCCGAGCATTAGGGGCGTACCGAATTCCTCATACCAAGATTGATGGTTATGCGGTCTATACAAACTCCGTACCAGCAGGGCATTGCAGGGCACCAGGGGATCCACAAGTCTTTTTTGCGGTCGAATCCCATACTGATCTGCTTGCTCATGCTATTGGCTTGGATCCTGTAGAGTTTCGCAGACGAAATGTTCTTCATCCGGGAGATATTTCTCCCTGTAACCTTAAATGGGAGGGAATCAATGCTTTACAAGTCTTAGAACTGGCTGTGAAAAAAGCAAATTGGGACAATCGTCAGAAATTACTCAATGTAGGTTACGGAATTGCTCTTACGGAACGCTCTTCAGGGTTAGGAGGATCTGCTGCAGCCGTAATGTTACATGCGGATGGTGGTGCTACAGTAGTAAGTGGTTTTACCGACCCAGGTACTGGAAGTTCAACAGTTTTGAGACAAATTGTGGCTTGTGAACTAGAAATTCCACTTGCCAAAGTCAGCATTGCCGGGGGAAGTACCGCCTTGGTCCCTTATGACAACGGTAGCGGTTCCAGCAGAGTAACCCATGTCACAGGACATGCGGTGCGTCAGGCGACTCAAGATGCTCTCAGCCAAGCCAAGCAGTTGGCAGCATCTCAGTTAGAGTCTGCGGAAGATAAGATAGTTTACAGAGATGGTTTGTTCATCGCGCCTGGCAAAGAGGGATTATCCCTCCAAGAAGTTCTAGCCAAAGCAGGAAGAGCCCAAAATGTGATCGTTGGTCGGGGAAGTTTTGTCGCTGAAAAAAGTATGGATACCTGTTTCTCGGCCCAAGTTGCAAAAGTGGAGGTTGACATGGAAACGGGTCAGGTTACTGTAGCTCGGTTGTTATCTGTAAATGATATTGGCCGGGCACTCAATCCTTTGGCTGTAAAAAGCCAAGTCGAAGGTGCCGTTGTACAAGGTTGGGGTTTTGCCTTAAATGAAGAACTTTCTTATCATAAAGGGCAGCCAAGGGGACGAGGTTTGGCCAATTATAAACTGGCTACTTGCCTAGATGCACCTCCCGTAGAAAGTTATCTATTGGAGGAGGAATTAGGACCAGGGCCTTATGGTGCCAAATCAATTGGGGAACAAGGTATTGCAGCCACAGCTCCGGCAATTGCCAATGCTATTTATGATGCAATTGGGGTTCGAATCCTTGATCTGCCTATTACTCCGGAAAAAATTCTCCAAGCCTTAGCTGTCAACAGAGAAGAAGGTGATCTGCATGAGGTTTAAATTATTGGAACCAACCTGTTTGACTGAGGCCAGAGAAATTCTTATGGAGCAAGACAATGTAGCAATTATGGCAGGTGGAACAGACCTGTTAGTTAAAATTAAAGCAGGGCTAATTAAACCTTCTATTGTGCTCTCTCTTCATAAGGTCCCTGGTTTAAGTCGATTGGAGTATTGTGAGAAACAAGGACTAAGGATCGGTCCGCTAGTCACACACGCCCAGGTTGCAAGGAATACAGAAGTTAAAGAAAGGTATTCTGCATTAGCTAAAGCTTGTAGTTTAGTCGGTTCACCCCAGATTCGCAATCTGGGTTCAGTAGTAGGAAACTTAGCTAATGCTTCTCCAGCAGCGGATACAGCTCCAGCTCTTTTAGCTTTGCGCTCAGAGCTAATTTTGTTCGGTCCTAACGGAAGGCGCTGCATAGGCTTGAATAACTTTTTCAAGGGGCCTGGGCTAACAGTTCTGGAACGTGGAGAGGTGATTGAAGAACTGATCATTCCAGAACAGGACGAAGAAACACTAAGCACTTATTGTAAAATTGGACGCCGCAAGGCGCTAGAAATAGCCATTTGTGGAGTAGCTTTGGTAGCGACACCGCGGGGGGATTACTGGCGGGATGTTTCTCTAGGTCTGGGGGCTGTGGGACCAACCCCAATCTTAGCAATTAAAGCAAGTGCCCTTTTGGAGAGTCAGCCTTGGACAGAGTCCTTAATCAATGAGAGTGCTAGAATAGCAGCATCCCAATGTCTTCCAATAGATGACCTAAGAGCATCCGCTGATTATCGTCGCGCTATGATAAAAGTTCTCGTGCAGCGCAATATTCGGGAGCTAATCTTAAGAAGGGAGAAGAGAGTCAATGCTTAGACAGATAACGCTTATTGTAAATAGTCATCAACATCATATTTTTACCAATGACTGCCGGACACTTTTAGATGTCTTAAGGGAGGATTTGAATTTAACGGGTACAAAAAAGGGATGTGATGAAGGAGATTGTGGGGTTTGCACTGTCCTAGTCGACGGTGAGCCCATCAACTCTTGCTTATTCTTGGCAGTAAAGGCAGAGGGGCATGAAGTAACAACCATAGAGGGTTTAGAACAAGACGGTGTGCTCCACCCTATCCAAAAGGCTTTTGTCGAAGAAGGGGCAGTCCAATGCGGTTTTTGTACCCCGGGTATGGTGATGTCTACTAAAGCCTTATTAGATGTTAACACTACACCTAATGAGGAGGAAATTCGTACCGCTCTTTCGGGTAACTTGTGCCGATGCACAGGGTATGTAAGAATCGTCAAAGCGGTTCAGACAGCCAGTTGTATTAATGGCCAATAATTAAGGGATTTAGTATATCCCTACAACTTATGAGGGAGGGTTAGTAAATGAAAAAATATGGCTCTGATTTGATTGTAGAACTAATGCATACATACGATATTCCCTATGTTGCAATGAATCCGGGTGCAACCTTTAGAGGGATTCATGATTCAATTGTTAATTTTGGAGGCAAAAAGCCAGAAATTATTGAATGCCAACATGAAGAAATTGCGGTGCAGATTGCTCATGGTTATGCAAAAGCTACAGGGAAACCAATGGTAACAATTCTGCATAATGTTGTTGGACTTTTGCACAGCAATATGGCGATTTATTATGCTTACATTGACAGGGCACCTATGCTTATTTTAGGAGCTACCGGACCCATGGAAGTTGCTCGAAGGCGACCTCGCGTAGACTGGGACCATACTGCAGTGGTACAGGGGAACGCTATTAGGGATTATGTCAAATGGGATGACCAACCGTTCGGAGCTGAAGGGGTAGTACAGTCTTTTCAGAGAGGATACAGGATGGCTAGGACCGAACCACAGGGCCCGGTGTATCTTTGTTATGATGTGGCTCTTCTAGAAGATTTATTACAGAAAGAAGTGAAACTTCCGGCAAGTGATAAGGCTAAACTTTATAGTCGCATTGGACCGGAACAGCAAGAGCTGTCGAAAGCGGTTGAAATATTACTTGCGGCGGAAAATCCGGTTATTGTCGCCGACTTGGTCGGAAGACATCCAGAAAGGGTCGAAACATTGGTGGAATTAGCTGAATTTCTTGGTGCATCCGTGATTGATCTTAACGGTAAAATGAACTTCCCAAATACCCATCCATTATTTACCATGAACAAGAATCTTTTAAGAGAGGCGGACGTTGTGCTGGCTCTTGACGTAAGGGATTTACATGGGTGCTTGCAAATTACGAATGAGGACTCAAGACCCACTGGAGAACAGCATATTTCAGAAAACTGTAAAATTATAGAAATCACTGTCAACGACCTTGAGGTTAGTAGTTGGGCGCAGAACATTCAGCGCTTTCAACCGACGGACATTTCTATTCTCGCTGATACGTATCTTGCTTTACCAGAGCTACTCAACAAATGCAAAGCTAATGCATCCAAGGCTCCGGCTAAAAGTAGCGTTGCCAACAGCAAAGCACGCATTGAGCTAAAGACCGAAGTACACAAAGCAGACAGGAAATACTGGCAGGAAAAAGCCCGCGAAGATTGGGACATAATCCCGGTGTCCCCGGCCAGGTTGAGCGCTGAGGTTTGGGAGGCTATCAAGGGCAAGGACTGGGTTTTAACGGCTAATACGGTTAAGGATGCCCAATGGACTCGCCGTCTTTGGGATTTCGATGTTCCTTACCGGCATCCAGGTAAACATCTGGGAACGGCAACACAAATAGGAATGAGCCTGGGTATAGCGCTAGCTTATAAAGGAACTGGAAAACTTGTCGTGGATATTCAACCTGACGGAGATTTAATGTATGATGCGGGTGCTTTATGGGTAGCGGCTCACAGCAAAATTCCTATGTTAATCGTGATGAATAACAATCGTTGTTATTACAATAGTTACAATCACCAGTTTAAGACAGCCGGAATCAGGGGGCGTTCGCAAGAGCATGTAACACTTGGGACTGAGATAGACAATCCGGCTCCTGACTTTGCTGCTTTGGCACGTTCATTGGGTATGTATGCTGAGGGACCGGTAGAGAATGGAAATGACATAGGTGAAGCACTTCGGAGGGCCATTAAGGTAATTGAAGAGCAACAGGTACCAGCCTTGGTGGATATTGTAACCCAGTATAGGTAGGAGGAGGTGATTGGTTAGAACCGGGAGTGCACGTTAATTCAATTCAGAGGAGAGAGCTTGATGAAATTACGCTTGCTCGGTCTGAATTAATTGTTGTACGGTCCAAGGAAGAACCCACCCATTGGGTAATGGGATCACGGGTACCTGGAGAGATACGAGCAGCGAAGCATTTTAAATGAAATAGCTCGTAAGAAGACCGTTGAGTTAGGAAAGGTATTAGCTGGACATGTAACGGGCCGGAGTTCTGAGGACCTAAGGGTAGAGGTAGAGGCAAAAAAATCCAACTTAATGAGCAAGATTATTAATTGTTTTTAGAGATTACTTTACTCATAATTAAAATAGTCAGAAGTTTTTAAATAATGAAAACATATAAGGCTCAAAAAGCAGGCCTAGGCACGGCACTTCCAGGTAAATGGTTTTCAGAATCCGTTCATCCATAATCGCTGGGTAGAGGAGGGATAGTTTGCATACACCTCTAGATAGCCAAATCCCAATGATAAAGAAGCAAGGCTATTACACCTTGATTTTAGTGGCACTATCTCATTCGGTAAGCCATATGTACGCTGCTTTGATGACTATTCTCTACCCAGCGATTATGGCGGAATTTGGATTTGGCTATACTCAGCTTGGATTTATGGTTGGATTGGGAAACACCCTTCAGAGCCTAATGCAAGGGATTTATGTCTTTATAATGCGCCGTATATATAGGAAGGTAATATTGGCCTCCGGAAACTTTCTCTTAGCGTTATCTGTTGGACTTATGACGCTAACAGGTGGTTTAGTGCCCTTCTTTATTGTTCAAGTTTTAGCAAGGGTTAGTACCAGTTCTCAAGATCCTGTAGGGAATTCATTTGTTGCCGAGAGCTTTGGTAAAAAGTTAAGAGGTACGGCATTTGCTCTAAACTTTGCGGGAGGGAATGTTGGAACCCTGATTGTCCCAGCTTTAGGTACGATTGGATTAGCAACCTTTGGATGGCGAACAACACTGCTGATTTTTGCCTTGCTGGCTTTCATAGCGGGTCTTTTAATCCTGACTATACAGGAAAAACCATTGACAGAAGAAAAAAAGGCAACGGCTAGGGGAAAAATCATTTGGTCTGCCGGGAAAGAATGGCTTGAACCACTGAAGGACAAAAATATTCGCCATGTAATTTTTGGGGCTACTGCAGCGGCCGGAGGTCGAGGGATTGGGGTTGTTATGATTTATATCCCCTTATACTTCCAACAGGAATTACAGCTTAAGAGTGTTGATTATGCGACCCTATTTACGATCATGATGTTGGCAAGTGTCTTAGGCCCCTTAATTGTGGGACGAATTTCTGATAGTGTAGGTCGGAAATGGACCGCAATGGCAACTTATACCTTAACGGCTCTTGCTACAACTAGTTTATTTTTTGCTGGGAAGAATATGGTTTACCTCATGGTCGCCGTAGCCTTTCTTGGTATAGTTGCTTTTGCTCAGAGTTCCCAGATTCAGGCTTTGATAGCGGATGTTAGCTCGCGAGAAAAAAGAGACATGGCTTATAGTGTATTTTTTACGATTACATATCTCGCTGGAGGAATTTGGTCTGTAATTATAGGTTTTACGGTTGACCGATTAGGGTTTACTGGGGCCCTTGTGTTAATGTCATTATCATGTATTGCTGGGGCTATTTCCCTTATTCAAGTCCAGGTTCAGAGTTAATTTTCAGCTTAATGAGTTGAATATAATAATTAATTTTAAGGGAGTGATATTTTGACTGAAGATGGTGAAAAAGGTCACACTCATGAGGAAGAAGTGAAGTGGGAGCGGTGGCAAAAGGAACGAACTTTTGTGCGTGGTCTGAAAGGGGTTTACGGAGAAGTTTATAAGCAATTGTTGGCCAAACCACGAGTCTACAAGACCAAGGATTCCCAATGGAAAGGCGGGCCTAGTTTATTCGGTAAGAAAGTGATTAACCCCCAGGCCGTAGAAGTAACTCAAATGATCGAAGCGCATCTGGATGAATATGCTCCTGGCAGTTTCGGTCAGAAACATGGACATATGAACAGTGCAGTATTTTATATTCTTGAAGGTAAAGGCTACGATGTTCATAACACTATTCGTTATGATTGGGAAGAAGGCGACATTTGTATCGTTGAGAATTCCTGTGTTCATCGTCATTACAACGCTGATCCCGAGAAAAAGGCTCGAGTTCTGGTCTTTAAAGCCAAACCATTGTTCCTGTTTGCCCACATGATTTATCAAAAAGTTGTAGAATATCCGTCCAAAGTACCTATGCCGGGTTATGAGGATTTTCATCCTGATAATCCTAAGTATTAGTATCAAAGAGGAGGAGCAAAATGACTGAACAAGCAAAAGGCACCTATTACAAAGATTCTTTAAAGCAGTCACAAGAATTTAGGAAAGTGTATGCAGAACAGAAAACCATTGTAAAATCCCAGGATATGTTATGGGAAGATAGTCCTCAGGGTCGAATCAAGCATATGGTGAACGATACAATGGATACTAAGGAGTATTGTCTAGATATCTATCAACAAGACCTAGAGCCTTCCGGTCAATCTGGGAAACACCGTCACTTATCAGAGGAGATACTCTACGTACTTGAAGGTAACGGTTACGATTTGCATTGGGATGTTAAGTTTGACTGTGCAGATGAATATATCTGGGAATGGGAAACTGAAGCGAAAAAATGTGAGTGGGAAGCAGGAGATTTTATCTATATTCCACCCTATACCACTCATCAGCATTTTAATGCAGATTCAGCTAAGCCTGCTCGTTTCGTCTCTTGCACCAGTAGGATTGTCAAAGCTATGGGATTTGACTGGTTTGAGAAGTTAGAGAACGCCCCGGAATTTAAGGAGTGAAATTGGGGGTATCTGACGAAAGGGAGGATAACCTTTGAGCCATTACGTTGATTTACAGGAGCATCTTCTTAATCTTGAAAAAAAAGGTCTCCTTATTCGGGTTACCAAAGAGATTAACAAAAATACTGAATTGCATCCTTTAGTGCGGTGGCAATACCGGGGCGGAATTACTGAGCCTAATCGTAAAGCTTTTCTTTTTGAAAATGTTGTCGATAGTCAAGGGAAAAAATTCGCTATGCCTGTTGTAGTCGCAGCTTTAGCAGGAAATCCTGAGATTTATGCAACCGGTTTAAAATGCTTACCCGAAGAAGTTCCCGCCAAATGGCTTAATGCAATGGCCAATCGAATTAAACCGATATTGGTTGAATCTGGTCCTGTACAGGAAGTAATTCAGAGTGGTAAGGATTTGTTAGAGGAAAATGGAGGATTTGATCAGTTTCCTGTACCCATTTCCACTCCAGGATTTGACAATGCTCCCTATACGACGTGTAGTCATTGGATCACCAAAGATCCAGATACTGGGATTCCTAACTTGGGAAACTACCGTGGTCATATAAAAGCACGAGGTAAAATCGGAATGTACCCAAATGCCGGACAAAACCAAGATATTATAGTTCATCTACAGAAGTGCCGGGAGAGGGGAATTCCTTTACAAGCAGCTCTTGTCGTAGGCGCCCCGCCGGTGGTATCGTATGCTGCTGTTCAAAAGTTCCCTTACGGAATTGATGAGATGGAGGTCGCCGGGGGTTTAGCAGGCGAGGCGATTCGGGTTGTTAAATGTAAGACTGTAGATATTGAAGTACCGGCTGACGCAGAAATTGTCATCGAAGGATTGATACGTACTGATGTTCTCGAACCTGAAGGACCATTTGGTGAGTCACACGGTTATATGCATCCCCGTGAAATGAATCCGTTTATGGAAGTTACTTGTATTACACATAAGAAAAAACCGATTTGGGTTTCTTTTATTAGTCAAGTGACTCCCAGTGAAAGCAGTGTAATTAAGAAGGTCGGTTATGAACCATTATTTACGGAACATCTAAATAAACATTTAGGAATTAAAAGTGTCGTAAGGGTATCTATGCATGAACCCTTAACAAATCTGCGAAAGGTAATCATTGTTCAGATGCGTAAACCAAAAGAGGCCGAGGTTTGGCGAGCACTTTATGGTGCTACTAGTTATCGTCAAGAGTCTGGTAAGATTGTGATTGCGGTTGACGAAGATATTGACCCGGAGAATATGGACTCTGTAATGTGGGCATTAAGTTACCGTATGAAACCGCATAAAGATGTTGAAATAGTACGAAGTAAAGTAGTAGGACATGGGCCTCCGTTTACTGCTCACGGTGAAAAAGATGGGGGTATTGTGGAAGCGGATGCGGCAAATGATTCTGCCTTGTTAATCAATGCCATAATCAAAGAACCGCTACCCCCGGTATCCCTTCCTGCCCGAGAGTACATGGAACGGGCAGGGCAAATCTGGCGGGAACTTGGGCTACCTGAACTGAAGGCCCAAATTCCATGGTTTGGCTATTCATTAGGCCAGTGGGATAGTGAACTGGTAGAAGAAGCTCGACTGGCGGTTCAAGGCGAACATTACCGCACTGGAGATAAATTGGCTGGTTATCAAGTAAAAGTTTGAGTTGACAACACACGGGATATGCTTAGTATGCCTAAGCGTATCCTGTAAGTTTATTAGTATAGGCCTTAGGGTATAGGGAAGGAGATAGGAATATGGGCATAGAGTCACATTATCACAGTAAGAAGGATCGTATTTTTGTCAGAGGAATTTCTGGTGAATACAATTTGCAACAAGAGTTAGAACGATTACGCTCACAGCCGCGTGTAATGAGAGGAAATGAGATTAAATTCAACGATGGTCCTCAAGCGTTTAGTAAACACTACGTGGAACCGAAAGATGGCATCTCACAAATGTTCCATATTCATCTCGAAGAGTATGGTCCAGGGGGCAAATCTCAGAAACATGGGCATGTAAACGAAGCTGCCTTTTATATTCTTGATGGAACAGGTTACGAGATTCATGATGAAATTCGCTATGAATGGGAAGCGGGGGATGTGGCGATTGTTCATAACAACTGTGTGCATCAACACTTTAATGCAGACCCTAATAAACCCGCTCGTGCTTTAGTGATAAAGACCAAGCCTATGTATATGTTTATGAACATGCTTTTCCAAAAGACGGTTGAGCCTCGTGCAACAGAGGCTACTCTGGAAGGGGAAGGCTTCAAGGCTAGAGAAGATGACGAAAAATGAAATTTTGGGAGGAGGAAATGACATGTCATGGGATGAATCGAAAGTATGGCAACAAGGCAACGTATCGGAGAATTTTTATCAGGATCTACTGGATGATGCAACAGCTAAGCCGGTTCTAGATACAAAACGGAAGAAAATCGTAAAACCTTCTGAAATGCCGTGGGAAATGGCACGCCAAGGCCTATTAAAGCACCTTTTAAATGAACAGATGAATACTCGGATGGAGACTGTCGATGCGTATATGCAGATTATACCGCCGGGAAGCCGTTCGGGAAAACATCGTCACTTGGCAGAAGAATGTTTATATGTTTTGGAGGGAAAAGGCTACGATCTTCATCAAGATTGTGATGTGGAGATTACTGATACTTATCATTGGAAGCCGCAGAACGAGGTAAAACGGTACGAGTGGCAGGCAGGAGATGTGATTTACACTCCTCCTAATACCATTCACCAGCATTTTAATGCTGATCCAAATAAACCGGTCCGTTTAATTTCCGCAATCAACCGAATTTATAAATACTGTGGACTTAATAATCTGGAACAGTTTGAAGATGCACCGGAGTATGATCCAAATGTAGTATTAGACGCCTCCATTGTTGAAAAATATCTAACAAAGATAAGCAAGTAGATCAATAAATTCGTAGCTCTTAGATCTCCCGTAGCTAAAACTTGCGGGGGGTATTTTTTCTATATTAGACTCCCACATGTAGAAACCGCTGTACCAGCATACTGCCGATTATTTCATGTATATAATAGCCGCTACTGCTCAGCAATTGTTAGCTGTTATTCTCCTAAATGCAAGATAAGTCGGTTTGTATATTAGTTAATGGATAAAGCACCTAGATAATTAATCTAAAAATGCTTTATTCGGAAGTGGAGCGTTTTTCAATGAAACTGAAAATCGGCATTCCTATTTCTATGACTTGGTCTGCGTTTAAATTTCGAAATTATCGGTTGCTTTTTATAGGTAATGCATCTTCCCAGTTTGGCGATCACATGCAACTCGTTGCTCAAAATTGGTTAGTATGGCAAATAACTGGGTCAGTCACTGCTTTAGGCTTAGCGGCATTTGTGGGCATGGTTCCCCGCTTGCTTTTTGGATTTCTTGGTGGGCCACTCGTGGATAAGTATAACCGACGTCGATTATTAGGATTGACTCAATTTGTAGCTCTTTTTTTTGCTTTAAGTTTCAGTATAGCTGCAGTAACTGAAAATATTAATTATTTACTGGTTCTATTTTTTATTTTTTCCTTAGAAACAACTCAAATTATAAATCAGACAACTAGGCAAGCTTTGTTACAGGAATTAGTTCCACGTATAAATATTCCTAGTGCAATTTCTTTAAATGCTACTGGAAACAATCTAGCTAGAATTTTAGGACCAGCTTTAGGCGGTATTCTTATTCCAATTACTGGCGTTGCCGGGCTTATGTTTATTAATACGTTTACATTTCTAGTCATTGTAATTGCCGTTATGTTAATGAAGATATTGCCACAATCCAAAAATGACTTAAATCAAAAGTCAGCTAGTTTCAAAGAAGACTTGATCAAAGGTTACCTGTACATCTGGCATAATAATCGCTTAAGAATGTTAATTTATCTTGGTATGATCTCTTCTTTACTTATCATGCCTTTTACTAGCTTGTTGGTGGCCTATGTGGATACTATACTTCATAAAGGTCCTCAATTTTATGGACTATTAACTGCTGCCTTTGGTATTGGCGGCATTTTAGGGGCCATGAATAGCGCTGCAATACGTAGTAATGTTGGGAAAACGATCACCATTTTGCTTGCCGTTCTACAAGGTAGTACCTTCTTATTCTTAGGTTTGACGAGCTATCCCGTACTTGCTTTATTTATAATGTTATTACTGGGATTTGCGACAGTGACTTATAACAATAGTGTTGTAACAGCAATGCAACTTACAACGTCTTCAGACTATATGGGCCGGGTTATGGGTATTTATCTGATGAATAAGGCTGTTACCGCTTTAGGGGCTTTATTATTAGGATTTGCGTCTAGTCTGTTGGGAGTAAATTGGGCATTTGTCTTAAGTGGGGCGCTGTATTTGGCTTTCGGAGCTGGAGTACAATATGCCAAACGGGAGTTGGGGGCAGAAGCAATTAGTCCAGCTGTTAATAAAAAATGAGATGAGGAATTGCCTTTCACTTATGGAACGTAGTGTTCCGTTTTTGTATTTATTTCCAGAGATTTATTGAAGTATTTTCCTTTGCAAGGCGGATAGAACCCAGAATCTGTTCACTAGCTCTTTGATTTTGACTATTGAAGGGTTAAATGGGAATTTTGGCATAGAGATTGCTTATTAAATTTAGTAATTATCTTGGAGAGGAGTTTTAAAATGAGTGAAGTTATTCAGGGCGAGATAGTTTATAACGACCTAAGGGAATGGATTGAGGAAACTAAAAAGCTAGGTGAACTAAAGGTTGTGGAAGGAGCGAGCTGGGAGCAAGATATTGGTATGGCCACAGAAATGTTGCATCATACTTCGCCTTCTCCAGCAGTTGTTTTTGACAAAATACCTGGTGTCGAGCAAGGTTATCGAGTAATAACTAATACATTTGGTGACAAACGTATGAACATGAGTTTTGGACTTTCAACGGAACTGACAAAAGTTGAAGTTAGTGCTGCTTTGAATGAAAAGATGAAGAACAATGTTCCTATTCCCTATAAGGTAGTTGAAAGTGGACCGGTCATGGAAAATGTGTTAATGGGTGACGATATCAATATCCTGAAATTTCCTACCCCTCTTTGGCATGAACATGATGGTGGGCGTTATATCGGTACCGGAAGTTACGACATAACGATTGATCCAGACGAGAACTGGGTTAATTTGGGAACTTATAGAGTTATGGTGCACGATGAAAAACATTTAGCCTTCTATATTTCACCTGGAAAACATGGTCGTATTCACCGAGATAAATTTTTTGCACGCAACGAGCCTTGTCCTGTAGCCGTTGTTGTAGGGGGAGATCCACTTCTTTATTTAATGGCCTGTAACGAGGTGCCCTATGGGATTAGCGAATATGATATTGCCGGAGGGTTACGTGGTAAGCCGTACGAAGTAATCGAGGGTAAAATTACGGGTCTACCAATTCCCGCTAATGCTGAAATTGTATTTGAAGGCTATGCCTATCCAGGTGTAGAAAAGATGGAAGGACCTTTTGGGGAATGGACCGGCTATTATGCAAGTGGAGAGAGGGCAGAGCCAATCATCGAGGTCAAAGCGATTTACCATAGAAACAATCCGATTATTATTGGTAGTCCGCCAAATCGTCCACCTGATGAGTTAGTACGGTATCGGTCCATTGTACGTTCTGGGCTTTTGAAAGAGGAATTAGAAAAAGCTGGTGTGCCTGATGTGAAGGCTGCTTGGTGTCACGAAGTCGGCGGAGTTAGGATGTTCGTCGCTGTTTCAATTAAGCAACGCTATCCAGGGCATGCCCGTCAAGCCGGTCACATTGCGGCTATGTGCCATGTGGGAGCTTATGCCGGAAAGTATGTGGTGATCGTCGATGAGGATATAGACCCATCTGATCTTGAGGCTGTGATTTGGGCCATGTCAACTCGTTCTGATCCTGTGGAATCAATTGACCTAATTTCGCGGGCTTGGAGTACGCCACTTGACCCTCGAGTTTCTCCAGAGAAAAAGGCGAGAGGAAATCATACAAATTCCCGAGCGGTCATTGATGCTACAAGGCCTTGGGAATGGAAGGACGAGTTCCCTAGGGTTAACTATCCGAGCCCTGAGCTTGCTAAGTTAGCACGTGAGAAGTTTGGTTATTTATTAAAATAGCGAATGACATCATTGAAACAGGCTGTTCAATTAGTGATCTTGATTCGGTATATACAGCGGTACAGTCAAGTCATAGCGAAGCAGAGTCTCTTCAAGCGTATGGGCATGCATTTTGTTCGTTTAAATGATGGAAGTCTCGACATTTATCAAGGTTCAGGGCATTCCACCCCCCATGGAATAACCTTTGATGAAAAAGCAAACGGTATTAATGTTGTGGCAGTACTAGGTAAGGAAGCCTGGAAAAAAGGTGTTATGCTCATTGAAGATGTAATGATTGTTGAACTTTATGTTGAAATGGGTATTGTGCTGGGAGCATTAGGTATCGACCACCTAAACCAGACTCACACTTTCATGGCCAAGTCAGTTATTCTTGCTGCCGGTGGAGCTAACGGGCTTTATCCCAATGTTACACCTAGAATCGCTCATAAAATGTACCGCACTACTGGGGACGGTTACGCACTTGCTTTACGAGCAGGCTTGTCACTCATTGATATGGAGTTTGCAAATTTTCGGGATACTCCACCCCATGGACGGTTGGGTGGGACTTTAGTAAATTCTCTAGGCGAATCAGTTATGGATAAGTATGCTCCAGAAAAGGGCGCCAGCGCACCCAGGGGAAAGATTGTAGAAGCTATCTATCTAGAGATGCGCGCAGGTAACGGTCCTCTTGTGATAGAAATGAAGGGTGTTGAGGAGTAGTTTAACATCCGGACGTTTTTAGAGTAAGTCCACAATGACAGGAATTTTATGGAGTTTAAGTTAGGAATAGAGTGTTAAATTCGATTAGGTCTCTTTGGTTTATTACCCTCATTATTACATGGCGAAAGTGAAAAGTTCCATACTAATCTTTATCCGTGTGTTTTATGGAGGAGACCATTATGACAAAAGACAATAAAAAGAGTCAGTGTACCTACTATCCTTATGGCTATCCAGTAGATTTTGAATATCGTTTACGAAAGTATTTATTTGCGGGAAAATCTGAACTTATTGACGTTGCCGTTTCCGATACCTTTAATGAACTAGTTATCCTCTCAAATAGTAATATGCCCTTGCTTAGGTCGTGGCTAATTAATGCGATCGCTGTTATTTATCATAAGTCTTGGCAACTTGGAACACCTTTAAGAACTGTATTGCCAGGTATTAATTCTCTTTTAGAAATTATTGATTTGGCGGAAAAGGAAGATAGGCCTTTTGAGATTGACCGTTTGCGGGAGCTATTTAAAGAGCATATCAGTATAGTTTGGCGATTGGTAAATCATAAGTCAGAGATAGACACGAGCACATTGTCCATTAAAGCGAAAAGGTATATTCAAGCAAATTTCCATAGAAATTTAATAATTAAAGATGTTGCAGAAGCAGTACACGTTGATGAAGCACTTTTACGTGTAATCTTGTCAAAGGAATTTGGATTAAGCTTTCATGAATATTTGATTAAGATCAAAATCAACGAGGCTAAGAAAATGCTTGTTGGTACAAAATTCTCTATAGCTGCGATAGCTCTCCAAATTGGGTTCCGTGACTCAAGTTACTTTATTAGAGTATTTAAATGTCTGGAAGGAATTACGCCGGGGCAATATGCCAAGAGAAGAAATATTGATTTTGTTAAGGTAAAGGGACTTGAGAAGATTAGCTCTGAAGGCATTGAAGCGGAGAAAGTCCCCAAAGGTAAGCTTTGGATCCAAAAAGAAAGAAACGCTTTGGTATCTTTTCTGGGCGGTGATTTTCAGACAACAGTTTCTTTATTAAATAAATTACTCGCAGAAATAAATGAGGAAGTGGAAGATTTAGACTATATTAAAGCCTATGCTCTAAAAATGATCATTGTATTTACTCGCAAAAGTATGCAAATTGGTATTCCATCTGAGGATATTCTAAATAATTTAACGATCCTGAGTAGAGAAGTACGCGTCTTAGAATCCAGCGAGCTTGTCCGTGCTTTTGTGCACCGTATTATTAAGGAACTCTTAGATCGTGTAACCCTTCATTATAATGAGTCAGCTGTTCGAGCGGTCGAAGCAGTAAAAATGCATATTCATCGTAATTATAGCCAGCCTATCCAATTAAATGATTTAGCACGTTTAGTAAACTTTAGTCCATTTTATATATGTCGCTTGTTTACAAAGCTTACAGATTTAACTATCTATAATTACATTACGTTAACTAGAATTGAGGAAGCAAAAAGATTAATTTGTACTACAGATTATACGATCGGAGAAATTGCCGAACGGGTCGGTTATCAAGATAGTTCTAATTTTATGACTCTATTTAAAAAGAAGGTAGGTCATACCCCCCGAGAATATGCGGAGCTGTCTAGAATTCAGTTTAGGTTATTGAATGAGAGGGCTTAATTAAAAAATACATGGATACATGAGTAAGCATTCATTAAATAATAGTCCATAAAATCATTGAAAACTAATCTAGTTTTCCGTCTCTGAGCGGTGGCAGGGTATAGATTAGAAGGGAGGAAGTATGCTTAATAGTACGATTGTAAACAAGCACTATGATATTGTGGGAAGTTCACCACTTCGTTCCGACGCTTGGGATAAAGTAAAGGGGAGAAGTATCTATTTAGAAGATATGAAGTTCCCTGGACTACTTTATGGTAAGGTTTTGCGAAGTAGTTATGCGCACGCCAAGATCACTGATATTGATACTTCTGAAGCTGCGAAATTGCCAGGCGTGATGGGAATAGTCACCGGAGCAGATTTGCCTTTTCTACATGGCGAATCTTGTCTGGACGAGCCTTATTTGGCTAAGGGTAAGGTCCGTTATGTAGGAGAAGCTGTGGCTGCGGTAGCGGCCATTGACGAAGTGACTGCAGAAAAGGCGTTGGCCCTAATTAAGGTTGAATATGAGGAGTTGCCTAGCTTATTTGATGCTGAAAAAGCTGCTCTGCCTGACGCGATTCTAATTCATGAAGAAGCCTACAAGCATAAACCACTGGTAAAACCAATCCCTAAGACAAATATTTGTAATCATGTTAATTTTGACATAGGGGACGTCGAACGTGGGTTTGAGGAGTCTGACTACATTTTTGAAGACAACTTTAGCACCCAAGCAGTACAACATTGCACGATAGAACCCCATGGTTCTGTTTGCCAAATAAATGATGACGATAATTTCGTACTGTGGACGAATAATGATTCACCCTATCGGGCGCGAATCGAGATTGCAAATTCTTTGCATCTTCCCTTAACAAAAGTGCGCGTGATCAGTGCGCCGTACACAGGGGGGAATTTTGGGGGCAAAGGAGGCTTAAGAGCTGAAGCCATTGTTATTGCCTTAGCTTGGAAGATAAGAAATGTCCCAATCATGGTAATGTATACCCGAGAGGAAGAATTCTGCTCGTCGTTGGTGCGTCATCCCTCGGTCACGAGGATGAAAACCGGTGTTAAAAAGGACGGGACGATTGTGGCCCGTCAGGTAACAACGTATTTAGCTACCGGGGCCTATGCCGAAAAAGGACCAAGTGTTTCTCTGTTTGGTGGAATGTCGGCAGCGGGTCCTTATAAGATTCCAAATGTAAAAATTGACGTTTACTTAATGTACACTAATACCTTGCTTGCAGGAGCTATGCGAGGTTATTCGGGTCCGCAGTTGTCTTGGGCCTATGAATCTCAAATGGATATTATTGCGGCCAAGTTAGGAATTGATCCCTTAGAAATAAGGCTTCGCCATGCCTATGAGGACGGTGATACCCATACTACCACCCGACAGATTTTACATGCCGAGGGTCTTAAAAAGTGTCTTCAAGAAGTCGCCAAGAGCATGGCCTGGGGAGAGAAACCCTTGGCTAAAGATCAAGGACGCGGTATTGCATGTATGGAGAGAGCCGTTAAAACTCCTTTCGGTTCAGCTGCCTTTGTGAAAGTTAATGAAGATGGTACGGTTGATATCTTAAGCAGTACAACAGAAGTTGGCCAAGGGTCCGAGACGATTCTTTGCCAGATTGTCGCTGAAGAATTAGGCGTCTCACTTGAGTCGGTAAGGAAGCATACCCCAGATACGGCATTTACCCCTTATGATGCATCGACTACATCCAGCCGCTCAACGTTTCATATGGGTAATGCCGTTAAGATGGCAGCAAATGATGCTCGTCAGCAAGTATTGCAGCTCGGTGCCAGCGTACTGGGTGTTGATCCTTCAAATCTCGAGATCAAACGGGGTATCGTCGTTCTCAATGGAAAGCCGGAGGTGGCTTTGCCCATTTCGACAATATTTAGCAAAACTTGCAGCTCTAGTGGGACAATTCTCGGCCGAGGATATTATATTCCGGAAATGCCAGCTGACAAAAGGGAGGATTTTTATTCTGCTTATTGTGTTTTTTGGTTACTAGGAGCCAACGGGGTTGAGGTAGAGGTAGACAGGAAAACAGGGCAGGTCAAAATTCTTAAAATTTATGCTGCGCATGACTCCGGTAAGGCCATTCACCCTGAAAATGTTGCTGACCAGATTGTCGGGGGAGTCTCAATGGGCGTCGGTTTTGCGGCCTACGAAGATTATGTCTTCAAAGATGGCCATGTCCTTAATCCATCGTTTTTGTATTATAAATTGCCTTCTGCTTTAGATATTCCAGAGATTGTACCCATCGTGGTGGAACAAGAGCACAGAGAAGGGCCTTTCGGTGCCAAAGGGGTTGGAGAAACGACCAATGTGCCAGTACCCCCTGCTCTGGCAAACGCGATTTATGATGCTGTCGGCATTCGCATCAAGAGCTTACCTATCACACCCGACAAGGTTTTGGCAGCTTTAAAGCAACAAATTGGAGGTGATACATAGTATGAAACTACCAAGGTTTGATTATCAAGCTCCTAGGTCACTCATTGAGGCCAGTGCCTTACTGGAAAAAATGAACGGCAAAGCTTTAGTCATTGCAGGAGGAACAGACTTAATTGTGCCTATGAAAGAAAGGCTAAAAGTACCGGATTGCCTAGTGGATCTGCGAGCTATATCCGGTCTTACAGCAATAAGCTATGGTGTTCAGGGAGAACTACAAATTGGAGCCCTCGTAACACTTCGTCATTTGGCTTCTGAACCAACGGTTAAAAGAAATTACCCAGCGTTGGCACGTGCAGCACTTGAAGTTGCCACTGCTCAAATCCAAGCGATGGGAACTGTTGGAGGCAACCTCTGTCAAGATTGTTTGTGTCAATACTACAATCAGTCAGTCGGATCCAAACATGGTCTAGAGCGTTGTCATAAAGCCGGTGGCGACGTTTGCCATACCGTTAAGGGAAGTAAAGAGTGCTGGGCGACCTATTGTAGTGATTTAGCCCCGGTTTTATTGGTTTTAGGAGCGCAGATAAAAGTTGTTGACTCCACAGGAGAGAAGATAATTCCTCTGAATGATTTATATACTGGCAACGGAAAGCAGCCTCAAACCCTGCGACCTGGACAACTACTGACTCAAATCATTGTTCCTTCACTAGGTCCTAAAAGCGGTAATATTTATCTTAAGTTGCGAGTGCGCAAAACGATTGATTACCCGGCTCTAGGTGTAGCGGTTAGTGTGAAACAGGCAGAAGCAGGACAGAAAGTTTCTGTTGGGTTGACGGGGGTCGATAAAAGACCACTATTGCTCGAGGAAGTCAGCCGAGAGGGCCTCTTCGGGGATGAAAAATTAGAACTTCTCGTCCAGAAAGCTTATAGTATTGCTCGCCCATTAAACAACCTGCGTGATTTTACCCCTAAATATCGCAAAGATATGGTCAAAGTTTATGTTCACTCAGCCCTGGAGCAAGCCCTTCAGCTTGCAGAATTTTAAGGAGGTTTGGAATGAATAGAGCCCTTACTCTTAAGGTTAATCAAAAAAGTTACCAAGTGACAGTTACTGCCAATCAGACATTGCTCGATGTACTAAGGGAACAACTTGGTCTGCAAGGATCAAAGAAGGGTTGCGACTCGGGAGCCTGTGGAGCTTGTACAGTAATTATAGATGGAGAACCCGCTTTAAGTTGTATGACCTTAGCTATCAGATGCGAGGGAAGGGAGATCGTAACGATCGAAGGCTTGTCTCAAAACGGAGAACTTCATCCTCTCCAAAAGTCCGCTGTCGAACATGGTGCAATCCAATGTGGCTTTTGCACACCGGGATGGTTGATGTCCGCTAAGGTACTTTTGGAGAATAACGAGACACCAACCTTGGACGAGGTACGGGAAGCCATCGCTGGTAACCTTTGCCGTTGTACAGGGTATAAAAAGATCGAGGAGTCGATTTTGTCTGTAGCCTCCAGTAAGGTGGAAATATAGACCTGTACCCTTCGCTGGACACAGAAACAAGTATTTAACTATTTTGGATATTTAGGTTAAAATAGAAGGATTTTGAAAAAATGTATAGAAATTATTTGATTACGACAAACTGATCTGCTTAAAAGGAGAATTTCGTTATAAGAAGAAAGCTTGCTAAATGAATAAGAAGGATAAAGGGAGGACAAGTCTGAAACATTTGTAGGATAACGCACATTAGTTCGAGAGCATAGCAAACAAGCCATCAAGAGATGACTTAAAATTGAATTAATATACTGAGTCAGGCTGTAGTTTTTATTCGGTATCCTTGATTTTTAGCGATCAAAATTGCTTGTTCAACCGTGATTTCGCGGTCTACTGGAAGAACATCGGATTTTTTGTATAAGTCAGCATTATAGGGTTCTTTCTTTTTAAGAATCATATAAATCGCAGTTAGTAACATGCGCGCAATTGCGATGATTGCTCGTTTGTGCCCACGACGCTTTTTGAGTTTTAAGTAGCGGTTACGGATTTCAGGATGCTTTTCACTCTTTACCACAGCAGTGGCGCATTGGACTAAAAGTGGTTTGATGTAACAACCAGCTTTTGAAATCCTAACAGACTTTTTCTTTCCGGCACTTTCGTTATTCGTAGGTGTAAGCCCTGCCCAGGAGCATAAATGCTTAGCTGTCGGGAACACGTCCATATTGACACCTATTTCGGAAACCACAGTAATGGTAGAAAAGATGTTTTTAAAGGACGGAACAGTTAAGATCAAGTTTAGTTCTTCTGCGTAGGGCACGGAAAGAGAAAGGATAATTCCCTCAAGATCTGATTTGCGCTCAGTGAGATCTTCATAGTGTCGCTTGATGATTTTAAGTTTCCCCGCTTGTTCGAGTGTGATAAACCCATCAACGGCAAGCTCAAGTTCAGGAAGTTTTTTAAACAGAGAACAATGTACAAGGGATTCTAAGTCAAACGTGGTATCCAGGGGGTTCTCAAGGATCTTGTCAATAATCTTCATAGAACTCTTGCCAAAAGTGTCCGAAAGGACATTGCCAAGTTGAATGTTGGATACCGTCAAGCAATTTTGAAGTCTGTTTTTTTCGCTGGACATAAAGTTGGTCAGCTTAGCGCGATAGCGCATCAAGTCTCTAAGCTGTCTAATGGCAAGTGGTGGCATAAAGCTACCTGCGACAAGGTCATGCTTGAACAAGTCGGCAATCCACTGAGCATCTTTATTATCCGTTTTTTTACCGCGGATCGCTTTGACGTATTTCGGGTGAGCGAGGGTAATGTTGCAAGAATCTTCAAGAATGTTGAAGATTGGAATCCAGTATTTTCCTGTAGACTCCATACAAACTTCGCTGCAGTTGTTTTCACAAAGCCATTGTGACAGCTCTTTTAGGCCTTTTGTAAAGGTAGAAAAGCGATGGCGTTTGTAACTAGTAACCCCCTTGTTGTTTGTCGTAGCAATACAGGCAACCACAAAGGTTTTGTGGACGTCAATGCCACAACAAATTTGATGGACAATTTTTAAAGCCACAGTAGAATCTCCCTTCCTAGATTTGAAGGGATAGACAGCATTGACTGATTGCCTAGCTATAAACGAGTAATGTTTATACAAAGATAAGTCTGCGTGCTCAAAGTCACACTTATTTGTGCTTGGAAAGGCAATCTACACATATAAACATGCGGTCACTCCGTGTTTGGAGTAGCCCACTCACCTCCCCGTGGTTTGTAGTTAACTGCTATCCCTACGTTTATAGGATAAATAAAATAACGCTCAAAGCCAACACGTTTCATAACGTTTTGTGCCTTGAGCGCAGCGAAAGGAATGGATATAAACATGAGCGACTGGACACAAGATGAGGTAGTTGATACCTTGTCGGAAATTATGGAAAAAGCAAGAGTAGATCTAGAGTTTCGTAAACTTTGTATAGAAGATCCTGTGAAGGCAGTTAAAATAATTAGTGGAAAAGAAATTACTGAAGGAAAGACTATAGTATTTATTGAGAATAAAGGTACTCATCAGACATTTATTTTGCCGAATTTAATTCAAGATGATTTGCAAGAGGGTAAAAACCCTAATGAATTACCCTGGTATTGTCCAGAAGTTAGAGTTGCTATGAAATGTAAATAATTTTGTGTAGCAACCCGCGACAATAAATGAATACGCCAGTTCGAAAGGGGTATCTTTACTTTAATAAAAAGAAGAGATCTATTAGAAGATAATGGATCTAGAAAAAAGTAAAGATAGAACTAAATTTTTTAAGATAAAAAAATTGAATATTTAAAAAATAACAAAATTGTGTATATTCTATTGCAGGTTGGAATCTTTTAAGGGAGGAAACTTTATGCCCTATAACGATTTACGTGAATATCTAGTGGCCCTCGAAGAAAATGGGCTGTTGCACAAGGTAAGTAAAGAGGTTGATAAAGACTGGGAAATTGCAGCAACAGCTAGGATACTCTTTCAAAAAGTTCCTGCTTCGCGTCGTCCGGCAATTATGTTTGAAAAAGTTAAAGGATCTAGTGTTCCTGTAGTAGCAGGTATTTTAGGAGCATCTCGTGCAGTATATTCATTAGCCCTTGAAACACAGATCAATAATATTAGCAAGCGTTGGACAGAAGCCCAAAATCATCCGATTAACCCTGTTTTAGTTAGTACGGGTTCGTGTAAAGAAAATATTCTTAAAGGTTCAGAGATTGACATGGGTAAATTCCCGGTACCTATCTGGACTGTAGGGGAAGATCCAGGACCTTATCTCACCGCTCCTTATGTGGTAACAAAAGATCCAGAGACCGGTGTCATTAATGTTGGAACCTACCGTGTTCAAGTCAAGGCTAAAGACCGAATTGGCTGTATGGTTAACTTTCACCAACACGCCCGAAAGCATGTTGAGAAGAACAATAGTTTGGGAAAGCCAACTCCAGTGGCGATCGTTTTAGGTACAGATCCTACAATTGGTCTTTGTTCGGTCGCAAGAATTACTTATGGTTTAAGCGAGTATGCTGTGGCGGGTGGCCTGCGTGGGCAAGCTGTAGAGGTTGTAAAGTGTGAAACCTGTGATCTAGAGGTTCCTGCATCAGCTGAAATCGTAATCGAAGGTGAAATTGAAGCAAACACTCTCAAGCATGAGGGACCATTTGGAGAATATACAGGCTATATGGGACCAGATGGTGATGCCTATGAAGTAAACATCAAGGCCATTACTTACCGAAATAATCCTATATATCAAGCGTTTATCAGTCAAATGCCTCCGAGTGAAAGCAGTTTAATTCGGAGTGTGGGACGAGAAGCTGGCTTATTTAAAGGATTAAGGGACGATTTACATTTGCCTATAACTGATCTTAGATTAAAGGAAAGCGGAGGGTCAGCTGCTTACCTAGTCATTTCTATCAGACAAGACGGATCAGCTGGACTTACAAAACAAGTTGCTTGGGGAGCGTGGGCGATTGACCCAACTCTAGGTAAGTTTACAGTAATTGTTGATGATGACATTGATATTTGGGATGATTTTGCGGTTGATTGGGCGATGTCTTTCCGTTGTCAGCCTGCTAAAGATTGCACAATTGTTGCCGATACCGCATCTGTACGCCTAGATCCCTCTACTGCGTCTGCAGAGGAACTTCAACTTACCAAAAAGAGATCTATTGGTTCCAAGATTATCATTGATGCAACAAAAAAACATAGCTATCCCCCACTCGCGATACCTCCTATTGAACATAGAGAGATGGTTTTAGCCAACCTGGAGATTTATGGATTAAATAAATTGATCAAGTAACATCCTTTATGGCTTTGGGGATGGGAATATTTGACTATATCTGTTTGACTTTATTGCTATGTGACATTTTTAGAAAGAAGTTTTTATTTTGGAGGAAGTAAGGCTGTGAATGAACAATACTTGCGAGATGAAATCGCTACTTGTATAAAACTACTTGTATATCAGGGTCTGATAGATTTTAGTGGACATGTCAGTGCCAGAATTCCAGGTACCAAAGAGATACTGATTAATTCCCGTGACCTAAGTCGAAATGCTATTAAGCCTAAGGACTTATTGAGACTTACTCTAGAAGGTTCTTTGTTGGAAGGTGAGGGTCGGCCACCTCTCGAATTAGCTCTTCATACCTCAGTATACAGGGCTCGACCAGACGTACAGGCGATAGCCCATATTCATCCTCCGAGGACCGTAGCGCTAAGTATTGTAGGGAAGCCATGCATACCTGTAATTTACCACGGGGCGATTTTCGGCGAACAGATCCCTATCTATAATGACTGTAGGCATATAAACAGTGCTGAGCGCGGAGACGCTATGGCCTTTTCCCTTGGGTTAGCGCGGGCGGTAATTATTCGTGGGCATGGTGCAACGTTAGTTGCAGACAGTATAAAGGGAGTATTCTTGGCTTCGATCTACTTAGAAGATAATGCAGATAAGCTTTGTCAAGCTTACAGTATGGGGGAACCACAATCGTTATCTCCCGAGGAGTTAGCTGAAGGCCCTCGTATATGGACAGAGCTTCAGTTTAACAAAGTGTGGAATTATTATCTTGCTAAGTGTGACCTCAAACTAGACTAGGCTGCGAATATGTTTGTTTTCCAATATTGAAAACAATCGTTTCAATATTGGGCACGAGGCTTTAGTTGTTTGATTTAAATTATGGAGCATCAACCCATTCAAGGCTGATAAGCTAACATTCAAGAAAGCATTTTAACTTTTGAGAAGAAATTAGGGTATATGGAATAAGATTTGCATTTTAGAAACATTAAACATAATCCAAGTTCATGTTGTAATCTAAACGAAGGGAGATTTTTATGAAAAAAATTATCATAGCTTTATCTGGTGCAACCGGTGCTGTCTTTGGAGTTCGACTCATTGAAGTGTTAAAGTCAATGAGTGATTATGAGGTGCATTTGATCATCAGTCCTTGGGCAGAAAAAACTATTGCTTTGGAGACAAAGTATAGTCCCCAACAAGTGAAAAAGATGGCAACATTTTGTTATGATTATCGAAATCAAGGCGCCCCGATTGCCAGCGGTTCTTTTGGTGTGGAAGGTATGGTTGTGGCCCCTTGTAGTATGAAGACTCTATCTGCTATTGCCCATGGTTATGCAGATAATTTGATTGTTCGTGCAGCTGATGTAATGCTCAAAGAAAGAAAGCGTTTGATACTTTTACCGAGGGAGACCCCACTTAATGAGATTCATTTGGAGAATATGCTCAAGATGACCCGAGCGGGTGCAATCATAGCGCCGCCAATGCCTGCTTTTTACAATCATCCTGTCACTCTAGATGATATTATTAACCATCAAACGTCCAGAATCCTTGATTTGCTCGGTGTTGATAATATTCTAACAAGACGCTGGGGAACAACACTAGTAGATATTTCAGACCAAAATGAAGCTTTGTAATAGATTAGTTGATACTCTATATTAACAACCTGTTAACGAAGGCCTCTCAATTGAATTAATGAATGACCTTTTCCATGTGTTTAGTACTTTCTTTTGAATTTCATACTTATGGCATGCATGGCCTTACAATACGGCAGAGGAAAGGTGGTATTCCTAAGCATTATAGATAAGGTGGAGTTTAGATGGAATAGGAGGGGCCGAATGGAAAGCGAGGTTTTAATTGGGGTCATTTCAACGCACGCCCACTTAACTGCATTGTGTCGTCAGATAGGACTAGTTCAAGGTATTAAATTAATGGTTCATGAAGGAGTCCTAGAAAGTTCATTGCCCGGCTTAGAGTACTTCGAGAGAAAAGGTGTTGAGGCGATTGTAAGTACTCAGGGTAATACTTTATTTATTAAAGATCATACAACCATTCCTGTGGTTTCTGTACCAGAACATAAATTTGACATTTTTTATCCTATAGCCCGAGCCGTTAAACAGTA
The DNA here is from genome assembly GCF_054657535.1 of Desulfosporosinus burensis. Classification (NCBI taxonomy): domain Bacteria; kingdom Bacillati; phylum Bacillota; class Clostridia; order Eubacteriales; family Desulfitobacteriaceae; genus Desulfosporosinus; species Desulfosporosinus burensis. The sequence goes on from NZ_BAAHYN010000006.1 coordinate 339,986, forward strand.
CGGTTCAAATGTAGTGATTTTTGTCTATCGTAAATCGCAAATTGATTTTACTGAAATATCGGAAATACTGGGTTTTCAACCCAAGGTATTAGTATTTAACAATGCCGAACATCTTGAATTTCTTTTGGAGAAAATTCAGGGAACAGATCAAATTATTATTGGTGGAGGCTTTGTTTGTCAGGTAGCTTCAGCTTTAGGATTCATGACGGAAGCAGTTAATATGAGCAAGGAGTCTTTCGTTAGTGCTATTGAAGTTGCGAAAGGACTTGCCATGGCCCAACAGGCTGAGAGGAAACAAACCTATCGATTAAAGGCTATTTTAGACTGTACCTACGAGGGGATAGTAGCAACTGATGAAAGTGGAATCATTACCTTATATAATCGTGCAGCAGAGGATATATTCAAAATTAATGCCAAAGACGTTATAGGCCGTAATTGTTTCGAAGTTTTAGATAAAACAAAACTTAACGAGGTATTGACCACTAAGCAGGCAGTTATCGGAGAAGTCACTCATGTGGAAGATACCAAAGTAGTTGTAAATCGAGTGCCGATTATCGACGATGGACAGATAGTGGGAACTGTTGCAAGCTACCAGGCACTACAAGTAATTCAGGATATTGAGGAGAAGATCAGGAAAGAATTAGTCACTAAAAACCACGGAACTAAATATTCCTTTGCGGATATCATAGGTAATGGTAGGGCTATTAGTAGTGCAGTAGATCTAGCTAAAAGGTATTCTGATTGTGATGAAACAGTCTTAATCTTAGGTGAAAGCGGTACTGGAAAGGAGTTATTTGCCCAAAGTATTCACGGTATCTCTAATAGGAAAAGAAAGATGTTTATTGCAGTAAACTGTGCAGCTATTCCTGCAACATTGTTAGAAAGTGAGTTATTTGGCTATTCTGAAGGCTCCTTTACTGGTGCGCGCAAAGGGGGTAAGCCAGGTCTGTTTGAACTCGCCCATGGTGGGACAATGTTTTTAGATGAGATTGGGGAAATGCCGCTCGAATTACAAGCTAAACTTTTGCGTGTGATTCAGGAGAAAGAGGTACGCCGGATCGGCGGTGACCGATTAGTGATGGTGGATATACGTATCATTGCCGCTACGCATAAGGATTTACAGGAATTAATTGCCGAAGGGAAATTTCGCAATGATTTGTTCTATCGACTGGACGTCCTTCAATTAAATGTTCCCTCTTTGTTCGAACGTAAAGAGGATATACCGGCTTTGGCAATGGAAATTTTAAATAAATATACAGATTCGTCCTTAAAGATGAAGAAAATAATTATCTCAGTCGTAATTAGCAGACCTGATTATTCTTGGCCAGGTAATGTTAGGGAGCTAGAGAACGTTATTCGTCGTGTAGCTGTAGTTACAAAGGGACTAACTGAGAATCAAGCAAGTGAAAAGGGAAAACAGATGTTTGATCTACATTGTCGAAGTAAAAATTATACTTTTCTTCAAAGCGAAAAAAGTCCTCATATTAAAGTGTTTGTTAATGGGTCCTTGAAAAGTATTATTTCGAAAGTCGAAAAACAGGTTATACAACATACTTTAAATGCTTTTGGCGGAGATCATTCCCAAGCGGCTATTCAACTATGTATTGGACGGACAACACTTTGGCGTAAACTTGAAGAAGGAGATCGGAAAAATAATACTCTTAAGAGTATAGCTCCCAAAAGGATATCCTCAAAAGTAAAGAAAATAAATTCTAAAATGAATATCTCTGCGGGATAGTCAATAAAGAGCTTTATGCTTAATTCTTAATGTTTAGAAAACAACTATTGCTAGGTCTATCTTCTACAACTGTTCATAAAATCTGTTACTGAGGATAGGGGAGATGAAAAATATCTAGGCGACATAGGAAGAAGGAACATATTGAATTTGCTCTTAAAACCCCCCAATTCACGGTAGGGAATGGTTTTTCTGATATTTCTTTAATTTATGATGCGTTACCGGAACTAGATCTGGAACAGGTTAATACTTCGCTTAACTTCTTGAATAAGAAGTTAAAGGCCCCTCTGCTTATTAATGCCATGACCGGCGGTCATCCTGAGGTGAAATATATTAACCGGAGTTTGGCGAGGGTGGCAGCTAGGGCAGGAATCGCCATGGCTATTGGGTCCCAGACTGCCGGATTAGAGGATTCTAAAGTAAGAGACACTTACAGAGTAGCTCGGGATGAAAATCCCGACGGTATTTTATTGGCGAATGTAAGTGCACTTTCTTCACCAGATATGGTCAAAGAAGCTATCGAAATGATTGAGGCAGACGGTGTTCAGCTACATCTAAATGTCGCCCAGGAACTCGCCATGGCTGAAGGTGACCGAAATTTTAGCGGCACCTTAGCTAATATTCAAAAAATAGTAACTCTTTCTAAGGTGCCGGTTATTATTAAGGAGGTTGGTTTTGGTCTTTCCCGCGAGACAATCAAAAAAATTTATGATGTTGGTGTGCGGCATATTGACGTCAGTGGTCAAGGGGGAACTGATTTTATAAGAATAGAATATATGCGTTCAGGTCGGGATTACCGAGATAAGTTCCAGAACGTGGGTATTTCTACGGCTATCAGCCTCGTAGAATCTTTAAGCATGGATTTGCCCATAGTAGTTGTTGCCTCGGGTGGTTTCACAGGTGAAAGTGATGTCGCGTGTGCACTTGCCTTAGGGGCGAAACTGGTCGGTATGGCAGGTCATTTCTTAAGAATAGTTACAGAAGGTTCAGAACAATGTCTTAATGAACGTGTCGACATCATTATTGAGGATTTACGACACACAATGTTAATGGTTGGTGCTGCTAATTTGAAGGAACTTTCCGAGAAGCCTTTGGTTATTACAGGAAAGACGGCGGAATGGCTATTTCGAAGGGGCATAGATATAGATAGGTATTCGTATCCGAGACATGTAGAGAAGAGGTAGTGCGGAAGAATCTCATTTGACCTACACTAAAGTATAGTATGGAGGAGTATATGACGACCGAAATAGCCCAATTAATGCTTGACTATCTAGCAACTCATAACACCATAATCCTCTCGACCTATGGAGAAGACGCCCCATGGTCAACCCCCGTATTTTTTGTTAATCGCGGATTTAAAATTTATTTCCTATCTGAACCTACTACAATACATAGTTGTAATCTGCGAGAAAATCCTCTGATGGCGGCGTCAATTACTGAGGACTACAAGGATTTTAGAAAGATTCAAGGTATTCAATTAAGAGGGCACACTTATTTAGTTAATAGTCTGAAGGAAACAGCGATGGTGTTAGCCTCTTATTTTAAAAAATATCCTGCTGCGAAACACATCTTTCAAACTCCAGCTTCTTTCAAGGGAGTATCGAAGGCCCGGTGGCATTGCATAATACCAGAGTTTTTAAGATTTACGGATAATACAATAAGGTTTGGCGAACGTTGTGAACTGACACTCAAGGATGCCATGACTCAAGATGAATTTGACTTATAGAAACCTGTTCAAGAATGGGGAATAAGGGGGAAATATATAATGTCTTATCGTTAAATGGTTAGGAGTAAAGGCACCAGATGTTAAAGTTTTAGCACTTAAAGCAGGTGAAGAGGTCATTTTATAAGTATAGTTGAAAATAAATTCAACCCATTATTAATATAAAAACCATTGCATAATGCGTTAAAAGGAGCAGTTTTGATTAACAAAACTGCTCCTTTTAAACTCTACGGCTATTTTCGTTAATTAACGTCCTACAAACATCTGCACAAAAACTTTACCATAGACAGGGCTAGGACAGATACCAATACCGATATAGTTATAGCTAGAATTCAAGATATTCTTGCGATGTCCTTCGGATTGCATTAAAGCGTTATGAGCAGCTTCAACAGATGAGTTACCGGCGATGTTTTCAGCAGCGCTTTGGTAAGTAACTCCAAACTTCTTCAACATGTCAAAGGGGGAGCCATAGGTAGGCGAAGTGTGAGAAAAATAGTTGTTTTTTACCATATCATCAGCTTTAAGCTTTGCGACTTCCATTATTTTGATATCTGCTTTTAACGGAGCAACCCCAACCTTAGCGCGCTCAGCATTGATTAAATCAAGCATTTTTTGTTCTTCTACGCCAATAGTGGGTTGTTGAGGACTAGGTGTAGGAGCTGGGGTAGGAGTAGGTGTTGGTGTTGGCTTTGGAGTAGGAGCAGGAGCAGGAGCAGGTGCAGGAGCAGGTGCAGGAGTCGGTCTGGATGGGTAGTAAGGGGTGGCATAATTACTTGAAATTAAACCTACAGTATCATTTTCTAAATGAATCACCCACCAGCTGCCAATTTTTCCAATACAGTCAACTATTTGGTTCTTGTAAAGCAATCCGACTTTTGTCTTTGCTGCAGAGGGTCCAGATCTGATATTTAGAGAGGCAGCAGTAACTTTTACTTGAGACGGTATATTCGCTCTACTGAATGGGGTTTGAGCATAAAGCGTTGAGGCGAATACAGTAGTTGTTAGCAGTATACTTATTACTGCTGAGCTTAAAAACCTTAAATACCAACGATTCATGTTTTTTCCTCCTCAAGGTTTAAATATAGAATCATCTTTAGTCTTAATCAAAAGAGATTATTTTATAGTGTCAATAAACGGCAATTATGTCGAAAAGCTAAAGACTCCATAATTTACTTAGCGATAAGTATAGGGGACATTTTAGAAACTTTATTGCATTTTTTCTCGGTTATTAAGTTGGTGGATTCTATATGAACACCATTGAAATGATAAAGATCGCATTGGCTGGAATATCTATGGGGGATAGAGCAGCTCAGTTCTGAAAATGTGGAGGAGAGATATCTAATAACAATCAAAAAGACCGAGGCTCAGCCTCGGTCTTTTTCTTATGGTGCGCTAGGATAACAACTTTAGAAAATCGTCTTGCTTAAGTTGAGTTAGGCATAGAAGAAGAAGAGTATCAAATAGATCGCAAATATTACTAGGGCAACGCTTACGGCTGTACTAACGGACCATTGCTTTAGAGGGCCAGGATAGGTTGCTTTCTGTTTTTCTAAGCGTTTTAGTGCTTTTTCACCACCAACCATAGAAATGACTAAATTATCTATCCCTATTTTCATGGCCCCCAGCGGGTTTTTACTAAACCAAGTTGCTAGGTTAGGAATCCTTTCCAGGAAAACATAACCAAGTTTGTTATAGGTCCATGCCACTGGAATAGAAAGATAAGCAATAACAATATTTGCCCCTCTTCTGTATATCCAGTCAGTATCCAAGGTAAGGGTCTCGGTTCTCTTAAGGTATTTCAGGAGCATAAAGAAGGCCAAGGCCGAGAACATCAGCAGTTGGAGCTGGCTGACAACGTGGTCACCGGTGTAGGGAAGATAATCTACCGGGTAAGGGAGCAGGCGGTACAACATCTGGGGAAATACCCCGATCAGGATGCACATAAAGGCAAGGAAGCCCATTGCCACCTTCATGTTTAGCGGAAGCTTCTTTTCATCGGGCCTAAGGCCTGAATCCTTGGCAAAGAATACAAAGTAGGGGAATTTAATCCCAGCGTGCAAGAACACACCTGCTGACGCTAGGGTAAGCAACAGCCAGATAATGATCATGTGCTCATGTCCTGCTGCTGAGGCAATCATGGATTTGGTAACAAAACCTCCGGTCAGCGGGAAGCCCGAAATGGATGCAGCGCCAACTATGGCAAAGAGTAGAGTCAAAGGCATGGTCTTATATAATCCGCCCAACTGGCTTGTTTTACTGCGGCCCGTCAAATACAGCACAGCACCTGCGGACATCATCAAGAGGGCCTTGTATAAAATATGGGCAAAGGCGTGAGATGCTGCCCCGTTAATGGCCAACTCTGTACCGATTCCGATACCAACGACCATAAAGCCCACCTGGTTAATAATACTGTAAGACAATACTCGCCTCATATCGTTTTCCAGGATAGCAAAGACAATTCCGTAAATAATCATCGTAATTCCGGCCCAGACCAATATCTCGGTACCGGCAAAACCCCTGGCCAGAACGTAAACAGCTGTCTTAGTGGTAAAGGCGCTTAAAAAGACCGTTCCTACCACGGTACTCTCGGGATAAGCATCCGTAAGCCAAGCTGAGAGGGGAAATATGGCAGCATTCACAGCAAAGCCTAGCAGGATAAACGCCGATGCTATTCCGTTTAAGCCAATCAGGTTGAATTCCAGGGAACCAGTTTCTGCAACATGCATCAGAATACCGATCATGAGCATCAACCCACCGAAAAGGTGCACCATGATGTACCTAAAGGCTGCTTTAATAGCTGCCTGGGTTTTTCTGGCGAAAACTAAGCAAAATGAAGCAAAGGCCATAATCTCCCAAAAGATATATAAAGTTAAGAAGTCTCCGGCAAACACTACTCCTAGGGAACTCCCGGCATACAAAAAGGCGGCCGTCAGCTGTAGCTTGTCTTTTTCATGGGCTGCATAGATCGCGCCGGCAAAGGCCATGATTACAAAGATATAGGCAAAAATCATACTCAATTTGTCAACCCGGGCAAAGGTTAGTTGGTAATCCCAAAAATTAAAGACCCAACTGCTGCCTTCAGGCATATTAAGCAGGTTTAAAAAGGCAAGACAGGGAAGAAGGATGATATAGGCCTGCCTAAGTCTTCCATTTAGAAAAGGAATCAGAGCTGCCCCTGCTATAAATATAAGGGCAGGTGGCAGAAAGCTAATCATAGTAGTCCTCCCCTTTTTGCAGCCATAGCTTGCCCAGCACCTTGGCTACGGCAATTATGACTACACAAGATATGAATCCATAAACTGCGTTAAAGGCGGGGAAGGCTGCCCAACTAAAATAAGGGTGCTTCTCAATAAAAAATTCAGAAATCAAGAGTAACACTAGACTGGCATAAAATATATAGCGAACTGCTTTTCCAACATTGGGTTTTTCAAAATACTTCACAATCTTATTCATTTTCGTTCCAGCTCACCCCTGTCTTCTCATTTGCAGTACAGTTTGTACATTATATTATTACATCACTTGAGACACTACCAACTTGGCAAGATCAAACAGCAGCGACGGCCAGAAAAAGAAGGTCAGCGTTCCAAGGGCTGTGATAACAATGGGAACCACTAACATTAGAGGGGCTTCATGGACACCCTGCTCTTCATCAACCGGGGAATCTTTAAAGAACGCCGCGTAAATAATGGGCAAGAAGTAGGCCGCATTCAAGAGAGTACTTGTCACAAGTACCGCCAGGATTGGCATCATGTTTGCTTCCAAAGCCCCCAATACCAGGTACCATTTACTGACAAATCCCCCAAGCGGAGGTACGGCAATCATCGACAGAGCTCCAACAGAAAAGGCGGTCATGGTGAAGGGCATCCTTCTGCCTATCCCGTTCAGCTGACTGATATACTTTTTCTGTGTAGCCACAAAAATCGCGCCAGCCACAAAGAAGAGTGTGATCTTACTAAAGGCATGGATGGTAATGTGAATAATACTGCTCGTAATGCCACTAGGTGACAACAACGCCACCGCCAGAACAATATAGGAAAGCTGGCTGACTGTGGAATAGGCCAACCGCAGTTTTAAATTGTCCTGTTTCAAGGCCAGGATAGAGGCAGTAATAATGGTAAAGGATGCAAAGTATGCCAGAAACGTGCCCAGCCCAACTTTTTGAAGCAGGTCAACACCAAAGACAAACAGGACGATCCGGAGTACTGTAAATACTCCCACCTTAACTACGGCCACAGCGTGCAGTAGGGCGCTTACAGGAGTAGGCGCAACCATAGCCGCTGGAAGCCAAGAATGAAAAGGCATCATACCTGCTTTTGCTATGCCTGCAATATAGAGAACAAAAATCATGCTAACTATTCCATAGGATGCTTTGCCCGCCAAAATTCCCTGACTGGCAAAGTTTAGAGTACCTGCAAAATAGTAGGTTAAAACCATGGCTGGAAGGAAGAAGAAAATTGAGGTACCCAGCAGGTAAGTCAGGTATTTCCTTGCTCCTTTAATGGCTTCAGAAGTCTCTTCATGGGCAACTAGAGCAAAGGTTGATACAGTAATCATTTCATAGAAGACAAACAGGGTAAATACATTCGCTGAAAAAGCCGCGCCCATGGCTGCAGACAAGGCTATAGCAAAACACATAAAAAACCTCGTCTGGGCATGTTCATTCATTGAGCGCATGTAGCCTATTGCATAAACAGATGTTATGATCCACAAGAATGATGCTGTTAAGGCAAGAACCATCCCAAGAGAATCTACTCTGAACGCAATGTCAAGCCCCGGAAGAACCCTTGTCACATGATATTCAATAACCTTACCCGCAAGAATTGTTGGCAGCATTGAAACTACCAGGCCGAATTTTAGCAAAGCGGCCAGCATTGTCCACGATTCTCTTAGATTTGGGTTTTTGCCAGAAATACCTATTAGCACAACTGCCGACAGTGAAACTAGAACTGCATATAAGGGTCTTGCTGATTCGATTATTTCCAAGTTTATCACCTCTTTATTTCAGAAGAATCACGGCCGCTTTTTCTGCCAAGGATACTGGCGCATAGGCAAAGACACCGAAAACTATGCACAGTACAGCTACTGTAAAGGTAGGAATTAACATAGATACCGGAGCATCGTTAGACTTAACAGGCGTCTGGTGGTGGTCATGTCCGTGTTCCAGACTTTCTTCTCCCGGAGCAGGCTTTAACCATACATTGTCTAAAATCCGCCAGAAATAAACCGCTGTGAGAAGGGAGCTTATCAAAATTATTGGAACCAACCACCACATCCCACTCTCAATGGAAGCAACTGCTAGGTACCATTTACTAATAAAACCAACTGTCAGAGGAACACCCGTCATGGAAAGTGCGGCAATAGTAAAGGCGGCCATGGTCCAGGGCATTTTCTTCCCCAACCCCCGTAAGTTCTCTATGCTGGTGAGACCCGTTCTATAGACCACGGCGCCCACTGCAAAGAAGAGGGCACCCTTCATCAGGGCATGATTTAACAGATGGATTAGAGAGCCCATCATACCAGTGACACTCATTAATGAAATACCCAGCACGATATAACCGATTTGCCCAACACTCGAATAGGCTAACATCTTCTTGATATCGGTTTGTGCTAGAGCCATGATAGACCCTGCCAGGATAGCCGCCACCGCCAAGATTAGTAGAATATACTGGATGTTAAAGGGCGTATGCGCATAAAACTCCGGCTTAAATACCGTGAACATGACCCGAATTAAGACATAGGCTGCTACCTTGGCGCCAGTTGCGGCCATAACCGCGCTAACGGTTGAAGGAGCAAAGGCATAAGCATTAGGAAGCCAAAAATGGAACGGAAAAATAGCTAACTTGATAGAAAGTCCTACCACGATAAACGTAAAAGCTGTGAAAATCGCTTTGGTCTCATAAAATTCAGGTAACCTAACTGCTAAGTCGGCAATATTCAGGGTACCCGTCATCAAATACAAGTAACCAATGCCCAGCAGGAAAAATGTAGCACCAACAGTGCCCATTACCAGGTAGTTGTACGCTCCTACCAGGGCTTGGCGCTTTTTGCCTAGAGCTATCAGGGCATAACCGGTCAGTGAGGCTATCTCCAAAAGAACATAGATGTTAAAGATATCTCCAGTTACAACCATACCCATAAGACCTGTGACAAACAACAGATAAATCATATAGAAAAGTGGTTTTTTTTCTTCGCCAATTTCGACATCAATATTTTTCCTGGAGTATATAGCCCCGGCAAAAGCCATAAAGGAAACAATAATTATCACATAAATATTCAAATAGTCAATGGCGTACTCAATACCAAAGGGCGGTTCCCAGCCACTCATCCAATAGCTGATCCTTCCTTGTATCAATACAGTTTGCAAGAGTAAAAGGGAGATAACAAAGCTTATGAAAGTGGTTATGGTTACGGCATACCAACTTAATACCCAGTGTAGGCGACCGATGATGGGGGTAATAATCGCTACCAGCAGAGGTATCACTATTAACAGAGCGGGCAAATGTTTAATCATTATGCTTGTTCAACTCCAGTATTTGATCTTCCTCTATGGTTCCGTATTCACGGTGAATAAGCGTGACAAAGGTCAGAGCCACAGCTGTAGTGCTAATTCCTACCACAATGGCAGTAAGCATTAATACTTGGGGCAGCGGGTTATCGAAAAGTGGTTGTGGACCATGCCCATGATTTATGAGTATAGGCGCAGTTCCACCCTCAATTTTGGACATTGACACATAAAACAGGAGCACAGCCGTTTGAAAGACGTTCAAGCCAATAATCTTTTTTATCAGGTTTTGTCTAGCCATTACCCCATATAACCCTGTGGTCAACAGAATTATTACAATCCAATAATTATATTTCGCTAATAGTTCAATCATTGGCATCTATCCTTACTGTTTCATAAAATAGGGTCATCATTACCGCGGCAACAGTTATACCTACACCAATTTCAATACCCATAATGCCAACGACGCTGGCAAATTGGGGGTCAGGCAAAAGCACACCATACTGAAGGTAGTTACCACCCATGAAAAGTGCTATAACACCGATACCACCATAAAGCAAAACCCCTGAGGAAACTAACAGGTCTTTTGTCTTGACAGACATCCTCTTTTTGGCCTCGTCGAAGCCAAACACTAGGGAGTAAACTATGATACTAACCCCCAGAATCACACCACCCTGAAACCCTCCGCCGGGGCCCAGTTCTCCGTGGACTATTACATACAGCCCAAAGAGTTGAATAAACGGTATCAAAAATTTGGTGACCGTTCTCTTGATGATGTCTTTGTCTTGATCTAAGACATCCGGAAACGTTTCTGTTGGCTTAACACCGATACTAGCGGGGGTTTTTTTATTAGCCGTGACCCCGATTTTCTGTGAGTCTAAAGTGCCAGGTTTCTTGTTCCGCACCCTTAGGAGCAGAATTAAACAAAAACCAGCAGTGGCCACAACAGTCGTTTCGAATAAGGTATCATACCCTCGGAAGTAGGCCAAAATAGAAGCAACGACGTTTAGCTGGCCTGCGTGTTCGTAAGAGTTCTCTAGATAATAGGGCGTCACCACATGGGTATTGGGCGCAATGTTAGGATCCCGCAGATTGGGGAGGTCCATGGTTCCATACAATAGTATAGCTGCAACTGCAAGGGCTACCAGCAGAGCAGGAATGTTTACGTGTTTTTTGCCCTCATCTACATACTTCGTACGACCTAAGATAACTAAGAACAGAACCGTGGAAATACCAGCACCCACAGCCGCCTCTGTAATAGCTACGTCAACGGCATTTAGCCGGCACCACTCAATAGCCATCATCAGACTGTAGACTGAGAAAATCATGATAGAACTCATTAAGTCCTTCACGAGTAATACTGCAATACCACAAACCACTAGAAAAAGCGGAATGGCTAAATCAGTCATGTCTTCAACTCCATAAATAATGTTTTTGCGTTCATCTTTTTGCTTTGGCCTTGGCTTTGGCTTTCTTACGGACAACATTGGCGGCAGTGGATATCGCAAAGGGGTCGGTTTCCCCATAATTGCAGCCCTTCACCCAAGGTTTAACACCTTTCATAAAAGCTGCTTTGGCCAAATAGTGAGTTGCTGTAGAGTTAATGATAAAAACCATAATCATTATCAGAAATAATTTCAGGCTTACTTGGTTAAATCCTGAATAAATCATTAGTCCAATGATAATGCAGGCTTGCCCTAGGGAATCCGCTTTGCCCGCGGCATGCATCCTGGTAAAGAAATCAGGAAACCTGATTACCCCAATGGAGGCAACCAGAAACAAGAAACACCCTATGACTAAGAATAATCCGGTAAGAATAACGCGAATATCCATATATATTTTCCCATCCCGTTACTAATTTTTTTTCATCTGTCGAAACGGCCAGATTCAACGTATTTTAGAAATGCTAATACAGCAGTAAAGTTAATCAAGACATAAACAAAGGCGATATCTATAAAAAGATCAGGTCTGCCATACATGAAACCTATTAGGAGCAGGATAACTACTGTTTTGGTTCCGAAGAAATTTACGGCCAAAATCCTGTTAAAAACAAAGGGTCCAATCACTAACCGATAAAGAATGAGCACTGCAGATAATATAATAGTAAATGTAGCTAAATCAAACATATTTGCCATACGTCTTGCTCACCTCCTTACACCGTCTTCAATTTCGTATATCTTCGCCTGCATCGAACCGGACAGTAAACCTTCGGCGGTTTCCCTTGATACAGCATGGACGATATATTCATTACGGTCAACATCAATGGTAATGGTTCCAGGTGTCAGGGTAATTGAATTAGCTAGGAGAGTAATGCATGCGTCTGTTTTTAAGGTGTGTTTGAATCTTACAATGCTAGGGTCAATGGGCATCTTGGGATGCAGAACAAGATATATGAGATGCTTGTTAGCGATCACAACCTCCCAGACTAACCAAGGGAAATATTTTATGAGTAGAATGATTCTCCTTAGGTTTGGTCCCTTATACATCTTGCCTATTAACAAATCGTGGGACCAGTAGGCCACCAGCAGACAAGAAACCACCCCTAGTATCAGGAACATTGGTGCTGTTTGGCCGGATAAACTAAACCAAAAAATAAACATCAAAATGAATGTTAGTAAAAAACTAAGCATATTTGCCCACAACTCACAATCTATTGTTATTCTTGGTCACTAGTGTAATAATACGTTTATTGTTAGTGGCTACATAATGATAAGAAACACCTGTTCGCTAAAAGCACCTCCCCTATTTTTTAAAAAATGGTAATTAAGAACATATTTAGGTAGAGTTCTGAGGACTTTTTAAAAAGTCTTTTTGTGTTTATTACCATCCATTTTAAATTGGGTACAATTAACTTACCCAAAAATCAATAAAGAAAACAATAATCATTTAACACCAATTCCATTAGTGCGACATGCAAATTAGTAAGACAGCCTTTTATAGAAGTGAACTCCAACTATTATGTAGAACATAAGCGCAAGATTATTTCAAACAGTCCATAAGTTAGCTTGCACCTTCAAGTGATAAGGTCAAGGTTGAAGACGGTTTCAACGAATTATATCAAAATATCACCTAATATACCAGTATAATTCTAGGACTAAGGCAGAGCTAAAGCATGATAGTCCATGACAACCGTTAGTAGTTAATAGTTCATAATACATATTTCCTATTAAGGAACGAACTAAATGTTGGTAGTATTAAAAATTTTTATACAATTATATTTAATAGCATATACCAACCCGATATGTTGTAATAAAGGTTATAAATGCAAATGATTCTTCATTAAGTTTATGTAATTCAAAGTTTATTTCTAATTTCTTAATGGTTTTAGTTTCGGCCAATTTTTTAGTTCAGAAAACGTTAAAGTAACAGGCTTGTGCCTGTACGGAGTTCACTCCCACTTGGGAAGTGAGAGTCTCAGGTTTGATCAAAAAATACGAGTGTAGGAAGAACGTTTTCTTACACTCGTGTTTTAATGTTGTTGGTCGTCACTCTTTGCTAACAATTAATGAGTTAATCTACTGAGGAACGTCTGGGTTCGTTTTTCTTGCGGGTTACTGAAAATCTGAACTGGAGAGCCTTCTTCGACAATCCGGCCTTCGTCAATAAAGATTATCCTGTCTGCAACTTCCCTAGCAAAGCTCATTTCATGAGTCACAACAACCATTGTCATACCATCTTCTGCCAACTGTTTCATTACAGTGAGAACTTCGCCAACCAGCTCAGGATCAAGTGCCGAGGTTGGCTCATCAAAGAGCATTATCTTAGGATGCATAGCTAGCGCCCTAGCAATAGCTACTCTCTGGCCCTGTCCTCCAGATAGAGTCCCAGGATAGCAGTTTTGTTTATCGAAAAGGCCAACCTTGGAGAGCAACTCTCGGGCGACTTGGATTGCGTCGTCCTTTCTCTGTTTAAGCACATGTACGGGAGCTTCGATGATATTCTCTAATACAGTCAAGTGAGGAAAGAGATTGAATTGCTGAAACACCATTCCCACTTGACGACGAATCTGATTGAGACTGCTTGATTTACTTTCCAGAGGTACATTGTCTATCAAGATTTCTCCCGCGGTCATTGTTTCCAGTCCATTTAAACAGCGCAGAAAAGTGCTCTTTCCCGAACCACTCGCTCCGATCAGGACAACAACTTCGCCTGCGGACACTGTTGCATCGATCCCGTCAATCACTCGATTCTTGCCGAAGTCTTTAACTAGACCATTAACATTGATCATTGATTTTTCCTCTATTTTAATTAATTCCATTATCAACCCCCCCTTGTCCGATCTTCTTTAGATAATCGCCATTCAAGGCTCCGCAAAGCAGCTGATAAAACTGTGGTCATCAGCAAATAGAGCAATGCGGCGGCGGTGTAGAATTCCAATGAGGCAAATGTCACACTGGCAAAGCGCTGGGAGGTTTGAAGGAGCTCCGACATCGTAATGACCGAACATAGAGATGAATCTTTCAAACTGATGATGAATTGATTGCCTAATGACGGTAGTGCTATCCGCAAAGCTTGGGGAAAAATAATCCTGCGCATAGTCAAGAATTTCCCCATGCCTAGAGATGAAGAAGCTTCGGTTTGCCCTTTCGGGATAGCTTCAATTCCCCCCCGAAAAACCTCAGCGAGATACGCCCCGCTGTTGATTCCCAGTCCCAGTACGGAAGATGAAAAAGCACTCAATGTGATGCCAAGCTGTGGTAGACCGAAATAGATGAGAAATAGCTGAACAAGCAAAGGGGTTCCCCGAATCAGCCAAATGTAAAAATGAGCGATAAACCGCAGTGGCGTGTGGGATATCTTCAGGAGAGCTGTAACCAGACCTATGAGGATACCAAAGGCAATTCCCAGTACTGCGAGTTCTATGGTTAAACCTGCCCCCTGCAACATATAAGGCAGATATTTAAGGATGATACTAAAGTCAAGATTCAAAGCAATTTACCTCCAGTCTGATCAGAGCTGCACCCCTTTGCTGAGTTGATTTAAGCTATCGGATATCTGCACTGAAATATTTTTCGCTAATTTGTTGATAGGTTCCGTCATCCATCATTTCAGCCAAAGCACTGTTCACAGCCTCCAGCAATTTTGGACTGTCTTTGCGAATCGCGATACCCATTTTCTCCGCATATAACAAATCCCCCACTAGTTTATAAGGGTAATTGTTCTTTTTAATGGCATTTAAACCGACAATCTTATCAGTAATCACGGCATCCAGTCTTCCGTTGGCCATATCATTAAAGGCATCAGGGTCACCTTTATACGTCTTGACGGTTGCCCCCAATTCTCGTGCTTTCGTTTCGAATGTTGTGCCCAGAACAACCCCGACCGTTTTGCCTTTGAGATCAGCCCCTCCGCTGATGTTCGAGTCAGAGGGCACAATAACTTGGGCACCTGAACGGTAATAAGGGGTACTAAAATTTACTTTTTCCAACCGATCGTCCGTAATCGCCATGCTCCCTAAGATCATATCAAACTTGCTGGCAATTAACCCAGCAATGAGCCCATCCCATTCAGTTGCGATCGGGGTTGGGTTTACGTTTATTCTTTTGGCAATCTCCTGACCTATTTCTACATCGAATCCCGTTAGCACGTTCTGCTCGTTAAAAAAATTAAAGGGTGGGTACTGACCACTCATAGCATAGGTCAACTTTCCGTCGGCCTTAATCCGGTCCAAGGTTGTTGTAGTTGGGTCAGAATTACTCTTTGATGTACCACAGCCGGTCGCTACCAACAAAGTTAGGGTAACAAGAATTAGCATATTAAATTTTTTCATTTTCTTTTTCTACCTCCTCTAAAACTGTAAAGTTTTTCAAAAAAAAGTTTTACACTCCTTACACAAGCAAAAGATCACCTCCGATGATGCTTTAATAAGTTTATAACAAAACTCAATCTAACAACTTATAATAATAATATAAGTTGTTACTCTCCAAACTATACCATATTTTATAACTTCAGGTCAATTTCTAAATTTGTAAGAGGGAAGCATGGGGTTGACATTTTCTAACTAACAACTTAATATAATTAAAAAGGTTGTTAGTTGTCATTCGTGCGGTGTTATAATCCCGAACATCCATGTTTGAGTCTTGGCTACAGGGACACTCGGCACTCGGCTATCCTTGGCGAGGTTTTTCTGTACAAAATATGAACAAATAAAGACGGAGGTAGAAAAATGAATGAACTACGACAAAGGTTATGGCCTAATATAAGTGACGAACAATGGCATGATTGGCATTGGCAAATGACCAATCGCATTACAAACCACGAGAGATTAGTAGAATCTATAGCTCTTTCTTCAGAGGAAGCTGAACAAATTCAGCAGTGTCTAGTAAACTTCCGCATGGCAGTCACGCCTTATTACTTTTCCCTGATGGATCCCCAGGATGTTGAGTGTCCGATCAGAAAACAAGCAATTCCTTCAATTCATGAGTTGACTAAATCCTCATGTGACTTAGAAGACCCGCTACACGAAGAAGGGGATTCACCTGTACCAGGACTGACACATCGCTATCCTGATCGTGTTCTACTCCTAGTAACGGATCAATGCTCAATGTATTGCAGACATTGTACCAGAAGAAGAATGGCTGGACAGACTGACCAAGCTTTACCTCTGAATCGATTCAAGCGCGCCCTGGAATATATCCGTTCCAACCCACAAATTCGTGATGTTCTGATATCAGGAGGAGATCCATTGACCCTTTCTGATGACCGTTTAGAGTTTATCCTGTCCAGTCTTCGTTCGATCCCCCACGTTGAGATTATTCGGATCGGGACAAGAACCCCGGTAGTTCTTCCTATGCGTATTACAGATAACCTCATCGAGGTTCTGAAAAAATACCACCCAATCTGGATTAATACCCATTTCAATCATCCTCAAGAGATTACCATTGAAGCCCGTAATGCCCTGACCAAACTGGCGAATGCTGGAATTCCACTTGGGAACCAATCGGTTTTGCTTAAAGGGATCAATGATTGTCCTGTGATTATGAAAAAACTGCTCCATGAATTGGTGAAATGTCGGGTAAGACCTTACTACTTGTACCAATGCGATTTATCGAGCGGCATTGAGCATTTCCGGACATCGGTCAGTACAGGGTTAGAAATTATCGAAATGCTCAGGGGACATACCTCTGGGTTTGCAGTTCCTACCTTTGTTGTCGATGCCCCGGGAGGTGGCGGTAAAATCCCCCTGCAGCCCAACTATTTGATTTCGCAATCAAGGGATAAAGTCATCCTGCGTAATTATGAAGGAGTCATCAGCGTATATCAGGAACCGGAAAATACAACAAGCCGCTGTAAGACCTGCTCAGATCCATGTTCAAACTTGAAAACTCGCCAGATTGGTCTTGGAAAATTGCTGACGGGTGAGCGGATTAGTCTGATACCTCAAGGAAATATGCGCCAGGAGCGAAGGAAGCAGGTTTCCGGAAGTTTCGGAGGTAGAGCAAATGCTTAACACGATGAACGCGGTGTGTTACTCAAGCCCCATAACCGTGGATGAGAAGAATAAACGACTGGTCGTCGACGGCTACCCACAAGGAACAAAACCGACTTTGTTCGGTCGACATCTGATTTATTTAGCCTTAAAAAAGAAACTGGAAAAAATATGGCTTTGGGCATTACCAGCCGATGTTCCTGAATTTCTACGATGCGGCTTTCGTACCGAAGGCACCCTCTTCCAGAACAACTACGAGGAATTTGCGGTTAGCCTTGCCTATTATGTTAGTGGGGGAAGAGGGCATTCCCTTAAATTGCAATCCGAGAATGAGATTATCCATTCTGTCAGGACGGAACCGATCCATCAGGCGCGAAGCTTGCCTCATGGAATAGAGTTAAAACTCTTAAATGAATCCTTTGCCCAGCAAATATCCCAGCTGCTTACTAAAATATTTACAAGTTATCCCTCCCCAGTGGAAGATCCACAATATATCTGCTCCTTAATGGAACAGGGAAATATTTTTGCAGGAGCATTCTCACAAGCAAAGCTGATTAGTGTGGCAGCTGCTTATCCAAACCAAAGTCTTAACCGATGCGAAATGACGGATTGTGCAACTATAGAGGAATATCGGGGGCATTCACTATCCGAGCGTTTGCTGTGGATGTTAGAGCATGAAGTTCAAAAGAAGGGTTCATTCAACGTATATACTCTGGCACGAGCTCAGTCCTACGGAATGAATAGAGTATTTCACAAACTTGGCTACAGATATCAAGGCCGCCTGATTAACAATTGCCATATTGCTGGTTCTTATGAAGATATGAATCTGTGGGTTAGATAGAAATAATTATGAATAATAAGAAAATTGTGGTACCCGTGGATGCTTCTACTCCTTCCAGACGTGCCTTGACCCTAGCTTTAGAGTTAGCTCAAAACACGGGTGCCAAGCTTACCGTACTATATGTCAAGGAAATGATCGTGCTTTACCACGGAGCAATAGATCAAGGAAGTCATTACATCCCATTCAATAAGTTAGATGCTGAGGACATCTTGAATGCTATGTTGACGGATATGGGTATCCAGCCCAATTCAATCAGCAAAAGAAGTGCTACTGGCAATCCTGCTAGTTTGATCGTTACAGTCGCAGCAGAAGAAAAAGCGAATCTTATTGTGATGGGTAGCAGAGGCTGCGGACAGTTAGCTGGCTTATTATTAGGCAGCGTTAGCCAATCGGTGATCAAACATTCGCCCTGCCCCGTCCTCATCGTCAAGTAGCTTCCCGCAAATTCATTATCTATCAGACTACATTAGAAATAAAAAACGTGAAATAACTCAATATAATCTCGAAAACAATATTAATGATTCAAATGGTGAGACAATTGCCTCTGGAGAAGATGGTTTACCACTTGAACTTTATGTATTTACAAGTGATACAGAATGGGTCAATTATGAAACCATTCTATTAGATATTTTTGATCATATGTTGGCTGTAGTCCCGCAATTTGGGCTTAGAGTCTTCCAGAAACCTACGGGCTATGATATCAGATTATCATTAAAGAATCAGAGGAATTAAACTATAATTGGGTACTATACTAATAGGAATCATTTAAAGAGTTGAAGGAATTGAATGCCTAGGGGGTAATTGACGGTAAACTCTGTTAGCAAAATGTATAGAAATAGATTGAGTATGCGTAGATGTAGGTGTAGGTGGTAGGTATAGGTGAAAATTGCTTAAGGATCATTTTAATGTATACTTAGCCAACAGAGTTGCAAAGTCTTCAACTAATAAATATAATTTAGTAATATATAAAAGTGTATAAAATGAAGGAGTTTGAATACATATGGCACTTGTGAACGAGAACTATCTTAGATTACCAGGGAGCTATCTTTTTTCTGAAATAGCCCGTAGAGTTAACGAATTTAAAGCAAATAATCCGGAGGCTGATATTATCCGACTCGGAATCGGAGATGTAACGCGTCCCCTGCCACCCGCAGTCATCGAGGCGATGCATAAAGGTGTCGATGAGATGGCGAATTCGAAAACCTTTCGTGGTTACGGTCCGGAGCAAGGCTATCAGTTTCTGATTGAAAAGATTATCGAACATGATTTTACCCCTCGAGGAGTGGAACTCTCTGTCGATGAAGTCTTTGTAAGCGATGGAGCGAAAAGTGATACGGCAAATTTCCAGGAGCTTTTCGGAGTTAATAACATTATGGCAGTTACGGATCCAGTTTATCCGGTTTATGTCGATAGCAATGTCATGGCAGGTCGGACCGGGAATTTTAATAGTGAAAAGAGCCAGTACGAAAGTATCGTGTATCTTCCGTGCACAGAGGAAAATGGTATGAAGCCTTCTCTTCCTGAGACACGCGTCGATATGATCTATCTCTGCTTTCCGAATAATCCGACCGGGATGACACTTTCTAAAGAGGAACTGAAGCAATGGGTGGATTATGCCCGAGAAAACCGCTCAATCCTTTTATTCGATGCGGCTTATGAAGCATTTATCCGGGAAGAGGGTGTTCCGCACAGCATTTTTGAGATTGAAGGTGCCCGAGAAGTGGCAGTGGAGTTCCGAAGTTTCTCCAAGACGGCAGGCTTTACAGGAACCCGTTGTGCCTATACGATTGTTCCGAAGGAAGTCATGGTCTATGATTCTAAAGGTGAAGCACATAGCCTTAACTCGCTATGGCTGAGAAGACAGACCACAAAATTTAATGGAGCGTCTTATCCTGTACAAGCCGGAGCAGTCGCGGTATTCTCTGAAGAAGGAAAACAGCAAATCGAGGAAACCATTGATTACTACATGGAAAATGCCCGAGTTATCCGTGAGGGCTTACAAGAGGCTGGCTATACAGTATTCGGTGGAATCAATGCGCCCTATATCTGGATGAAGACCCCGAAAAATATGGGTTCTTGGGACTTTTTCGATAAATTGATGAAGGATGCACATGTGATAGGCACACCGGGAGCTGGCTTTGGTGCGAATGGAGAAGGCTATTTCCGTTTAACCGCTTTTGGAACTCGTGAAAATACACTTCAGGCGATTGAAAGAATTAAGACGAGAATGTAAGCAAAAGAGCTAATGATCAAGGTTAAATCGTTTTGTGAGTTCAATTGACTAAAAATTAAAACCAGAACGTTTTTTTTCTTAACGCTCTGGTTTTTGTATATTATATAATTCTTGTAATTAGGCAGGAATATTTAGGAAACATGTTGAATTCAAAGGATAGACAATTTGTAATCTATCCGAAACGACATGAAAGGAAGCCTAGCATTCATGACTCAAGAGTTAGACTAGGCAATTATAAAGTTAGCGAAGAAAGGTTGGACGTTATGATATCAATTAAAATGCAAGAGCAAATAAAAAACAGTTCTGTTATTCGAGCCATGTTTGAGGAAGGAAAACGCCTGGCAGAAATTCACGGTGTGGAAAATGTCTTTGACTTCAGCCTTGGAAACCCCAATCTTGAACCACCTGATGAAGTAAATGAGGCTATTTTAGAAATTTTAAAGACTGATAGTCTTATGAGCATTCACGGTTATATGAATAACTCAGGTTATGAAGAAGTAAGAGCTACCATTGCAAAATCTATTAATGATAAATTCGGTACCACTTTTACACATAATAACATTCTGATGACCGTTGGTGCAGCAGGCGGGTTAAATGTTATTTTCAAAACCTTACTGAACCCACAGGATGAAGTTATCACTTTTGCACCTTTTTTTGGAGAATACAGGAACTATGTGAAAAACCATGAAGGCGAATTAGTAATAGTCTCCCCTAATACGGTTGATTTCCAACCCAATCTTGAAGAATTCAAAGAGAAGATTACCCCTAAAACTAAAGCGGTAATCATCAATTCCCCCAATAATCCCACCGGTGTTATCTATTCAGAAAAAACCATAATCACGCTCTCTGAAATACTGGTGGAGAAGCAAAAGGAATTTGAAACCGATATTTATCTCGTTGCCGATGAACCCTATCGCGAACTTGCTTATGATAATGCTCAAGTGCCATATCTTTCGAAGTATTATGCCAACACGATAATCGGGTATTCTTTCAGCAAATCCCTATCCTTACCCGGCGAAAGAATCGGTTATTTAGTGATTTCAGATCAGGCTGCCGATTATGAAAATATCCTTTCAGCAGCAAATATTGCTAATCGAATTTTAGGTTACGTCAATGCTCCGTCGTTATTCCAGCGCGTTGTTGCTAAGTGCTTAGATGCAAAGGTAGATATTGAGACCTATAACAGGAATCGTGAGCTTCTGTATAAAGGACTCTCATCCTACGGCTACCATTGTATTAAACCCGAAGGTGCATTCTATATGTTTGTTAAGAGTCCGATTGAGAATGATGTTGAATTCTGTAACTTGGCTAATAAGAAAAATATACTCATTGTTCCCGGCACTGCCTTTGGATGTCCAGGTTATGTTCGAATTGCCTATTGTGTCGCTTATAAAACAATTGAGAATGCCTTGCCGGGCTTTAAGGCTTTAATAGAAGAGGTTAAGTGAAAGTTTCTATGATTAGGAGGACTCCAGTTTATAAGTATTTGATTCAGAGATTACATTTCCCATGCTATCCGTTAACTTAAGCTGAATATCTAGAACACCAGATTTACTATTTAAGAGCTTAGGAAGACTGGCAGTCAAATAGGTCGGGTTTTCAAAATCGGTCTTAACGAGTTGTCCGTTGACATAAACTTTATGATCATGCAAGAAATTTTCCCCTTGTATTTCAATAACTGACGTATGGGGAGGGGTAGCCTTGACAATGAGTGCTTGCCCGTCTCCTAAAACATAATTACTGTTTGCTTGCGGCTTGTGGTCCGGTTTTAAGTGGTAAGCGTATTCATTGCCAAAAAGAATATCATACTGAAGCAGTTGGTACTGACTGATTTCTTGCTGAGAGATGTCCTCCCTCGGTAAATGCTGCTCGCTGATCACGACATTGGAACCATTTTGGATAAGGGTATGAAGGAAGTCGGTCGTAGGACTTCCAGATTTCTTAGCACGTTCTAAAATATATGAACTCAGAAAGTTAGAGGATAAACGAAGCTTCTCCTTGTTGTCTGAAAAGTTATCCCAGACGATAAAGGGAACACTATGCATCTTTAGATAATCTTGGTAGTTGCTTTCGTTTTGGAAGAAGTTTGCTTGTTTATAAACCTCAAAGCTTTTCCCGAGCATAGGTAAATGGTCCCCAAAGAACACCACGATGGAGGGTTCGCTCGACTGCTCTAACCCTTTAATTAATAGTTTGAGTGATTGATCAACATCAGAAACAATATTTGTGTAATTTTCTAAAATGGCTTGAGACTCTGGACTCAAATTACCGCTTATTCTAATTGAATTATCAGGATTTTCTTCTGCAGAGTAAGGTCCGTGGCCCTGCATGGATATAGCATAAATAAAATCAGGTTTATCTGTTTTCTTCAATTCTTCGAGAATTCTCTTGGAAAGTTCAGTATCGCGAATATATTGGCCGCTGTATTCAGGGTTATGAAAAAATTCTTTGCTAATAAACTTATCAAAGTCGAAATTTTGATAGACATTGTTTCGGCCGTAAAACCAGTTGTCATAGGTGTGAATGGCTGTCGTCTCATACCCTTGTTTTTTTAAGATAGTAGGTAAGGCTTCTATAGGTTTACGAGCATATTCAACATAAGGAACTAAGCCTTGGGGAAAGAATTGAATCGACAAGCCCGTTAATACTTCGAATTCAGTGTTAGCTGTGCCTCCACCATAAACTGGGGAAAGCATCACTCCACTGGTTTGACTTTTTTGGAGAGAACGAAAATAGGGAATGGGGTCCGCGCTAAATGAGATTTCCTTTAACAAAGTGGGATCCCAAAAGGCTTCACTCATTACGAAGATAATGTTTGGCTTGAAGTTGGGGTCAACTGCAGAAGCCGGCGTTGTATCATTCATTATCTCTTTAATGAGTTCCTTTTCGTAATTCTCCGGTTTATCAACCGATAGATAGGTTGTATTGAGAATAAAGCCTAGTAGTACGCCATTTTCCTCGTAGTTTAATTTTTGACTCCAGGAAATTAGCTGAAGTGAAAAGGTCTTTTCAAGGGATATGACTTCTGTATAAAAGGAAAAAAGCAGTGCAACGGATATCAGAGAAGCGGCAAGTTTTTTCCGCCAATTAAACTTTTCTTTAGGAACGAATTTAACTGAAACCAAAAGAACGATTGTAATAACACTAATACACAAGAGGGGAATGACTTGGATAGTACCACTAAATTCTTTAGACATATTGAGGGCTTCTTTGGCGAGGATAAAATCCCAGGGCAGAAGGGGCTCTCCTCTTAAAATTAATTTCTGTCGGCTCATAAGGCCCATGATAGAGAAAAAAGATAAGAATAAGACTCCGATAGCAATATAGATCTTGCGTTGTAATATGTAGAAAGAGTTGATAAATCCAAACATTAAAACACAGCTTAGTAAGAATTGTTTTGGGTAATTTCTAATCCAAGAGCAGGTACTTAAGAGATTCCCTCTATAAACTGTCTCTAAGGCAAATAGCATCAACAACGGTAGACAACTTATTAAGCTAAGATTTACTAACCTATTTTTGGATTTGAAGTTTGAGATACTTTGTGAGATCCTTAGAAGTAACATTTGTCCCCCTATAACTAGCTTTCATATTTGGTAATTCATAATTCGAACTTTCTTCGTACTGATTGAACTAATGAATACTACCATTATTATCAAGGTTATACAATTATATACTAATAGTGCAACAAGCTAATAGGTTTAATAAAGGGTTTAAATGTCAAGAAGTTGTTTAGATATTTATTAATACTGAGGTGCTAACAGTGAGCGATGAAGACTACATGAATGAGAAACTAGAATGGGTTAAGTACCGAATCGAAATGTTAGACCAAATTGAGGACAAGCTGATTAAAATGAAGCAACTAGTTGAATTTCCAGAGACTTCAAGCTGAGTAGCCAGCAAATCGAGTCGATCAACACCAAAATACTAAAATTCCAGCAAGAAGTTATCGCCCTAGATGAACAAAGCAGAACATTCAGGCTAGACACTCACTAGTAAAAAGGCAAAAAAAAGGGGACAGGTGCTTTGTTTCGAAACATCGCACCTGTCCCTCTGTTTTCCCTCTGTTTTCCTTTAAACGTTGATGGGTCGGTGTTCCGCCCTAAGAACATGCTTGAGTATTTTTCCGGAAGCGTTGCGAGGTAAAGCATCGACAATACTTAGAGAGCGAGGAATCTTATAGTCGGCAAGTTTATCCTGACAAAAATCTCTAATATCATCGAGTGTAAGATTTTCTTCAGGACGCGTAACCAGCATGACCAAAATTGTTTCCCCCCAGTCTGAATGGGGGACACCAATTACAGCTAAATCTAATATGTTGGGATGAGTGCTCAAGACGTCTTCGATTTCTTTGGGATAGACGTTAACTCCACCAGTAATAATCATATCCTTCTTACGATCCATGACCCAGATATACCCATCTTTATCTCGGCGGGCAATATCTCCTGTATATAGCCAACCTGAGCGAAGAACTTCCGCTGTGGCAGACAGATTATTGAGGTATCCACTCATGAGACTTTCCGAGCGAATAATGATTTCCCCAGCCTCATCGGGATCTGTATCGGAACCGTCAGTGCGCACTACTCGGATTTCTGTATTGGTCGTGCCCCGTCGTCCAATACTCCCCGTTTTTACTCCATGTTCCTGAGGTCGGAGAGCAGTACCGTTGGGGCCAGCTTCGGTCAAACCGTAGACACCCATCCATTTCCCGGTCAGCTTTGTCTGCCAATGAATAATCTGCTCCGCTCCGACAGATGCTCCACCATAGACCCATACTTTCATGCTAGAGAGATCCCAATCTTGAAGATTGGGCATCCTAGAGATAAGTTGATAAACGACGGGTGCTCCAAAAAAGTGCGTGGTTTTTTCCTTTGCAGCGTAATCGAGGAGATTCTGAGGAGTAAAGTCCCCAAGGGTAATCGAGGCACCTGACCAGAATGCACCCCACAGAAAGAGATTAAGAGGTGCCGAATGTGTCAAGGGCATGAGAATCAGGCAATTGTCCCCAGCGTAAATCCCTGCTTCATAGGCCATTATTTTGGCCGCGGACAGAATGGCTTGATGAGAGAGCATTACTCCTTTGGGTTGTCCAGTTGTACCTGAGGTATATAGGACTTCTGCTAGTTCAGATCCTTCTAGATCAGGTGAATAAGGTTCATTCGTAGCAGCTACTTCAGAATGAAGGACTTGCTCGGGGTTCCTCTGAATATGTAATGCAGCACTTATGTTAATGATGGTGAATCCCAATTGTTCCATTTCAAGGGCTATACCGTTCATGCTCTCCTCATAGAGTAACACGCCAATTCCTGCACTCGTGAGGATGTCTGAGATTTCTCGACTTGTTAGACGAACATTTACAGGGACGGCTACTCCTTTGATCGCCATAGTGGCGAGAAATCCCAAGATGAACTCGGGCCTATTGGGGGAAAGTAGAGCTATTTTATCAGCACTTACCCCGAGGGATTGAATATAGGACGCTAGCCATAGGGTCTCAGAGTGTAGGGTTTTCCATGTTAATGTCAGGTCTTGAGGTGGATAACGTAATGCTGTTTGTTCAGGAAAGCTCCTCGCGTTTCTTTCGATGACGCGCCACAGTGTATCCATATCTTTTCTCTCCTTTTCAGCCATAAATTTAATTCATTATATTAGTAATATAAGAATATTCTGACACAAGTTTACGTAAACGTCAACTAAATTAGAAAGAAAAAACTATACGCAATGGTGTATAATTGTCTATAATAGACACGATTTCACCATTATTTCAGGGAACCTGTGAGTTATGGCTGGAATTGGAGGAATGCTTTTAAGCGGAGAGGTAGGATGACCCTTAAATGGACCAATTGAGTATTAAGGATCAAACGATACCTTATGAAGAACGACGGAGCGCACGTTATCGAAGAATTACTCTGAGTATCCTTGAAGATCGCCTTCGTATTTCTGCACCAAAGAATGTATCTGTCAAGCAACTACAAGAATTATTACTCGCTAAGCAGGCGTGGATTTTAAAGCATTGGTTAGCGAAGAAAGCTATGCTGAAACGCCCAGCGAGGTATAGCGATGGAGAACACTTCCTGTATCGGGGGAAGACCGTTGAACTGAAAATTATAAGACATCCGCGCCAAAGGATCCGAGTTTATTTGGAAGGTCAAGAACTTGAGGTTAATTTACCCCAGGACTTAGAGGATAAGGACTGTGCGCCACATGTCCAGAAGGCGCTCTTATCATGGTATAAAGCGCAAGCGCGCAGGGTGCTACAGGACAAGCTTGAAAAGCAAGCGGAGAGAATGCAGGTTAGCTTTCAGACCTTTCGACTGAAGGACCAGAAGACAAGCTGGGGGAGCTGTTCAAGTAAAAGCAACGTAAATTTAAATTGGCGAATCATTATGGCCCCGGATGCAGCAATTGATTATATTATTATTCATGAACTCGCGCACTTGACGCATCTCAACCATTCCGAGCAGTTCTGGCTGAGGGTAGCAACTTTTATGCCGGAATACGCGCATTGGAAAAAATGGTTTAAGGATCATGGGCAGGATTTAAGGTTATGATGAATTTAGTTTACATAGAGAGTAGAGCGGTTACAATATGGGTAGAGCATTTACTATGGTTCAAACAGAATCGGGAGGCAACTTTATGACACTAGGTAATAGTAAAAGAACGGCTAATATAGAAAAACGGAGAGAACTCAGAGAACAACAAACCCCTGAAATAGAGGTTATAAAAGACCGAAAATTAATTAGAGAAGAGGTTAATCGAAGACTTGTCTCTGGGTTACAAACCGTAAATCTAGAGTATGACTCTCTTTTTAACAATGAGAAGGCAAGTTTAAACAAGGACTCTGATCTATTGAGCCTACTTTTCCATAGAATGTTTTTTTATCGGTTGAATGAGAAACTCTCAGGATTAACATGTGACCATACCCTCCGCTTGAGCAACCAAATTCTTACTCAGATGCAGTTTAGCCGGGGGAAAATTAATGAAACAATAGAAGTATTCAAAAAAAATGGCGGGACTTGTGATTGTGAGATTATTTATAATGTCGAGAGTCAATTGATAGGCAAATAATCTTAGAGTATTTAATGTTAATATACATGGCATATGTGTATTGAAAAAATTTTCGCCCCAAGACATAGTTAGAGGATCCTCACACAGATTCTATCTTGCTATGCCCATGAACGACAATGGACGTCTGCCTACAGGCGTGTTTATGAGTTTTATTATAATTCACCTATGGAAGTACCTGAGAGCAGCTTTTGACTAAGATTGTGTTTCTGCTTAAGTGATTCTGAAAAGTAGATGTTCTGCACCTATACAAACCCAGTATTGTAGGAGCTTTACTATTAACGGTTTGTCGTCGATGTACAGTACAGTAAAAATCCTTGGTGATCGACGACAGTGAAAAGTGCAATTTTCGCACATTCTAGTCTTTATCATTACAAAGTTAAATTGAAACGGGTATATCTTGAACGAACACGGGGGAGCAGCCGTCAAGACTGAGAATCTAATGGAGTGAAAGTCTCCTGTCAGCAATTGACCAGATTCGGGTGACTAGCTTATTCGGAACACGGGGAGGTAACGAACCGTGGTGTGCCCGGACGAAAAAGTCGCGGCGGCCCATATTACACAGAGAATAAAGGGTCGGAACAGACAGTGCGGCGAGCAAATATTGAGGTCAGAAGGATTTAACGTGCTCGGGTTAGAAAAGGCCTCCGAAGTCAATTCTTCGGGGGTCCTCTTTTCCTCCAAAAGTGGACTGGTACTTCCCTGAATTTGTCGAATATCTCATTATAACAATCAAGCAAATGAGTATTTCGTCCTTTGGCACGTAACTCTCTTCGCAGCGGAGTCTATAAGGAGAGAGGAAATGTGTACTCTAATTTTGAAAATCTGAGTGAAGAAAAAAGGAAAACCATTTTGGATGCCTGTATCAAGGAGTTTGCTGAAAAAGGATATGAGAAGGCCTCAACTAACACGATTGTAAGGGAGGCTGGTATTTCCAAGGGAATTCTGTTCCATTATTTTAAGAACAAGCGAGGGTTATTTCTTTATGTCGTGGATTATTGCATCCGAACTATCGTTGAAGAGTATAATAAATACCCTTTGACAGAAACAGGGGATATCTTTCAAAGGTTGAGCGAACTGAGTGTTATCAAGCTTAAGTTGACTCATGCTAACCCAGAAATTAGCAAGATAATGATGGAAGCTCTGGGAAATTCTCAAGAGGACATTCGCTCGGAGGTTGAGAGAAGGTATAGCCAACTTTCAAGTGAGTACATGCCTGCGTTCTTTCAGGAGATTGATTATTCCAAGTTTCGAAGCGGGGTAAACCCTTCTAAGGCGATTGAAATCTTGATGCTCTTTCTTGAGGCCCTGGGAGATAAATACATGAAGAACTATCAGGGAAAGGAGCAAGATTTGTTACAGAACTACGATAAGTTGATGGAAGAGTATAACGAGTATATGGAGATCCTAAAGTATGGAATGTATTCGTCTTTCCCTGGCATCCTCATAGAGGGATTGAAACGATAACATATCTTGTAAAAGGAGATATTGAGCACGGTGATAGTCTGGAGAACAAAGGCAGTATCCAGGATGGCGATTGTCAATGGATGACAGCCGGATCCGGGATAATTCATCAAGAAATGCCAAAAGCATGTGACAGGATGCTGGGAGTTCAGCTTTGGCTCAACCTGCCTGCAAAGAATAAAATGGTCGCACAAAAGTATGGGGATATCAAAAGGGAAAACATTCCCATAATTAATGAAAATGGGAATAAAGTACATGTAATAGCAGGGAAGTATAATGGTACACAGGGTGCCTTTGAAGGCAACTATGTCAAAGCCACTTACCTGGATGTTGAGGTTGCCGCAGGGAGTGAATGGTCCTTTAATAGTGAGAAGGATTCCACATTATTTATTTATATTCTCAAAGGCGAAGGCGTGTTTGATCCTGATAGCAAAGAGTTGATATCAGAAAAACATGCGGTTCTATTTAACGCTGGCGATAGATTTTGGGTAAATGCATCTAATAGAGGGATTAGATTTTTACTCCTATCAGGAAAACCCCTTAAAGAGCCGATTGCATGGAGAGGCCCGATCGTAATGAATACTAAGGAAGAGCTGGATTTAGCTTTTAAGGAGCTGAACGAAAATACATTTATTAAAACTCAACTTTCGCAGAGCGAAAGTTAATTAGAGCCTTGGTGTTAAGATTACTCAACGTGGCTTGGATTCATCGGAATGGTTGACAAAACACCGATGATCGTACGTTGGGAGGACTATTCTCGGTATTGTGTGATGAGGTTAGCGAACAGGATTGGGCGGTTGCACTATAGCAGCTATTGGATATTCTTAATGAGGTTTCCGGGAAGGCTGGAAAGAAATTATCCAAATTAATCAAGTCAACTCCAACAATGGATTATGGCCCTACCGGCCTATATCAGGGTTTATCTTACTGATTGGAGCTGCGAAAGTTGAGATTTAATATGTAATATCTTATTGTTGGTGATTTTTGGAGTATTGGCTTCCCGGTAAAAGTACCCACCAGATCGTTAGAAGAACGGTCTGGCTTTTTGTTTTTTTTTGGGTTATTTCCACGATCATAGCAGGAAATCTAGGAAAAATGTGGAAGGTTTAAAGGGCGATTTATTGGCTTGGAAAATCGTCTGTCGTAAAGATATGTAATTGTTTAGTTTCCCTCGATTAATAGTTCTCTGTAAATATATCTATTATGACAAACAGATGTCGTTTAAGTTTTGCCACAAATTACATATTAGGGTAAAGTTGAAGGAAAGAGGAATTTATGGAGTTTGAGATGGACGATTTAAATCATACGGAAAGGTTATTAAATCTTGTGTATATGATTCAGAAATCTCCGGGAATTCAAGCAAGTAAATTGGCTAAGATATTTGGGAGGACCACCCGGACAATACAAAGAGATATTTGTACCCTTCGTAAAATGGGATTTAGCATTACCTCATCAACCGGAGCTGCCGGAGGGTTTGCCTCTAGGGGCTCATATTACTTAAAGCCATTGGTTTTCACGGGAGCGGAGGCTTTGGCAGTATTTGTAGCCTCCCAAGTGTTATTGGAACAGCATGGATTTCCGTATACAAACGATTTGAAATCAGCCTTAGAAAAGGTTTCTCAAGTGATTTGTGAGAAGGATGAGAAATTTTTTCAAAGCTTGGAACCTAGGACCAGTATTGTAGTTAAACAGATTAAAGATTATTACCCATGGGGAAAGATTTTTTCACAAATAAATCAAGCGATTTTAGATCAGGTAACGGTTGAGATAAAGTATGACTCATATTCTAGCCATACTGTTTCTGCTAGAAGAGTAAATCCCTATCACATGTTGTTTCGTGAAGGTTGTTGGTATCTTATAGGTTATTGCCACCTGCGTGAGGAAATTCGTATTTTTCGTATTGACCGGATATGGAGTTTAGAGATATTAAACACGAAATTTCAAATTGCTAGAGAGTTTTCTCTCGAAGACTTCTTCAAGAATAGTTGGAATTTGGGTAAAGGTGATCCAATAATCGTAAAAGTACGCTTCAATCCACCTGTGTCGAGGCTTATCAGAGAAAATATCTGGCACCCTACGCAGAGAATTGAAGAGCTAGAGGGAGATAGCCTTATCCTTACTGTTTGCGTAGAGGGAACCTGGGAAATAAAAAAATGGATTCTAAGTTGGGGCAGCAATGCTATTTGTCAGGAGCCGGAGGAGTTGAGGGAGGAGATTAAGCGAGAAATCGAAGAGTTAATGTTTAACTATAACGATAGTAATGAGAATTTCCTGGATATGAATTAACGGCTCACAGTAGTGCAGTGTTTCAAAACTGTAATGAAGTGAAGGTGGTTTGAAGTTGGAAAAGAATTATGAGCTTATTGCACATGTTCGCCAGA
This sequence comes from Desulfosporosinus burensis, assembly GCF_054657535.1. Taxonomy (NCBI): domain Bacteria; kingdom Bacillati; phylum Bacillota; class Clostridia; order Eubacteriales; family Desulfitobacteriaceae; genus Desulfosporosinus; species Desulfosporosinus burensis. The sequence continues at coordinate 371,353 of NZ_BAAHYN010000006.1, forward strand.
ATGATGATGGCACTTGGGCTTCCCCTCACAAACTATCAGCACATTTAGAAGGTACAGCAAGGATAGCAGAAATTAATGCAGCTAAGTTCCACTCCGGAGACTGGGGTAAGGCGGCAGGATTGGCTCATGATGCAGGTAAAGGAAGAATAGTGTGGCAGAAGTATCTCCAAGTGAAAAGTGGGTACGATGAAGAAGCACATTTAGAAGGTAAAAGAGGTAAAATACCTCATGCTATTCACGGGGCAAAACTAGCAGAAGATTTGTTCGGCAAAGGTGTTGGAAGATTGCTGGCATACTGCATTGCTGGGCATCATGCCGGCCTGCCGAATTGGTCGGGTTCAGAGGGAGCTGGACGAGCGTCGCTTCAGTTTCAGCAATCACAAGTGAAGGATCTGGAAACCATTGATCCTGGCATTGTTGATAACCTACGGTCCGCAAAGCCAACGATTCCGCCATGGAGATTCGACAAAGGGCTAGATGTTTCTCTGTGGATACGAATGTTATACTCAAGTTTAGTGGACGCTGATTTTCTGGATACAGAGTCTTATATGAACCAAGACCTGGCTGCTGCTAGGGGTCGTTACTGCTCCATGTCAGAACTCTTGGATCGATTCAACCAGTATAATAAACGATTAGATGAAACATCTGAAGATACTCGGGTCAATGAGATCAGGCGAGATATTCGAGTAAAGTGTGTTCAGATGGCGTGTGCATATAGCTAAAGAAAAGCAAGGAGTTAATTCTCTTTACTGCTCAACCAGATAAGAAAAAATTATCCAGCCTCGAATTTGCGCTTGAACACACTTTTAGCACTAAGGGGTCTTGTAGAATGCGAATCGATATTAAAAAACAAAACGAAAAAGGTAATAAGGTATTTATTGCTCATCGCCGTGAATTTGATCACTGTACTCAAGAGTTATTGCAACATCTCGAGGAAACATCAACTTATTCAGGTGAATTTGCATCAAAAATTGGTCTTCAAAAGCATGGAGAGTTAATAGGGCTTTTTCACGATTTTGGGAAGGCGACTGAAGAGTTCCAACGATATATTATGTCTGCAACGGGGTTAATCGATCCTGATGCGGATGAATATGTTGATGCATCAAAACTTAAAGGAAAAGTTGATCATTCCAGTTCAGGAGCTCAAATTCTCTATAGGATCTTTTCTAATAAAGGAAAAAAATATTTATTCGCTTCTCAAATATTACCTTTAGCGGTTGTTTCTCATCATTCGGGGCTAATAGATTGCCTGACTTACGACGGCAAGGACAGTTTTATAAAAAGAATTAATAAGGATAACGAGCTAACACGATTATCAGAAGTTGTGTCAAATTTAACTGCATGGGTGGAAATGAAATACAAGCATTTATTTGCAGATGATTTAATTGGTGAACATCTTAACAGTAAGCTTAAATCGCTCATGGAAAGCAATGATGACGTTAGTACATATATGTTCAAAGTCGGTTTATTGACCCGCTTTCTTTTTAGCTGTCTAATTGATGCAGACCGACTGAGTACTGCTGATTTTGAATTTCCTCAGAATAAAAAATTGAGAAACCAAGGGTCATATGTTTCGTGGAAAAGCTTGGTTGAGAAATTAGAAGACCATATCAATCAATTCAAGCTGGAGAATAAAGTTGATTTCCTCCGCAAAGAAATTTCAACGTGTTGCATGGAATGTTCGGAGAGGCCGAAAGGGCTATTTCAGCTGACTGTGCCTACTGGAGGAGGGAAAACACTATCAAGTCTTCGTTTCGCATTAAATCATGCTGCTAAACACGGAATGGACAGGGTTATCTACATTATCCCTTACACCTCAATAATTGACCAGAACGCTGATGTTGCAAGAAGAATACTTGAAAACACAGAATGTTCGAATCATATTGTTTTAGAACATCATTCGAATTTGACACCTGACGAAGAGAATACTCGGCAAAAACTCTTGTCTGAAAACTGGGATGCTCCGGTTGTTTTTACCACAATGGTTCAGTTTCTAGAAACCATGCTTGGCGGCGGAACACGAAATGTCAGGAAAATGCATCAACTGGCGAATGCTGTCCTGATTTTTGATGAAATCCAGACTCTTCCGATCAAGTGTATTCACCTTTTTAACCTTGCTGTTCGGTTCCTTATTCAAGGCTGCGGAGCGACGGTTATTTTATGTACGGCGACTCAACCTTTGCTGGATAAGGTAAAGCCAGAGAAAAGAGCCTTGCCACTAACTTATGAAAATCAAATTGTTCAAAACTACCACCAATTATTTGAAGAATTGAGACGAGTAAACGTTATAAATATGCAAAAGATTGGGGGATGGTCTACGGAAGAATTGACTGAGCTGATTATAAGCGAAGTAAGGCTGACTGGTAGCGTTTTGGTCATAGTTAATACTAGGAAGGCGGCACAGGACATTTACTATAAGCTTGAAGAATTTAAGCTTGCAAAAGTATATCACTTAAGTACCCATATGTGCCCTGCACACCGTATGGATACGCTTGATAAAATAAAGGAATGCTTGCCAGACATTACGCCGGTGATTTGTGTAAGCACACAGCTCATTGAAGCCGGAGTCGATATCGATTTCGGATCAGTAATCCGCTACACAGCGGGACTGGATTCCATTTCTCAGGCAGCAGGGCGTTGCAACCGAAACGGAGCTAGACCGATGCCAGGAAGGGTTCTAGTTGTCAATCCTCAGGAAGAGAATCTGGATATGCTAAAGGACATCTCCATAGGAAAAGAAGTAGCGCTCCGTATTTTTGATGAATATGCTAGTGATCCTTGTCAGTTCGATAATGATATCATTGGGCCCAAAGCCCTGGAAAGGTATTACCAGTATTATTTTCATCAAAGAACGAATGAGATGAATTATCTGCTGGGATGCAACTCAAAGGCTGGCAGGGCTGACGATATTTTTAATCTGCTGTCGGCAAATCAACTATCGTTAGATGCCTATAGGAGACAAAATCTAGGGCAATTACCGCAATTGCCGTTAAGACAGTCATTTAAGACTGCCGGAGATGAGTTTGAAGCGATCGATTCATCGACACGGGGGATCATTGTCCACTATAAAGACGAAGGGAAGCAGATTATTCGGGAACTCTGCAGCTATTCATATCTTGAAAATCAATTTCAACTATTGAAACAAGCCCAAAGATATTCCATAAACATTTTTAGTTATTTGTTTGATTTGCTATTGAAGAAAAAAGTGATATGTGAAGTTCAGGAAGGCAGTGGAATCTATTATCTTGATGAGCGGTATTATAGTGACCAGTGTGGGATGACCGACTTTCCTGTAAACGAAATGGAAGTAATGATTGTTGAGGAGGTGTAAAATGGAGAACCGGGTTGATTTTAAAGTCTACGGTAAATATGCATTATTTACCGATCCATTAACTAAAATCGGGGGAGAAAAGTGTTCTTATCAAATACCGACTTATCAGGCACTAAAAGGAATTATGGAATCGGTTTACTGGAAACCGACCTTGATTTGGATCATTGATAAAGTCAGGGTGATGAAACCGATAAGAACGCAAAACCGAAGTGCAAAGCCTTTAAGTTACGGAGGAGGAAACGATTTAAGCATTTATACCTATCTTACCGATGTGGAATACCAGGTTAAGGCGCATTTTGAGTGGAATATGAACCGGGAGGATATGGCAAATGACAGGAATGAAAATAAGCATTTCATTGTAACGAGAAGAATGATTGAAAGAGGAGGACGAAGGGACATTTTTTTAGGCACACGAGAGTGTCAGGGGTATGTCGAACCCTGCAGTTTTGGTCAAGAAGCAGGATTTTACGATAAGTACGGAGAGATTGCCTTTGATTTAATGTTTCACGGCTTCGATTATCCTGATGAAATTGGGAAAAATGAATTGCATTCCAGGTTTTGGAGGCCAAGAATGGTTAACGGTGTCGTGGAATTTATTCGAGCTGAGGATTGTGATTTCCGCAAGTTTGTCAGACCGATGGCTGCTTCTCATCTATGTTCCATTAGGCTTGAAGAGGACAAGTTGTTGGAAGGATATTCCGAAGAGGGGATGGTTCCATGAGCTGGATACAAAAATTATATGAAACGTATGAGAACTGTAGTTTCATGATTGGGAATGGGGCTAATGAGGCGGATATCCCCCTTTTGCCCATTTGCCATACGACTCAGATGGCACAGGTTGAAATGGTGGTAGATCAGGATGGCAATTTCAAACGTGCCAGAGTAGTACCAAAAAATGAGGCCCGAACAATAATACCTTGCACCGAAGGTTCCGGTGGCAGGGCAGGTATAAAACCTGTTAACCACCCGCTTTGCGATAAAATTCAATATTTGGCGGGAGATTTTATAGCTTATGGTGGAATAGTTACAACAGGATATACAAAAGACCCCAAAAAACCATATGAAATGTACACTGAGGATTTGAAAAATTGGTGTAAATCAGAACACACTCACCCAAAAGCAAGAGCAGTGCTGAAATACATTGAAAAAAGAAGTGTCATCAAGGATCTAGTGAATAATCAAATACTAGTTATTGATGATAAGGGGAAATTGTTAGATAAGTGGGATAAAAGAAATAAGGATACCCCTGAGATATTCAAGGTCACGAATACCTCACAATCTGATGTATTTGTAAGGTGGTCTGTCGAGATACCGGATGATCCGCAATCCATGCTGTGGAATGACAATAGCTTGTTTGAGAGCTGGATCGCCTATTATTCATCAGTCAAAGTGAATAATGATCTCTGTTATGTAACCGGGGAATCTAAACCTGTTGCTGAACAGCATCCGGCCAAAATTAAGAATGATGCCGACAAGGCTAAATTGATTTCTTCGAACGATACGAGCGGCTTTACATTTCGCGGGCGTTTTAAAACTGCAGATCAGGCCTGTACGGTTGGATTTGAGATTACCCAGAAAGCGCATAATGCCCTTCGCTGGCTGGTTGGTCGTCAAGGATATAGAAGAGGGGAGCAAGTTATTGTGGCTTGGGCGATTGCAGGACAGCAAATACCTGATCCGCTGGCAGATGCCTTGGATTTTATTGGGGCACAAGACCTTTTAGGCTGCCAACAGGAGAAAACGGTTTCAACTGCACAAGAATTAGCCCTTAAATTAAAACAAAAAATCGCCGGGTTTAGCGTCCAACTGGGAGATACATCTGAAATTGTTGTTATGGGTATGGCATCAGCAACGCCGGGACGCATGGCAATTACATACTATAAAGAGCTGCGAGGGTCGGAGTTTTTAACAAGAATCGAAGACTGGCATGAAACGTGCGCATGGATTCATGATTATAGGATAGTTGAACCGTCAGTCGTGAAAAAAGGCGAACCCAAGAAAGTTCATGTCAGATTCTTTGGAGCCCCGGCACCGGGAGATATTGCCGAAGCTGCTTATGGCAGAAGACTTGACGATAAATTGCGTAAGGCTACGGTGGAACGAATTTTGCCATGTATTATCGACAGACAGAAAATTCCCAGAGACCTGGTCAAATCAGCAGTACGCAGGGCGAGTAATCGCATTGGGATGGATGACTGGGAATGGAAAAAAACGTTAAGCATCGCTTGTGCGCTGTTCAAAAAAATGAGCCATGATTACTTGAAGGAGGATTATCAAATGGCGCTAGACGATACGAGGGATTCGCGGGACTACCTCTACGGAAGATTGTTAGCATTGGCTGACAGTTTAGAACAATGGGCGCTTAAGAGTGCGGGCGAAAAGCGCCAGACAAACGCCGGAAGGCTGATGCAGAGATTTTCAGAGCATCCCTACAGCACCTGGAGGACAATAGAGCTGTCTTTAAACCCTTATATAGCCCGTTTAGGACCGGCTTCAGCCAAAAGACTGAATATGATTACTCGAGTAACCGCGATGTTTAAACCGGAAGATTTTATTAGTGATAAAAGGTTAAGCGGTGAGTTTCTCCTGGGCTATCATTGCCAGCTTGAAAATCTTTGGAAAAGCGAATCAAACTAAAGAAATTGATAAAATTTAAGAATGGGAGGACACTATTATGGAATTTTTAAAAAACAAAATTGACTTTGCTGTGATTTTTAGTGTTAAAAACGCTAACCCCAATGGTGATCCATTAAATGGGAATAGACCACGCATCAATTATGACGGTTTTGGTGAAGTCTCAGATGTATGTATCAAACGAAAACTTAGAAATCGCCTTATGGAAGCGAAGCAAGCGATATTCGTACAATCCGACGATAATAACGTTGATGGGTACAAAAGTTTACGAGCACGCGCTGAAGGTGAATTGAAGAATTTAATCAATGATGAACAGAAATTCCGCGAAGAGGCATGTAAGAAATGGCTGGATGTAAGGGCTTTCGGACAGGTATTTGCCTTTAATGGAACTTCAAAAAAAGGTAAAAAGGAAACAGTCGAAACGGAAGAGCAAACGAAGGAAAGCGGCGTGTCTATTGGGATCCGCGGTCCGGTTTCAATTCACCCTGCCTTCAGTGTTAATCCAGTGAGTGTTTCTAGTATTCAAATAACGAAAAGCGTAAGCGGTGAAGGAGACGGAAAGAAAAAAGCGTCTGACACTATGGGAATGAAGCACCGGATTGATTACGGCGTTTATGTATCATACGGCAGTATTAATCCTCAACTTGCCAGTAAAACAGGATTTAGCGATGGAGACGCAGTAGCTATTAAAGAAGCCCTGATTAGATTGTTTCAAAATGATGCTTCTTCGGCACGTCCTGAAGGAAGTATGGAAGTATATAAAGTATACTGGTGGAAGCACGATTCCAACGCTGGACAGTATTCATCAGCCAAAGTCCACAGGTCATTAAAGGTAGGTCTAAGAGCTGGGATCAGCGAACCAAAAGACATCTCGGATTATAATATTGAAATTGAAGAGCTAGTTGGTTTGAATCCCGAAATTATTGATGGGCGATAAAAGGCGTGAGTTTATGGACAATGCTTATTCGAATGAGGACTATCTCCTGCTCTCTGGTATCCAACATATGGCGTTTTGCGAGCGGCAGTGGGCGCTAATCCATATTGAACAGGCTTGGGCAGAAAATGTTCGCACGATTGAGGGGAAACACCTTCATGAGCGCACCGATGACCCTTTTGAGGATGAAACAAGAAAAGATATCAGGGTGGTCAGGGCGATGCCGCTTGTATCTCATAAACTGGGTCTTCGTGGCGTAGCTGATGTCGTTGAATTCTACAGAGTGGAAGATGCCTTGGAGGGGATTACGGTGCGGCTTAACAAACGGAAGGGATGGTGGCGACCTTATCCAGTAGAATATAAGCGTGGACGAGCAAAACCGGATGATCGTGATGCGGTTCAACTTTGCGCCCAAGCGATAGCTTTGGAAGAAATGCTGAAGGTTTCGATTGATTCAGGGTATCTCTTTTATGGTCAGACTAGACGCCGGGAAACCATCATGATTGATCAATCATTGCGTGTACGGGTCGAAGAACTGTCTGGAAAAATGCATAAAATGATGTCAGAAGGAACTACCCCGAAAGCGCAAAAAGGTAAGCATTGTACTATGTGTTCACTGATAGAAATATGCCAGCCAAACCTCACCATTCGCAAGCACTCTGTTAAAGAATATTTGGCGCGAATGATTGATTCGGAGGTGAAGGATTTTTGAGAAAGCTTCTGAATACTCTTTATGTAACGATGCCAGATGCCTACTTAGCTCGTGATGGAGAGAATGTTCTAATTAAGACCGAAAATGAAATCAAATTCCGTGTTCCGGTTCATAATTTAGAGGGAATAGTTTGTTTTGGTTTTGCTGGAGCAAGCCCAGGACTAATGCATTTGTGTTGCGAAAGAGGCGTTTCACTGTCATTCTTAACGGAATATGGAAAGTTCATGGGACGTATTACGGGTAAAGTTTCCGGTAATATTTTGTTAAGGAAAAAACAGTATCGATGGACAGAAAACGATATCATTACGGTAAGATTAGCGAAACGTTTCATCTTGGCAAAGATAATCAACGGTAGAGCTGTTTTACATCGTGCAGTACGGGACCATCCGCAAACTGTCGATACTAATCTGCTAACAGACATTATGAAAGATATGGCTATAATGGCCAAAAGATTAGATAAGACAGACGATTTAAATGTAGTGAGAGGATTGGAAGGACAGGCTGCAAATCTGTATTTCACGGGTTTTAATCAATTGATACTTAACAATAAAGATGCATTTAGTATGACAGGAAGAAACAGACGTCCGCCATTAGATCGAATAAATGCATTGCTATCTTTTTTATATACTTTATTAAGCCATGAAGTTGTTGCTGCACTGGAGAGTATTGGGCTTGATCCGCAAGCGGGCTTTTTACATCGGGACAGACCAGGCAGGCAAAGTCTTGCTCTGGATGTGATGGAAGAACTTAGACCGCATTTTGCGGATAGGCTAGCGGCGACACTCATAAATCGTAACCAGATTGATCCAAGTGGGTTTATTATTAAAGAGAATGGTGCCGTCATTATGGACGATAAGACTAGAAAAGAATTGCTCATAGCCTGGCAGAAACGCAAGCAAGAAGAAATTATGCATCCATTTTTGGAGGAGAAAGTATCTTTAGGATTGGTACCTTATATTCAGGCTATGCTTCTTGCCAGGCATATCAGAGGAGATCTTGAAGATTATCCACCTTTTTTCTGGAAGTGAGGAGTTCTATATGATGGTATTGATTACTTATGATGTAAACGTAACGAGTGATACAGGTAAGAAACGTTTGCGTAAAGTTGCTAAACAATGTCAGAACTATGGACAGAGAGTTCAGAATTCTGTATTTGAATGCTTGGTAGATCCCACACAGTATGCTGAATTAAAACATCGTTTAGAGAGTATCGTAGATCCGAATACGGATAGTTTGCGATATTATTTGCTTGGTAGCAATTGGAAAAGGCGCGTGGAACATTATGGTGCAAAGGAAGCCTATGACCCTGAAGGGGTTCTGATCATTGATGCGAACCCTTAGCTGTCATTAGTTCAGTAGTGGTTTCGCATTGCTTGTATATCAAGGGTTTAATGGATTATTCTTCTGTTTCATTAAATAATTTTACTGGCTAAAAAAGGTTTCGCAAAACAGAGCACCGAAAGGCTTTGTTTTTAAAGGCTTATTTTGCGACAGTCGCACCCCGTGCGGGTGCGTGGATTGAAACTTTGAGGTCGGCGATCTCTTTCAAGGCGGCCCGTCGCACCCCGTGCGGGTGCGTGGATTGAAACTAAAGTATAGGATATGGGTTCTAAATATGCGATGTCGCACCCCGTGCGGGTGCGTGGATTGAAACTATATGGGGCCCGATCCTCTCCGTCGAATCAGGAGGGTCGCACCCCGTGCGGGTGCGTGGATTGAAACTCTGGGGCCTTCGTTGCCGCTGGACTGGAATACGGTCGCACCCCGTGCGGGTGCGTGGATTGAAACCTCTTTTCTTATAGTTTTAGTCCTGGATAATAGACGTCGCACCCCGTGCGGGTGCGTGGATTGAAACTAAACAATGACCCGATCACCTATATGAATTTCAGTCGCACCCCGTGCGGGTGCGTGGATTGAAACCCGGATTCGGTAAAACCGTACTCCTCAAAGGCTGTCGCACCCCGTGCGGGTGCGTGGATTGAAACTAGTCAAAGTGGTATATTTTATGATACCTTTAGTCGCACCCCGTGCGGGTGCGTGGATTGAAACCTCAACTCGAGAACCTCCCGCCTCAACCCTTCGAGTCGCACCCCGTGCGGGTGCGTGGATTGAAACTGATCGTGAACCAATCAGTCCCCCGGATCGGACAGTCGCACCCCGTGCGGGTGCGTGGATTGAAACATCAAGTATCACATATGCACTTTCTGTGGGTCCCGTCGCACCCCGTGCGGGTGCGTGGATTGAAACTCATTACCCTCATCCTCCTATAGCTGTGTTGTTGTCGCACCCCGTGCGGGTGCGTGGATTGAAACAACTCAGCCACAGACACGATTGCACCAGAAGTGTCGCACCCCGTGCGGGTGCGTGGATTGAAACTTTGAGTTCCAGAATGATTTATAGCCCTTTCCGTCGCACCCCGTGCGGGTGCGTGGATTGAAACTTATGTCTGAAGTAATTGAAAGCTCTGTAAACGTCGCACCCCGTGCGGGTGCGTGGATTGAAACGACTTTGGTCCATCCTAGGATAACTTTGGCATTAGTCGCACCCCGTGCGGGTGCGTGGATTGAAACAGGATAATGTCTAGCTATCATCTGTAAGCCCTCTGTCGCACCCCGTGCGGGTGCGTGGATTGAAACCGTGTCTATCTTGCGCCAGTTGTCTTTTCCGTACGTCGCACCCCGTGCGGGTGCGTGGATTGAAACTCCGCTGTCTTAGGTACACCACTTTTGTATATTGTCGCACCCCGTGCGGGTGCGTGGATTGAAACAAAGGCTTCGCGGCTGATAAAGTCACCCTTGGGTCGCACCCCGTGCGGGTGCGTGGATTGAAACCGCTAGTGGGGTTATTGCACGGCCAACTAGAGAGTCGCACCCCGTGCGGGTGCGTGGATTGAAACATTCCCTCATCCTCCTATTGCTGTGTCTTTGTTGTCGCACCCCGTGCGGGTGCGTGGATTGAAACATGCCATTCGCCCCTCTCTAATTGCACTAGGCAGTCGCACCCCGTGCGGGTGCGTGGATTGAAACTCGAATGGTCTGCCAGGTGCTGTTTTTTCGCTGGTCGCACCCCGTGCGGGTGCGTGGATTGAAACCTAGACCGAGAACCAAGGGACACGATGGAATTAGTCGCACCCCGTGCGGGTGCGTGGATTGAAACCCTTGATCTGATTACAATATACCACGTCACGTGTCGCACCCCGTGCGGGTGCGTGGATTGAAACAGCATTTCTAAGTAAGTTGGGTTAACTGCTTTTACGGTCGCACCCCGTGCGGGTGCGTGGATTGAAACATCAAAAACAAGAGACCTTATAAAAGCAAGATGGTCGCACCCCGTGCGGGTGCGTGGATTGAAACCTTGGAAGTATAGACGAATTTGAGAAAGCGGTAGGTCGCACCCCGTGCGGGTGCGTGGATTGAAACTATTGCTTCTTCTGCGCTAGAGTAGATCATTCCGTCGCACCCCGTGCGGGTGCGTGGATTGAAACTCAACGCAAACACACGTGAAAATGGATGAAACGGTCGCACCCCGTGCGGGTGCGTGGATTGAAACTTTAGGTTGTTCATCTATTGTAAAGTTTTGACTGTCGCACCCCGTGCGGGTGCGTGGATTGAAACATCTCCTTTTCTATTGATTGGCTTTGTAAAATGGTCGCACCCCGTGCGGGTGCGTGGATTGAAACTGGAATAAATCGACAAAGCATTGCCCTATACGCGTCGCACCCCGTGCGGGTGCGTGGATTGAAACCATCTTGCTTTTATAAGGTCTCTTGTTTTTGAGTCGCACCCCGTGCGGGTGCGTGGATTGAAACTCGAGTCATTCCGCACTGAAAACGGTAGAGATTTGTCGCACCCCGTGCGGGTGCGTGGATTGAAACATTATTTGTGTATAATCATACAAAAACTAAGGGTCGCACCCCGTGCGGGTGCGTGGATTGAAACAATCTTAGATATACTTAGGGACTTACAAATAGAGTCGCACCCCGTGCGGGTGCGTGGATTGAAACCTCTTTTGCAGTTATAAGTAAGCTTGTCTACGTGTCGCACCCCGTGCGGGTGCGTGGATTGAAACTATGGTTACGGCTGTCTTACTTGGCGCATTACTGTCGCACCCCGTGCGGGTGCGTGGATTGAAACCTCAGTCGTTCAAGGGGGTCAACCTGGGTGGAATGGTCGCACCCCGTGCGGGTGCGTGGATTGAAACTGGGCTGGTGGGCAAAGTGCCCAGGGCTCCGCAGTCGCACCCCGTGCGGGTGCGTGGATTGAAACGTCTCCAAAGCCGCCACGACCTTCGCCGAGAATTGTCGCACCCCGTGCGGGTGCGTGGATTGAAACCCCTATCGCTCCCAAACAGGAAACGTGTTTTATGTCGCACCCCGTGCGGGTGCGTGGATTGAAACTATTCAGAACTTGACCGCCGCCGTCACTCTCCACGTCGCACCCCGTGCGGGTGCGTGGATTGAAACACTCTGGAGGCTCACGGGGCGGAGGCCTACGTGTCGCACCCCGTGCGGGTGCGTGGATTGAAACCCATTGGAAGATGACCCATCACGTTCCCTGGAGCGTCGCACCCCGTGCGGGTGCGTGGATTGAAACGGGACGGGAATCTGGGGGGATAATGCCTCCGTGAAGTCGCACCCCGTGCGGGTGCGTGGATTGAAACCTGGAGGAACGACTGGGGGGTTTGTGGGATGTCGCACCCCGTGCGGGTGCGTGGATTGAAACCGATTGATGAGGGCTTTGTTTGCCTAATGTGTGAGTCGCACCCCGTGCGGGTGCGTGGATTGAAACATTGTGCCAAGGACCGCAAATCCATTTTCATTCGTCGCACCCCGTGCGGGTGCGTGGATTGAAACTTCCCTTGCGTCCCAATCAATTTCATTTTCACCTGTCGCACCCCGTGCGGGTGCGTGGATTGAAACAGTCACATTACCGGTCAAGTGTGTGGTGATCGTGTCGCACCCCGTGCGGGTGCGTGGATTGAAACAATTTCGTGGGATGAACGCATATTAAACTGCGCGTCGCACCCCGTGCGGGTGCGTGGATTGAAACTTTATTCCATCGTCGAGTATTGCTAGGGTTTTAGTCGCACCCCGTGCGGGTGCGTGGATTGAAACTCTCATCCACACCGTAGGTTGGACTATACTACTGTCGCACCCCGTGCGGGTGCGTGGATTGAAACTTGGGTGGCTGCTTCCTCCGCTTAACTCCCCCGGTCGCACCCCGTGCGGGTGCGTGGATTGAAACATTTTGTATGAGGTCCTATGCTGATCTTCCCGAAGTCGCACCCCGTGCGGGTGCGTGGATTGAAACTGCTATTCGGCAACGTTAAATTTTGAGATAAACGTCGCACCCCGTGCGGGTGCGTGGATTGAAACACCTATACCCCAACAGGTAAAGATAATCGTATCGTGTCGCACCCCGTGCGGGTGCGTGGATTGAAACCAAGCAATCCTAGATGCTCTACCTACTCAAATGTCGCACCCCGTGCGGGTGCGTGGATTGAAACCGTTGATACTCCATTGGTCAAAACCACTCTTCAGTCGCACCCCGTGCGGGTGCGTGGATTGAAACCAAATTAAGGCACTTGTAACGTTAGACAATGTCGTCGCACCCCGTGCGGGTGCGTGGATTGAAACTTAAAACAGACGGATTGGCTGGACGAGCATCCGTCGCACCCCGTGCGGGTGCGTGGATTGAAACCCTTGATATCCCAGGAAGGCGATAAGCCCTCCCGTCGCACCCCGTGCGGGTGCGTGGATTGAAACAGTTAATTCAGAGGACAAGCCGAACGCTACCGGTCGCACCCCGTGCGGGTGCGTGGATTGAAACCACATATACAAACCTCCTTTCACTCTGTCGTATGTCGCACCCCGTGCGGGTGCGTGGATTGAAACAACGCCAGGATTCCGCCCGCCGCAATCGTCCCGTCGCACCCCGTGCGGGTGCGTGGATTGAAACCAGCCGAAAGAGGCGAACCGATTAGAATTATTAGGTCGCACCCCGTGCGGGTGCGTGGATTGAAACACTCTGTCGTATAAGCTGTCTTATACGACTTAGGTCGCACCCCGTGCGGGTGCGTGGATTGAAACAGCTAAAACGACACTCTCCACTGACTTACTCAGTCGCACCCCGTGCGGGTGCGTGGATTGAAACGATTAAGCTGGAATAACCCGACAGAATCCTCCGAGTCGCACCCCGTGCGGGTGCGTGGATTGAAACCATTTAAGATCACAACCTTTAAACTAATATCTGGTCGCACCCCGTGCGGGTGCGTGGATTGAAACTTCACAAGGTTCCCGATCGCGTTCCCGCCCG